>NZ_JBHVQS010000011.1:47415-215811 GCF_042886435.1 Streptomyces sp. NPDC058000
GGCCCGGCGGCCGCCGGGCCCCGCCACGGACCGGGTCAGTCGGGCAACGGGACGCACCACACGATGCGGGTGCCGCCGTCCTCAGGTGTCTCGACGGCCAGTTGACCGCCGTGCATCTCCGCCCGGGCCCGCATGTTCGCCAGGCCCCCGGTGTGCGGTGCGGCCCCGACACCCACCCCGTCGTCCGTCACCGCCAGCGTCACCGCGACCGCGGTCACCGACAGTGCCACGTCCAGATGGCGGGCGCGGGCGTGCCGGGCGGCGTTGCTGAGGGCCTCGGCGGTCACCGCCACGAGGTGCTGCGCCAGATCGTCGGGCACCGCCGCGTCCACCGGGCCGTCGATCCGCAGCGCCGGGGTGAAGCCGAGGGGACCGCCCGCCCGCCGCACGGTCTCGGTGAGGTCCCGGCGCAGACCGCGGCCGTCCTTGCCGTCCCCGGTGGTGCGCAGGCCGAAGATGGTGGACCGGATGATCTTGATGGTGGTGTCCAGGTCGTTGACCGCGCGGCCGACCCGTTCGGCGGCCTCCGGCCGTTCGATCAACCGGGTCGCGCTCTGCAACGTGATGCCGGTGGCGAACAGCCGCTGGATGGCGAGGTCGTGCAGGTCGCGGGCGATCCGGTCGCGGTCGTGGAGGACCGTCAGCTCCTCCGACTCGGCCCGCCGGCGGGCGAGTTCCAGGGCGATCACGGCCTGGTCGGCGAAGCCCGATATCAGCCTGACCTCGGCGTCGTCGAAGGCGGGCCGCCCGGCCAGGCGGCTCAGCCGCAGCGCACCGCAGCCGGTGTCCACCTGGAGCGGGACGGCGACCGCCGGCCCGTACACCTCACCGGGCTCCCCGGGCTCCCCGGACTCCCCGTGCAGAGCCGCCCCGTTCAACGCTTCCGCGGTCCCGGACCCGGTCCCGCTGCCCGGCCCGAGCGGGTACGCCCGCGGGTCGGCCCGCAGATCGGCGCTGACCACCGGACGGCCGCTGCGGACGGCCATCCCGGGCAGCGAACCGTCGGCCGGCACCCGCAACCCGGTGATCCGGCTCGCGCCCGTACCGCACGCCACCGCCACCGTCAGCTGGTCCGCGGACGGGGCCGCCGGCAGCAGGACCGCCGCACAGTCCGCGCCGGCGACCTCCCGCGCCCGCTCGGCGATCAGCCGCAGCACCTCGTCCGCGTCCGTACCGGACAACAGACTGCGGGTGATCTCGCCCAGCGCCTCCAGCCACCGCTCCCGGCGGCGGCTCTCGTGGTACATGCGGGCGTTGTCGATCGCCACTCCCGCCGCGATGGACAGCGTGGTCAGCACCGCCTCGTCGTCCGCGTCGAACGAGCCGCCGCCCCGTTTCTCGGTGAGGTAGAGATTGCCGAACACCTCGTCGCGGACCCGGACCGGCACCCCGAGGAAGGTCCGCATCGGGGGGTGGTTGGCCGGAAAGCCGTGGCTGTGCGGATGGCTCGTCAGGTCGGTGAGCCGCAGCGGTGCGGGGTTGCGGATCAGTTCCCCGAGGATGCCGTGGCCGCACGGCGTCCGGCCGATCAGCCCGATGAGCTCGTCGGACATCCCGACGGGCAGGAACTGCGACAACTGCCCGTCGCCGACCACGCCCAGCGCCCCGTATTCCGCGTCGGTGAGGGTGACCGCCGCCTCCACGATGCCCCTGAGCACCTGCGGGAGTTCGAGCCCCCGCCCCAGGCTCATCACCGCGTCGAGCAGGCCGCGCACCCGGTCCGGCTCATGGAGCTGGGGCCCGTGCGGACCGCTCGCGGCCGGTACGTACTGCTGCGATTCGGACATGACCGTGCTGCTCCCAAAGATCCCGTACGTCTGCTCGGCAGCGTACGTGATCATCACGGGGGCGCCGACGGACACCGGTGCCGACCGGCCATCCGGAGGGGCGTGCCACGGGGCCGGCCGTCCCCGTACGGAAGGCCGGTCGCGGTCGGGGGGAGGGCTGTTCGGCCCTGGGGGCCGTGGTTGCCGCCGGCTGACGATGTGTCTGCCGGGAAGGGCCGGTCTCCCCCGTGCCGATGGCTCTTCCCGGTCCTGGCCGCTTCCCGGCCCGATTCACGTTTCCGAGGTGGAGGACACAGCACCGTGGATGGTTGGGAAGTACGGACAACGGCGGTCAGGGAACCGGTGCGCGGCCGGGCCACGGCCCGGCCGCCACGCCGGCACAAGGTGGTGCAGTGGCTGACGACCACCGACCACAAGCAGATCGGGACGCTCTACCTCGTCTCGGCGTTCGTCTTCTTCCTCATCGGCGGCCTGATGGCCCTGCTGATGCGCGCCGAACTGGCCCGCCCGGGCACCCAGATCCTCTCCAACGAGCAGTTCAACCAGGCGTTCACCATGCACGGCTCGGTGATGCTGCTGCTCTTCGCCATGCCGCTGTTCACCGGCTTCGCCAACTGGCTGATGCCGCTTCAGATCGGCGCCCCCGACGTGGCCTTCCCCCGCCTGAACATGCTCGCCTTCTGGCTGTTCCTGTTCGGCTCGCTGATCGCCGCGGCCGGCTTCCTCACCCCACAGGGCGCCGCGGACTTCGGATACGCAGCGAATCGCCCGCCTTCGACCTCCACCACCCCACCGTCGACGCCCTCGTCGCGGCCCGCCCCACGGCCGACCGCTGAGGGAGGAAGGAGCGGTCATGCCGTCTCCCGCCGTACTCGCCCTCGGGGCCGCTGCCCTCAGCGCCTCCGGCTGCGTCTGGTACCTGCCGGCAGCGGCCGACCTACGGGCCGGGGCCGACCGCCCCACGTCCCGACGGCTCGCGGCCGCCGCCTGCCTGACCGCTTGGGCAACGATCGCGCTCTCGGCCCCGCTGCTGCTGGCGGCCGCCCCCTGGACCTCGCTCGGCGCCGTCACCGCCTTCGGCACCGGCGCCGCCCTGCTGCTCGCCGCCCTCGCCCGCGCCCGCCGCGGACATGAGTTGTCCGCGACCCGCCGGGCCTGGGCCGCACTGCGCCTGCGGCCTCCCGCCCGAGGGCGGTCCCCGTGGCGCCGCCCGACACGGGCCTTCCTCTGGTGGTTCCTGCCCGGTTACGCCGTGTTCGCCGGGGCGGTGGCGGTGGCAGTGGCGGTGGTGCTGATCGGGGGGACGGTGGGCAGGTGAGGCGGGCGAGCCCCACCGATGTCAGTGGGCGCCCGTACGGTGGGGGACATGACCGGTCTCCCCGTTCCCGTGCCCGACGTGGCTGTCCGCGTGCGGCTGAATGTCGGTGCCTGCGGTCCCTACGCGCATATCGTGGCGTGCTTCGAACCACCCGGGGCCGACGGTGGGTTGGAGCTGCTCAGCGCGGTGCCGCAGGCGCGCCTGCCCCGGGAGTATCTGCCGGCGTTGCGGGCCGGGCTGCTTGAGGGGCTCGCCGGGGTCGACGCGGCGGTGCTGATCACCGACGGCACGTTCCACGAGGTGGATTCGTGCGAGCTCGGATACCGGATAGCCGGCGCGCAGGCGGGGCGGGCGGCGCTGATCGGTGCGGGTCTGCTGCCGTCCGAGGAGGCCGGGGCACTGCGCTGGGCGACCTGGCCGGGCCGCCCGAACGGCCCGGCCGTCAAGCGCCGCGCCGCGGGGGGCCGGTAGCGGCCCGCGGCGCCGTGCGGGCCGCGGTCAGCGCAGCCGCAAGTCGATCCAGGGGATCGTGTCGCCCGGCAGGAGGTAGCGCTCGATCTCGATGAACCCGTGCTGCTGGGCGAACCGCAGGCCGTCCTCGTTCGACGCCAGCACGACGGTCTCGATGACCTGGGCACCCAGCTCCCGCGCCCGGTCCAGGCCCCGCGCGTAGAGCTCCGTTCCGAATCCGCGTCCGCGGTGGGCGGCGAGCACGCGGGCGATCACGGTGGCCGTCCGGGTGTCGTCGGCCGGCGGGCGCACGGTGCTGCAACCCACCAGTGTGTCGCCGAGGTAGGCGACCTCCAGGTGGTGTCGCCGGGACCGATCCCGCACGTCGTCCAGGGACAGGACGTGGGTGGGGATGATCGTGTTGTGGACGTGCTGCCAGTCGGTGAGTTCGGCCTCGGTGACCGGCTGCATGAGGCGAAGGTCGGACATTGCCGAAGGAAATCCTGGATGCCTTCGTTCGTCAACTGCGTTTGCCGGGAGGGCCGGGAGGGCCGGGAGGGCCGGGAGGGCCGGGAGAACGGGGCCAACGTGTCGGGGGCCGGCAACGATCCTCGCATCCCTCGGGAGGCCCGCCGACGAGGGGGCGGCCCCCGACTCAGGCCCGTGCGCCGCCGTCCACCCGCAGGACCGTACCGGTCACGTAGGAGGCGCGGTCGCTGAGCAGCCAGGCGGCGGCCTGGGCGACTTCGTCGGGATCGGCCGCGCGGCGCAGCGGGGTGTGCGCCGTGAGGTGCTCGGAGACACCGGGCGAGTCCGCTTCCCAGGCACGGACCATCTCGGTCAGCGTGAGGCCCGGGGCGATCGCGTGACCGCAACCTCGTGCGGCGCGCTTTCCTCGGGCCGCACCCCGAGGGGCGGCGGCTGTACGGGGTGTCCGACGCGGACGCGTTCGCCCGCACCTCCGCCCAGAACCTGCGCGCCACCGCCGCCCGCTACCCCGAGGACCCCGAGGTGGCCGAGCTGGTGGGGGAACTCCTCGCCGGAAGCGACGACTTCGCCCGGCTGTGGGCCTCGCATGACGTGTGTGCCGAGACCGCCCTGTGCAAGACCTTCCAGCACCCGCTGGTCGGCTTGGTCACCGTCAACTGTGACGTCCTCGACATCAGCGACCGGGACCAACAGGTCGTGATCTACACCGCCACCCCCGGCTCACCGTCCGAGGAGGCGCTGCGGCTGCTGTCGGTCATCGGCACACAGCGCATGGACGTGTCCCCCTGAGCCACCGCAGTACGACGAGCGGTGGCCCGAAAGGTGGCCCGAGGCCGAGCCACCGCGCTGCCCCTGAGGCGTCGGCCTACTGATGTGGCGTCGGCCTACCGCTATGGCGTCGGCCTACTGCCGTGCGAGCCAGAGGTCGGGGCCGAACACCTCGTAGTGGATCGTCTGCGGCGGGATCCCGCGGTGGAGCAGGGCGCCGCGGAGGGCGCGCATGAACGGCAGGGGGCCGCAGAGGTAGCTGGTGAGGTCCTGGGGGAGCGGGAGCCGGCCGATGTCCACCCGGCCCGATGACACCGTCGCCGGTGCTTGAAGGGAGGGCAGGGAAGGGAGGGAAGAGAGGGCAGGGAGGGAAGACGGGGCCGGCAGGGCCGACGCGGGGGCGGCCGTCCGGTGGCCCGGCTCCTCGTACCACAGGTGGAGCGTGGCGCGGGGCAGTCTGCCGACCAGGTGGTGCAGCTCGTCGCGGTGGGCGTGGTCGGTCGGGGTGCGGTCGGCGTGGACGACGGTGACCGGTCGGGACGATCCGGTGGCGGCCAGGTGGTGGAGCATGGCGAGCATGGGGGTGCTGCCGATGCCGGCGGAGGCCAGCAGCAGCGGTCCGCCGCCGGCCGGCAGCGTCAGGTCGCCGAACGGGGCGGAGACGGCGAGCACGTCGCCGATGCGGGCCTGGTCGTGGAGCCAGGAGGACACCTCGCCAGCCGGCCCGGTGTCGGCACACAGGCGCTTGACGGTGATCCGCCACTCCGGCCGGCCGGGAGCGCCGGAGAGGCTGTACTGGCGGATCTGCCGTGCGCCATCCGGGAGTTCGACCTGCACGCTGACGTACTGGCCGGGGTGGAAGGCGCGGGCCGGGGTGCCGTCCGCCGGGAGCAGGGTGAGCGCGAGCGCGTCGGGGGTCTCCTGGTGCCGGCCGACGACCGTCATCCGCTGCCACGTTCCGCCCTCGGGGGTGCCGTGCTGCTCGTAGAGACGGGCTTCGACGGAGATCAGCGCGTTGGCCATCAGCCAGTAGACCTCGTCCCAGGCGTCTGCGACCTGGGGGGTGACGGCCGTGCCGAGGACGTCGGCTATCGCCGCGAGCAGGTGCTCGTTGACGGTCTTGTACTGGTCCGCGGTGACGCCGAGCGAGGCGTGCTTGTGCGCGATACGGGCGAGCATCGCGTCGGGGCGGGTGTCGGGGTGCGCCAGCAGCATGCCGGCGAAGGCCGCGATCGAGCCTGCCAGGGCCTGCTGCTGCTCGCCGTTGGCCTGGTTGCCGGGGTTGAAGAGGTCGCGCAGCAGTTCCGGATGGGCGTCGAACAACTTCCGGTAGAAGAGCGTGGTGATCTCTTCGATGGCGGCGCCCACGACGGGCAGGGTTGCACGGATGACGGGTGTGGACTGCTCGGAGAGCACCAGTCACCTCCAATAACTTGTAGATGATCTACCAATTTACGAGCGCGATGGATCTGTGGGCGGCGCTCCAGGGTGGAGTGCCCGCGCAGGGTGGTGCGTGGGGTCAGTCGGGACGCCGGCCGGTCGGGCCGGTGAGGCTGAGCAATACCGGACCGGTGGGTGAGGCCACCACATCGGACACCGTGAGCGGATCGAGCGTGGCGTAGAACGCCTCCTGCGCCTCGCGCAGTGCCCGGCGGAGTCGACAGGCCGCCCGCAGCGGGCACGGCGGGTCGCCCTCGCAGGCGACGACCTCGTCCTCGCCCTCCAGCTCGCGCACCAGCCAGCCCACCGACGCCCGGTGTCCCAGTCCGGTCAGTTCGAGTCCGCCGCCGCGTCCCCGCCGGGCCTCGACCACGCCGAGGTGCTGGAGCCGGCTGATCGCCTTCGCCATATGCGTGTACGGCACGTCCATCACCTCGGCCACCTCGCGGGTGGTCAGGGTGGCACCCCGCTCCGCGACGGCCAGGCGCATGACGGCGCGCAGCGCCAGGTCAGTGAACTTCGTCAACCGCACGCCACGACGGTATCAAATGCGCATGTTAGGTTCCTATTCGAGGGTGGTTCCGTATTCAAGGGTCGTGGTCAAGGGCCGTATCCCCGGGAGGGCGCGGTGCCTGTGTCGACCGCGTCGGCGGCGTCGGCTGCGTCCTCATGCCCGTCGTCGCGTAGGACCAGGACGCGGAGGAGTAGCAGCGGAGGAGTAGTAATGGACGCGCAAGAACCGCATGGACACGCATCGGATGGTGACCATTGATGGCTGACACCCCGCACACCGGCGGCGCCGATTCCCCCGGCGGCTCCGACGCCACCGCAGAGCCGGTGCCGCGGCTGCTCTGCGATGCCCGGGAGCTCGCCGCGGTCGAGCCGGCGCCGGCCGGAGCGCTGTGGCGCCTGGCCGAGACGGGCCGCCAACTCGACGCCAACCTCGTCCGGCTGCCGCCCGAAGGACGCATCGACACGCACGTCGAGCCGGACCTCGACGTGATCCTCTACGTCGTGTCCGGCGACGGCGTCGTGGACACGGCTCAGGACCGGCAGTCGCTCACCGAGGGCAGCGTGGTGTGGCTGCCCCACGGGTCTCGCCGCAGTCTGGCCGCGGGCCGGAACGGCCTGGCGTACCTCACGGTCCACCGTCGCCGCCCCGGCCTACAGGTCAAGAGCCGCGCCGGCTCCTGACCCGCCTACCGCTGACCCGCCTACCGCGCGGCCGTCGCCGTCGCCGCGGGGAGTGCGGGCCGCAGCGGCCGGAACGTGCGGGCGGTGACGTCCCAGCCCAGGGTCCGCCCGGTGCGGTCGTCGTACTGCCAGGTGTGGACGCGGAGCCGACGGGTGGCGAGGCGGCGGGTGACGCACGGGTAGGTCCGCAGGTGGTGGAGCTGGGCCAGCAGGTGGCGCTGTTCCGGCGTGCGGCTGCCGGCGGCCCGCTGATCGCGGTCGGGCCCGGGGCGGTGGGCGGGGCGGGTGAACCAGTTGCGCGCGAGCGGCAGTTCCGAGGACGGCGGCTCGTCCTGGAGGGCCCGGAGGGCGGTGCAGTCGGTGTGGCCGCACAGGATGATGTCCGGGACCTGAAGTGCACCGAGGGCGAATTCGAGGGTGGCCGCGATCCCGCAGTGGGCGTCGGAGCGGTAGCGCGGGACGATATGGCCCGTGGTGCGGAGTTCGTGGAGCTCACCCGGTGCGGTGCCGGTGAGCAGGGTGGGCACGACCCGGGAGTCGGAGCAGGCGATGAACAGCGCCCGGGGGGCCGGGCCGTGCGACGGCTCGTCGGCGGCCGGGCCGGTTTCGGCCGGCGAGTGGGGGAGGGGGTGGGGGTGGGCGGAGCTGACGAAAGTACGCATGACTGACCTCCGGTGGGATGGGTGTGAGGTAGTTGACGTGAGAGGGCGCGGGGTGCATGTCTCCCGGGCGGGAGGATGACGGGGGGTGTGACGGACGGACCTAGGTCGCGGCCGGGACGCGATCGTTGGGGCGGGCCGCGCCGGGCAGGGTGACCGTGAAGCGTGCGCCGCCCCCGTCGGCGTCGCCGACCTCGATGCGGCCGCCGTGCCGGTGGATGACGTCGCGGACGATGGCCAGCCCCAGGCCGGCCCCGCCCTCGTCCCGGGTGCGGGCGTCGTCGAGGCGGATGAAGCGGGTGAAGATGCGTTCCCGGTCGGCCGGGGGGATTCCGGGGCCGTCGTCGGTGACGTGCAGGGCGACCGTGCCGGCCGCGCCGCGGTGTACGGCGACGCGGACGACCGAGCCGGCATGGCGCTGGGCGTTGTCGAGCAGGTTGCCCAGCACCCGGGCGAGTTGGGTGTGGCTGGCACTGACCGGGAGGGGCTCGTCGGGCAGGTCGGCGGTGACCGGGAGGCGGTCGCCGGACCGGTGCGCCAATTCGTCCCGGACGAGTTCGGCCAGGTCCAGGCGCCCGGCGCGGGGCCGTTCACCGGCGTCCAGACGGGCCAGGAGCAGCAGATCGGACGCGACGCGTTCCAGGCGGACGGTGTCCTCGATCAGGCCGTCCAGTTCCAGCAGGTGCGGATGGGCCCGGGCGACCTCCAACTGGGTGCGGAGACTGGCGATCGGGCTGCGCAGTTCGTGCGAGGCGTCGGCGACGAACTGCCGCTGGCGTTCCACCGACTTCTCCAGGGCGGCGAGCGTGGCGTTGGTGGTCTGCGCGAGCCGGGCGACCTCGTCGCGCGAAGCGGGCTGGGGAACCCGCCGGGACAGGTCGCCGCCCATGATCTCGGCGAGTTCGGCCCGGATGCCCTCGACCGGGCGCAGGGCGCGGCGGGTCACCAACCACGTCACCGCGGCGACGACGAGCAGCAGCGCCGGCAGGCCGATCAGCATCGCGTCGCGTACTCCGTCCACCGCCTGCCGTTCGGTGTTGAGGGAGGAGCCGGCGTAGATGGTGACGGTCTGCCCGGTCGGGGTGGTGGCGAGCAGCCCGGCGAACCGGAAGTCCTGACCGGCGAGGTGGTCGTCGTGCAGCGTCAGGGTGACCGTGCGGAACGCGGCGTGGTCGGCGGCGGAGCCGCGCACCGGGGTGTCGTTGTCATCGTCGTCGTGGTCATCGAGGGCGTCCGACGACGCCGTACGGTGCGGCGCGGGGGCGAAGTCGGCCAGCGGCGGGGCGTGGTGGAGGTTGTCGCCGGCGGCCAGCACCGTGCGGTCGGGGGTTACCACCTGGACGGGCCGGTCGTCCTCGTCGGGCAGGTTGAGGTGGTCGAAGGGCGTACCGACCGCGACCTGGGTGGCGACCCCGCGGGCGGCCACCTCCGCCTGGAGACCGGCGCTGTCGACGAGGTTGCGCTGTAGTTCGGCGAGGACCGCGGCCCCGGCGGCGACCAGTGCCAGGGCCACCACCAGGGTGGATGCCAAGGTGGTGCGGGCCCGGACGGATCCCCACCAGCGGGGTGCGCGCGGCTGCGACGGCGCGGCGGTGGTCCGCTCAGCCACGGTCGGCCGCCAGCCGGTAACCGGCACCGCGCACGGTGGTGATCGAGCGGCGACCGAACGGGGCGTCGATCTTCCGCCGCAGCGCGCTGATGTAGACCTCGATGATGTTCGGGTCGCCGTCGTAGGCGAAGTCCCAGACGTGCTCCAATATGTCCGCCTTGGAGACCACCTGGTCGGCGCGCGACGCCAGGTATTCCAGCACCGCGAACTCCTTGGCGGTGAGCGGGATCTCCTCCTCGCCGCGGGCGCAACGGCGACCGTTCGGGTCCAGGACCAGGTCGCCGAGCCGGAGCACGGGACTGCCACCGCGGGTCCGGCGGCGCAGCAGTGCGCGGACCCGGGCCAACAGGACCACGTAGGAGAACGGTTTGGTGAGGTAGTCGTCGGCGCCGGTGTCCAGCCCCTCCGCCTCGTCGTACTCGCCGTCCTTGGCGGTCAGCATCAGGATCGGGGTCTCGTCGCCGGTCGCACGCAGGGTCGCGCAGACCCGGTAGCCGTTCATCCCGGGCAGCATGATGTCGAGGATGAGCAGGTCGTAGCCCTGGGTGGTGGCCAGGTGCAGACCTTCCCGGCCGTCGTGTACCACGTCCACGGCGAAGCCCTCCGCCGCCAACCCCTTGGCCAGGGTGGTGGCGAGGCGTTTTTCGTCCTCCACGATCAGCAGGCGCATGACGTCAGACTGCCAGACCGTTCCTGAAGGGCTCTTCAGGAAGCTTCAGGCCGGCTTCAGCTTCGGGACGGCACGGTGGTGACCGTTCTGACACACCGTCGGCCGGACCGGGTCCGGCCGTCACCAGCAGGAGGTTCCCATGGCAGCATCCCGCATCCGCCGCGCACTGACCGGCCGACGCCGCTGGATCGCGGTCGGCGCCGCCGCGGCCGTGCTCGCCGCGGGCGGCACCGCGGTCGCCGTCGCAGCCACCGGCGACACCGTCGGGCCGTTGGACACCGGCCGGCAGCGGGCCGTCGACGCCGCGCGCAAGGTGGTGCCGGACAGCCGGATCGTCTCGGTGGAGCCGGACCACGAGCACGGCGTCCGGGTGTGGGAGGTCGAACTCCGCACCAGCAACGGCGCCGAGCACGAGGTGGACGTCAGCGTGGCGAACGGAAAGGTGGTCAGCCACGGCATCGACCACGACCACGACGACGACGTCCCCGGCGACCGGAACGACGACTGACCATCGGTACGGCCCGTCACGGGCTCCCCGGTGCCGTCCCGTTCCCCTCCCCGCCGTCGTGCCCGGCGGTGGGTGCGCCGCCCATCATGCGGAGCATCTCCCGGCCACCGGTGCGGAAGAACCGCACCAGGAGGGCGGCGGCCAGGACGAGGAAGGCGATGTTGAGCCAGGTGGTGTAGTTCAGGGCGACGCCTTCCTGCGGGATCCTCGCCCGGGCCTGGTCCGGGACGAGGCCGAGGCCGCCGAAGACGAACTCGACGACGTAGCCGGCGACGACGATCGCGACGTAGAAGGTGCCGAGCAGGAACAGCGCCATCCTGACGCCGTAGTACTTCCGGTAGATGGTGAGGATCGGCAGGATCAGCAGATCGGCGAAGATGAACGCCACCACACCGCCGAAGCTGATCCCGCCCTTCCACAGCACCACGGCGAGCGGCACATTGCCGATGGAGCAGACGAACGACGCCATCGCGACCAGGGGACCGATGAGCGGACCCCACAGTTTGGCGGCGAGCGGATGGCCTTCGAAGAAGAAGGACCGCCAGAAGGCGTCCGGCACCCACGCGGCGATGGCACCGGCGATCAACAGGCCGATCACCAGGTCCCGCAGGATCGCCGCCCACTCCATGACGAAGACGTGCGCGGTGGCCGTGACGCCCTCGGGGGAGAACAGCCGGCGGAGGAAGGAGCCCGGACGCCGGACGGACATGTCCATCGCGGCGTGCCCTTCCATCGAACCGGCCAGGCCGCGCTCGGCCTGCGCCCGGGCCTCGCGCAGCAGCGCCTCGCGCAGGAACAGCCGCAGCAGCACCGCCAGCACCACGATCATGATCGGTCCGCCCACGAACTCGGCGACCGTGAACTGCCACCCCATCAGCAACGCCAGGATGACCCCGAGTTCCACGACGAGATTGGTGGAGGCGATCTCGAACGCCATCGCCGCGGTGAAGTCCGCCCCCTTCCGGAACAGCGAACGGGCCAGCGCGACCGCGGCGTACGAACACGAGGACGAGGCCGCACCCAGGCCGGCGGCGAGCGCGAGGGTGCGGGGGCGGTCGTCACCGAGGAGCGCGACCACGGTGGACTTGCGGACCACCGCCTGCACGACGGCGGACAGCCCGAAGCCCAGGATCAGCGCCCAGGCGATCTCCCAGGTCATCGAGCCGGTGATCGACAGCGCATGCAGGACGGGGTGCATGCCCGCATCCTTTCCCGGGCAGCCCGCCCGGCCGCTGACGGACACGCACGGGCGCCGGGGACGCGGTACCCACTGCCGGGCCGCGGGGCCGGCCTCCGGCACCGGGAAAACCCGTTGCGGCGCCCGCACTCCGCCGGCACAGAATCAGCGGGTGCAGATCCTCGCGTTCCCCGAAGCCGCCACGCCCGTCGAACTCCGCACCCAGGTGCGGGAGATCCAGGAGCAGGCGTGGCCCTCGGAGCCCGGCGTGACCCCCCGGCCCGATACGCCGGTTCACGACCCCGCGCTGCGACCGCGGTCGATGCTGCTGACGACCGGCGGGACCGTCCTCGCCGCCCTGGACGTCCTCACCAAGGAGATCCACCACGCCGGCCGCAGCTACGTCGCCGGTGGCCTGAGCACGGTGGTGACGCGCGAGGAGGCACGCGGCCGCGGGTACGGCCGGCACCTGGTGACCGCGGCCCGGGACGCCCTGGCCGGCGACGGGTACGACCTGGGGTTGTTCACCTGCGACCGACCGCTGCGCGCGTTCTACGAGAGCGCGGGCTGGCACCACCTCCCGGACACCGTCCTCGTCGGCGGTACACCGCAGGCCCCCTTCCCCAGCGACCGGCCCGGATTCGACAAGGTCACCATGGCCGACTTCTTCTCGCCCCGCGCCCGGCGGGCCCGCGCGTCGTTCCGGGGCAGCCGCATCGCGCTCCACTCGGGAGACATCGACAAACTCTGGTGATTCCCGGCATGTCCGCCCAAGGAAGGGAACCTCGGGCTCCGGATATCTCTCTTTCCTCCTCGGACGAAAGAACGGACGAACGGACGAACCGCCGCAGCGCGCGGCGCGGGAAGGAGCGGACATGGGACGCCGGACGGGGAACGGCACACGGGCGTTGCTGACGCTGGCCCTGGCGGCCGCGGTGACCGGCTGCACGGCCGGCCAGGACGCGGCCGACCCGGCGGACGCCGCCTCCCGCCGGCCCCACGGCAAGGGCAGCTCGGGCGGCTTCGTCGTCCAGTACCGCACCGGCGGCAAGGCGGCGTCCGCCACCGCGTATCTGCGCACGCGCCGCATCCTGGACAAGGCGGCCGAGCGACTCAACGACACCGTCCAGGTGCCGCACCGCATACCGTTCGTGGTCCGCTCGTGCGGCGCGGCCGAACCCGCCTACGACCCGGAGACCGGCACCATCGACTTCTGCGCGGAGCACGTCGACGAGATACGCGACCGCTTCGCACACGCCGGCCAGGGCGCCGGCCGGCAGGGCGACCCGGATGCCGGCGACGCACACGTGGCCGCCGTACTGGAGGAGACCGCCTACCACGAGAGCGCCCACGCCCTGATCGACCGCCTCGGTCTGCGCTTCACCGGCCGGGAGGAGGACGTGGCCGACCAGCTCGCCGCGGTGCTGCTGATCGGCCAGGGCCGCGCCGGCGAGACCAAGGCCCTGGCCGCCGCCACGGATTACGCCCTGGCCGCCAAGGAGACCCCGTTCGACGCGACCGATCTGCTCGACGAGCACAGCCTGGACGGCCAACGCGCGGCGAACTACGCCTGCTACGTCTACGGTGCGCAGCCGGCCCGGCACGAGGACCTCGTCGGTGCCGGCGGCCGGGTCACCGAGGACCGCGCCGAAGCCTGCCCCGACGAGTGGGAGCAGGCCAGGAGCGGCTGGCAGCAACTCCTCGCCGGCCACCTCAAGCGCAACGCGTCACGGCGGCGATGACCGTCGTCACGACCTTGCGGACGGCCGCGGCCTCCGGCGGCGCGCCCTCCCGATCGGCGAACAGCAGGTGGCCGGCCCCGATCAGGGTCGGCGCCAGGGTGTCGACGTCGGCGTCCGCCGCGACCCGACCCAGCTCGCGCTCGGCGTCCAGGTAGACGCTGATCATCGCGGTGGCCTCGGTGAGGAGCGGGATGCCGACCGAGCCGCCCTGCCGCAGCAGGGCGCGCAGACCGTCGCGGGAGATGACGAGGCCGACGATCGCCACGGCGACCGATCCGAACACGTCCAGCACTGCGGTGGTGAGGTTGTCGGCCACGGTGCTGGTCCCGGCGGACTTGCGCAGGGCGGCGGACTGCTCGTCGATCCGGCCGATTCGGTCCCGTACGAGCTCGGCCAGGAAGGCGTCGAAATCGGCGAAGTGCCGGTGCAGGACCCCTTTGGCGCAGCCCGCCTCCGTGGTGACCGCCCGGCTGGTCAGTGCGTTCTGCCCGTCCCGCAGCAGGATGCGCTCGGCGGCGTCGAACAGCTGCTCCCGGACGTCGCGGATGGCCACCCCTGTCGGCACGGTGCACCTCTTCTTCGTTGGCCGGCCCCCGGTTGTCGCCCACCCGGTTGACGAGTGGGCATGCGCCCACCATAGTGGGCGCATGCCCACTATACCGCCCTCCGGGCGCCCCGAACCTCATCAACGCCGCCCGTTAGCAGTGTCGTTCGGCACGGACGCCGCACGCTATGACCGGGCCCGACCCCGCTACCCCGACGCCCTGGTGCAGCGGATCGTCGCTGGTCGACCCGACCTCGACGTCCTCGACGTCGGTTGCGGAACGGGCATCGCCGCCCGTCAGTTCCAGGCGGCCGGCTGCCGGGTGCTCGGGGTGGAGCCCGACGCACGGATGGCCGACGTGGCACGGGACTTCGGCACCGAGGTCGACGTCGCGGCGTTCGAGGACTGGGAGCCCGCCGGCCGGAACTACGACGCGGTGGTCGCCGGCACGGCCTGGCACTGGATCGACCCGGTCGCGGGCGCGGACAAGGCCGCCCGGGCGCTGCGCCCCGGCGGCCTGCTGGCGCCGTTCTGGAACGTCTTCCGCTTCCCCTCCGACATGGCGGACGCCGTCGCCGAGGTCTGCCGGCGGGTACTGCCCGACGCCCCGTTCGACCTCACGGCGATGGCGAAGGGGGCCCTGGACGCCTACCGGCCGGTGTTCGCCAGGACCGCCGACGGGATCCGGAATGCGGGCCGGTTCGAGGAACCGGAGCAGTGGCGCTACGACTGGGAGTGGACCTACACCCGGGATGCCTGGTTGGACCAGATGCCCACCCTCGGCGCCTTCACCAGGCTCCCACCGGGCGTGCTGGCGGAGGTGCTGGCGGGCGTCGGAGCCGCCATCGACGCACAGGGCGGCAGCTTCACGATGGGCTACGCGACGATGGCGGTCGCCGCGGTGCGCACGGAAGCCGCCTGAACCACGGGCCGGAGTCCGACAGTTGCCGACCCCGACCCCGACCCCGACCCCGGCCCCGGCCCCGGCCCCGACCCCGACCCCGACCCCGACCCCGACCCCGGCTCTAGTTGTTCACCGTCCCCGGCACGCCTCGCATACCTGCCCTGGACGCGGTGGCAGGGGGAGAGACGGGGTGTGGTGGAGCGTCAGGACGGCACCCGCGGAGCTACCTGGGCGGCGAAACCGGCGGCGGAGTTGCACAGGTCCGGTTGGGCTCCGCTGTCCGACTTGGCGTGCACCATCGCCTTCCCGAACGAGGTGGGCCACAGGACCACGCACCCCAGGTCGTTCCCGGTGACCGACGCGGAGGGAATGCCGGAGACGCTGGTCGGTGTGGGCTCCGGTGACACCGGGAGGTCCTTGGAGTAGATCAGCGTGTAGGTGACGGACGCGCCGCCGCCCGAGGACCCGGTCCCGCTCCAGCTGCACGCCTTCAGCCCGGCCTGCGGGTTGGCGGGATTGTCGGAGCGGCCCGGGGACAGGCCCAAGGTCGCGGCCGTGTTCGCGTCGAGCGCCGAGCAGGGGTCGGCGGCCGTGCCGAGGTCGCCCGGCCCCGACGAGGGCGCGGGCTCGCCGGGGGTGCTCGACCAGCTGCCGCCGGGCGCGGAGGGCGGGATGCCACTCCATCCCGGGGAGCCCTGACTGTCGTCGCGCGCCAGCTGCCACAGGCCGACGACGGCCGCCGCGACCAGCACGAGCACCGTGACCGTCACGATCAACATGCGACGCGACCTGCCGTCCGGTAGCGCGTTGGTCGGACGCGACGGCTCCACCCACTCCTGTGTGTCCTCGTTCCACTGGTCCATGCCGGCCCCCTCCTAGCCCTGGCCGCCGAGGAGTTGGATGATCTGCTGGACCACGGCGGTCGCCGAGGCGAGCCCCGCCACGGCCGTCGTACCGAGGTCGAGGCGGTCGCGCAGCCATTGCAGGCGGTCCCGTCGTACCTGACCGGTGGTGTCGATCTCCGCCTCGGCATCGGCCAGTTGGGCGTCGATCTCCGCCGTCTCGTCCGTCGCCGTGAGCAGGGGCAGTTGTTGGCGCAGGGTGCCCAGGGCCGCGCGGAGCTCCGGCGGTGCGTCGATCGCCGGTTGGGTCGAGGCGTCGAGGGCCCGGGCATCCGTGCCCGCGGCGGCTGCGCCGCCGGCCATGACGCCGATGCTGATCCCGCCGGTGGTGCTCGGCGGTACGACGGGCGCCGCGGCCCCGTCCACGAGTCCGAGCGGCGGTGCCGGGCGGCCGTCCCGCAGTGAACGGTCCTCGGCACTGGCCCGCTCCCCGGCCGCGACCGCGCCGCCGGTCAGTACGCCGATGCTGATGCCGCCGCCGTTGTTGCCGCCCGGTGCCTCGTCGCGGGGCGGGGGAGACCCGCCCGTTTCGGCGGCGGAAGCCTCCCGGCCCTCCGCCGGTTCCCGGTCCTCGACCGTCATCCTCGACCGCCCCCCGTCTCTGTCGATGTGTCCGTGTGCTTCGCCGAGGCCCGCTCGCCGGAGGCGACCGCGCCGCCGCTCATCCCGCCGATGAATACCCCGCCCTCACCCACGTTGATGATGTACTGATCGAACACGCCCGTTTCGTAGCTCTTGTTCCGCAGGGCCTCCTGCACCCCGTTGGCGATCCGGTCCTGAAGGGTCTTCACGTACCGGCTGATGTCCATCTCCTGGAACAGCGAGAGCTCCGCCACGCTCCCCAACTCCCGCACGGACGCGGCCGGCGCGTCCGGCAGTGCGTACTGCGGCATCGCCAGCCAGGTGCGGAAGACGGACACCGCCGTCTGACACAGCGCGACCCCGGCGGCGCACCCCGCCGAGGGGCTGGTCAGCACACCGCGGACGGCATCGCGCAGCGGGCTGTCCCCGCCGTGCGCCGCGAGCACGTCCACCGACTTGAACTCCGGGCGCACCGGCGTCAGGACGTGCGGGGCGACCTCCAGCACCAACATCCCGCCCTGGGTGTGGATGCGGACCAGCAGACAGATCGCGACCTGCTCGTCCCAGGCCCCGACCCGCACCCGCAGGAAGTGGCGGCGGGCCTCGGCGCCCTCGCCGACCGCCCGGTCGAGGTGGTCGCGGATGACGTCGGGAGCGTAGTCCACCTCCTCCCGCGGCAGCCCGACCGGCAGATAGACCAGTTCCTCGACTTCGAGGGAGCGCAACCGGTCCCGGCTGGTGGCCGCGGCCGAGGTACGCAGCGCCTCCAGACGAGGCTTGATCAGATCGACGACCTCGCGGCCGGTGAGCGGTGCGATGTCGGTCTCGGGCCGCGACTTGGTGAACGAGAGGGGTTGCGGCCGTGGCGGTGAGTCCGCCTCCTCGCGCTCCTCGGACCCCGCCCAGGTCTTCTGCTTCAGCTCCATGGCGACCGACCACGGCTTGTACGGCGTGCCGGCGCCGACGAAGGGGCGGAACGGGTCGTAGATGGCCAGCCGGGCGTGCTGTTCCCGCGCGATGGCCGCACCGATGCGTCGGAACTGGACGGTGGCCGGCAGCACCGGAGGCCGTCCCTTGGTGAAGGCGTCGCGGCTCAGCTGATGGCGCATGACGGAGACGACGTGCGTCCGGTACGCCCAGACGGGCGGCACCAGCAGGATCGGGAACACCACGGCGATCCAGGCATCACCGCCGCGGAACAGCGTCAGGAGCACGGCCGCCCAGTACGCCACGGCGATCACGAACGGCAGTACCGGCAGCACCGCCTTGAGCCGGCCGCGGGTGGCCTCCTTGATCACCGAGCGCCCGAGGGTGAAGAGGGAACTGCGGGTCCCGCGTGCGAGCCAGGACACGACGCAGACCGCCATGTACGCCAGGAACCAGGGGATGGGCAGCAACGTCTGCGCGCCGACACCGGCCAGATCGAGCCCGACGAATACGCCCCAGACGGCCAACAGCAGCAGCCCGGTCTGCGCCTCCCGGCGACGAGCCTGCAACGCGTGGGCGAGGACCGGCAGCGCGTCGTAGCCCAGCGAGGGCGCGATCGGCCGTTCCTCGTGTTCGACGAGTTCCTGGATGACGCGGCGACGGAACTGTCCGTCGAAGTAGACCCCCGCGCAGAGCAGCCGAGTGGCCTCGCTCCGGCCGTGCTCAGGTGGCGGGGTGTCCGATGAGGAGAAAGGATCCGCCGACGGTGAGGTGTTCGACGGTGAGGTGGCCGGGTGTTCGGGAACGGGCATGGTCATGCACCCCCGTGATCGAACTCGTTCTCTGTTGTGAGGAGTTGACGGAGTTGCTATGGAGGCAGTATGACGCTCGGCTGCCGGGCCCGGAAGGGATTCCGAGGGATTGGTAACTCCTGTGCAGACCTGGAGAGTTGCGCAGTATTGCGGCCGGCGTTCCCGCGCTCACGCCCGCGCATACGCCCACCATCACGCCCGCGAGCGTGGCGGCGCACGGTCGCCACCATGCGGAACCGGCCATTATGTGAATCATGGGAATGATGCGAATAGTGGCGTTATTGGGGTATGGGCAGGGAATTTATTCCTGTGGGGCGATTCGGGCCCGTATTTCTGCGCCTCCGCGCACCACCCGTTCCGTCCGCCGTCCGCCGTCCGCCGTTCGCCCGTTCACGCGGCCGTAACCGGGAAAGTAAGTGGCCGTTAACCCGTCCATGAGCGAAATGAACGCCCGCCTTCTCAGCCTCGTCGACGGCGTGGTGGATCTGGACGAGGAACGACTGCCGCTGCTGACCTTGCGGGAAGCGCGGGCCGCGATCGAACTCTTGCGACTGTTGGCGGCGGGCAACGGTGAAGGATCGCACGCCGCCCGGCACTTGGCGCGGAACCTGGTGCGCCGGCTGCCGTCCGGGCAATGACCGGCGGCGGTGGCGGCGGCGCCGTTGGATGAGGGGGCGGACCAGGACCGAAAATCCGGTATCGGTAGGATTTTCGGCATGGCGAAACACCTGCTATTCGTGGCCCTTCTCGGTCACGGTCACATCAATCCCACGCTGCCGCTGGTCGAGGAACTCGTGCGTCGCGGCCATCGCGTGGACTACGCCACCAGCGCGGAACACGCCGATGCGGTCACCAAGTCCGGCGCCCGCTGGGTGGAGTTGCCGCCACTCCCACCGATCGAACCCCCCACCGAGTTCGGGCCGGCGACCTTCGGCCGCTTCATGCGCCACTTGTTCACCGGAATGCGGTCGGCCTATCCGGTGCTGCGGGAACACTGCACCGCCGAGTCCGTGGACGCGATCTGCTACGACGCGATGAACTGGTGCGCCCGGGTCCTCGCCGAGGATCTGGGCCTGCCGGCCGTCCGTCTCATCCCCAACTTCGCATCGAACGAGACATATTCACTGTTCGCCCGGTTCATGCAGGAGACCGACGGGGTGAATCCGGTCACCGCCGCGATCGGCGCCGACTGCGAGGAATTCGCCGCGGAACACGGCGTCACGCTCGACCCGACGAACCTGTTGGACGTGATCGAAAAGCTCAACCTGGTATTCATACCCAGGGAGTTCCAACCGGCCGGCGAATCCTTCGACGAACGGTTCCACTTCATCGGTCCCTCGCTGGGCAGTCGGGAGGACGAACCGTGGTCACCGCCGGACCCCGAGGCTCCGGTGCTGTTCATTTCGCTGGGCACGGTCTTCAACGACCGCCCGGAGTTCTACCGCACCTGCATCGAAGCCTTCGCCGACGAGCCGTATCACGTGGCGATGTCGGTGGGTGGGTTGGACCCCGCCGCGTTGGGGCCGATTCCGGCGTCGTTCGACGTCCGGGCGCGGTTCCCGCAGCCGGCCGTGCTCCAGCGGGCCACCGCCTTCGTCTCGCACACCGGCATGAACTCCACGATGGAGGCCCTGTATTACGGCGTCGGCCTGATCGCCGTCCCGCAGATGCCCGAACAGGCCGCCAACGCCGGCCGGGTACAGGAACTCGGGCTCGGTGAACAGCTCGACGCGCGCACGGTGACCGCGGAGACGCTGCGCGCCGCGGTGACCAGGGTCGCGTCCGACGCCACGGTCCGCACCAACCTCGACCGGATGCGGAAGGTCGTACGGGAGGGCGGCGGTGCCGCACGCGGTGCCGAGGTGATCGAGGAGTACCTGCGCTGAGCAGTGAGCCGGTCCGCCCCACGGTCGTGAGGGCGGGCCGGCCCCCTCCATCACGGACCCGGAGTCGGGTCGGGCTGGGGGTCGGTGAGCATGCCCGTGCGCAGCTGGCTCAACGTCCGGTTCAGCAGGCGGGAGACGTGCATCTGCGACACGCCGAGCTCGGCCCCGATCTGCGACTGGGTCATCTCCTGACCGAAGCGGAGCTCGATGATGCGGCGTTCGCGGGCGTCGAGTTGCCGCAGCAGTGGCGCGAGGGTGTGGAGGTCCTCGACGGTCTCCAACGCGGGGTCGTCCGCACCGAGGACCTCGGTCAACGCGCGTCGTTGGTCGAGCGGATCGGGGTCGACCGGGGTGTCCAAGGAGTCCGCGGAATAGCCGTTGGCCGCGACGAGACCCTCGATCACGTCCTCTTCCGGCAGCCTGAGGTGCGCCGCGAGTTCCGCAACGGTGGGGTCGCGGTCCAAAGTCGTGTGCAACTGCTCCTTGGCCCTGGCGAGTTCGGTGCGCAGCTCCTGTAACCTGCGCGGCACGTGCACGGCCCAACCGGTGTCCCGGAAGAACCGCTTGATCTCACCGAGGATGTAGGGGACGGCGAAGGTGGAGAACTCCACCTCGCGGGAGAGGTCGAAGCGGTCGATGGCCTTGATCAGCCCGATGGTGCCGACCTGGACGATGTCCTCCATGTCGTCGCCACGGTGGCGGTACCGGCGGGCGACGTAGCGCACCATCGACATGTTCATCTCGATCAGCGTGTTCCGCGCGTACTGGTACGCGCGGGTGCCCTCTTCGAGCTGGCGCAGCCGGACGAAGAACTGCTTGGACAGTTCGCGGGCGTCCCGGGGTGCCACCGCGCTCGGACGCCTTACCTCCGGGAGACCGCCGTCGCGTTCCGTGGTGTGCGCCGGGGTCGCGGTGCCGTGCACGACGATGGCCATCACGCCTCCCTCCGTGCCCGACCCCCGCGGGCACCTGTGCCGGCGCATACCCGGCTCGGGCTGAGACATGCACACCGGAGGTGATTCCCGCCCCCGCGGGGGACCTGGCACTCCGGACACCGACGGTCACCGGCCAGGGGAAGCCAGAAGGGCGAAGCCGGGGCCACCACCCGGGCCAGGCACCCCCACGACACTCCTCACCCGAGGCGCAGTGCGACGTGGATGCCCTTGCCGAGTGGCGTCGGCGTGATGGCGACGGACGTGGCGAGCCGGCGGACCAGCGACCAGCCGTAGCCACCGATCCGGCCGTCCCGGTCGTCGGACGGGACGAACGGGTGGACCGGACTGGCGTCCTCGACGGTCAGCTCCAGCCGACCCCCACTGATGCGGGCGGCGAAGCCGGTGACCCCGCCGGCGTGCCGCAGGGCGTTGGTGACCAGTTCCGAGGTGATCAACAGGGCGTCGGCCACCACCAGGTCGTCGGCCTGCCGGTGACAGGCGTGCAGCAGGGCGAGCACGCGGTCGCGCGCTTCGCCTGAGGTAGCGGGCAGTTCCGCTGTGAGAGCCACCGTTCACCTCCCTGATGGTGCAGGATCCGGCCTCGGGTGTGCGTCTACCCGCCGTGCTGAGAATCGTGCATCAGGGGGTCACTCTGCCATACCGCCGGGTCGCGCCCGGGGCGTTCCCGGCTTCATTTCAGTGCCGGGGGAGCCGGGGCGGCGCAGGGGGAGCGGTGAGATGCTCCGGCGTGCCGGTCACGGTCAGCGGCCGGTCGAGGGCGGGCGGACGCTCCTCCAAGTGCAACCGCACCCCCAGTGTGCTGGTGCGGCGGTGGACCATCAACAGCGCGGACAGGCCCATGGAGTCGCACAACACCAGCCCACCACAGTCCACATGCAGGGCCCGCCGGCCCGCGTGGGCGGTGCGTCGGTCATGCGGGCTTTCCGGGATCGTGCCGTTCGACGTCGGGCGCTCCGGGAGCGTCCAGGGCGACACGGGCATTGGTCCCGGCGGCGTGTTCGTCGCCGCTGCGGACTGCATCTGCATCCCACAACCGGCCGGCGTGATAGGTGACTTCGTGTTCGGTCGCCGCCGGGGACGGGACTGTCGAGGGCGTCGTCATGCACCGTGCCCGTCCGCCGAGGGAACGTCGGCCGTGGGGGACGGAGCGCGCCGGGGCGCGGTGACGGTGACCACGGCCATGTCATCGTGCTTGTTCGGGCCGACCCACTCGGCGGCGAGCATCTGGACGTGCTCGGCCACTGCCTCGGCGGGCATCCCCGCGCAGTGAGCGAGGGCCCGCCGCAGCCGCGCGTCGCCGAAGAGTTCGTCGCCCAGCGGGCCGCCCCTGGACTCGGTGATGCCGTCGGTGAACAGCACCACGGACTCGCCCGGGGCGAGGGTGAGCGGTGCGGTCACCGCATTGATCTCCGGCAGGACGCCGACGAGGTTGCCGAGGGTCTCGACCTCCGCCACACGGCCGTCCGCACGGACCACCAACGGAGCGGGGTGCCCGGCGCAGGTCACCCGCAGCTCCACCCGGTCCGCGCGGCGGCGTGCCGAGGCGACGACGAGGGTTGCGAACCGGGTGTGATGGGAGCTGAGCAGTGCGCCGTTGAGCAGCCGCAGCATCCGGACGTGGTCCCCGGCCAGCGGCAGCAACGCGTGCAGGGTGTTGCGGATCTTGCCGGTGAGAACCGCGGCAGCCAGCCCCTTGCCGCACACGTCCCCCAGCACCACCAGGGATTCATCCCCGGACACCGCGGCCGGATGGATGTCGTAGAAGTCGCCGCCGACCCGCTCGCCGTCCTTGGCCGCACGGTAGCGGGCCGCGAACTCGATCCCGTCGACCTGGCCGACACGCGGAGGCAGCAGGTCGCGCATCAACGTCTCGGTGATGTGGGCCTGTTCCGCGTAGAGCCGGGCAGCGGACATCGCCGCCCCGGCCCGAGCCGCGAAGAGCCGGGCGAAGACCTCCTCGCTCTCGCTGAACGCGACGTGGTGGGCGCTCCTGAGCAGGACCAGCGCGCCGGCCGGGACCCCATGGCCGGGCAGTGGCGTGACCACCATCGCCCCCACCGGCCCGAAGCCTTGCGGTACCAGCCACTCCGGCGCCGCCGCCGGATCGATCCACCGGGAGGGCACCGGCGGGAATCCCCGCAGGGCCTCCACGAGGCCGGGGACCATCTCCGGTTCGGCACCGGCCAGTTGACGGGAGCACGTCCCGGTGGCGTCGGCGGACACCATCGGCAGCATCCGCCCGAGCGGGGGCGCGATGACGACGGCGGCATCCGCGAGGTGGGCGGCCGCCAGCCGGCCGGCCACCTCCATACAGCGGTCCAGGCTCAGCGAGGACAGCAGTTCGTCGGAGGCCCTGGCCAGGAACGCGGTCCGATGGCGCTCCTGGAGCAGCTGCCGTTCGGCCAGCCGGACCTCGGTGTCGTCGGTCAGCCACCACACGACCTCGCCGTCGGGCAGGCGGGTCGCGTGGGCTTCGAAGCTGCGACCGGCGACCTCGCCCCGGGGCGGCGGGGCGTGCGGCGTGGGTGTGGAGGTGAGCCGGTCGTGGGCCAGGAGGAGCCAGTCGGGCAGCACCTCGCGCAGCGCGCTGCCCTCGACGGCGCCGGGCACCAGCCGGCCGAACGCCTCGTTGGCCCGGCGCACCGTTCCCACGGGGTCGGCCACGAGGACCGGGTAGGGCGCCGCGTACAGCGCTGCGTCACTCCAGGTACTGGCGGCGGAGCGGTTGGCGGAGTTCACCAGATGTCGGGCTCCGGGCCTTCGGGAGCCGCTCACCTTCCGTGGTCGTGCGTGCGAGGGGGCTGCCGCCCACCATTCCACTGCCCGGCTCACGCGCGCAATGCGCCCCCGGCCAAATCTTCCGCAGGACGCGCCGCCCGACCGCCCGTCACTCGGGCAACGCCCAACCCTGGCCGGTAAGTTGCGTCAACTGCATGCTCATTCCGGCCGTAACTCCCCGCCCATTCCAGCCGTACCCGTGATCTCCGGGAGTCCGGCGACCACCACCCGTGACATCCTGTCACTCATGCACGCACCCACACCGGCCGTGGTCACCCACGCAGTTGAGGATCAGGTGTTCGTCATCCGCGTCACCGGCTCCCTCGACCACGAGAGTGCCGCTCTCCTGGAAGAGGCGTGTGCGTTGGCGGAGTCGCACGATGCCCGAAGGACCGTGGTCGACCTTTCGCTCACCGACTTCGCGGACTCCACCGTCCTCCACGTCCTGCTCGGCACGCAGCGTGCCCACCACCGCCGGCGGCACACGCTTGTGGTGGCGGGCCCGTTCCAGCCGGTGGTCCGACGGCTCTTCGAGGTCACCGGGACCGCCGACTACTTCACCCTCGTCGACCACGTGCCGAGCGCCGCACAGGAGTGACCCGGCCGGGCCGCCCACGCGCGAGACCCATGGAGCCGGCGTCGGGGAGTACTGGCCGCTACGGCGACGCTGCCGTGCCGGGCCGGGGCCACGTCAGAGATCGCCGTACGCGGCAAGCCGGCGGGCCAGCGCGTGCACGAGGACGCGCAGTTCCGCGGGGTGTTCAATGACGAACGGGCGGTCCAGCGCGGCTAGTACGGGGGGAATCCAGTCGAGCCGCTCGGCTCGTATCCGGACCTGGACCCATCCGGTGTGTGCGTCGGCCGTGGTGGGGCCGGCGGAGCCGTCGGAGGGGTCGGTGTCGCCGAGGGCGGCGGTGGCCGGGATCGTGGTCAGTGTCGCGAGGTCGGCCGGGAGACGGCTGCGGATGTGTTCGATGCTGCCGCGGATGCGCAGCGACACCTCGTGGGTCCAGGGCGTCTGCGCGAGGCCGTCCAGCACTCTTGTCACCGGGTCGAACGCTGCCGGGACGACGAAAGAGCCGGACTGCACGGTCATGGCGGTGATCCGGTCCAGCCGGAAGGTCCGTATGTTCCCGTCGGCAGCGGCCGGGTCCGCGCCGGTGAGGTACCAGCGTCCGGAATGCGCCACGAGGCCGTAGGGCAGGACGGTGCGGTCGCTGCTGCGGCCCGTTCGGTCGGTGTAGGTGAGCGCCACCGGCCGCTGATGGAGCGTGGCCTCCGCAAGTCCGAGCAGTACCTCCGTTTCCGGAGCGGCGGCGGGGCGGGGCCGGGCGGTGAAGCCGGCCGTGTCCAGCAGCGCCTCCAGCCGTCGTCCCAGGGCCTTGGGCAGGACGCGCCGCAGTTTCGCCGCGGCGCTCTCGCTCGCGGCGGCGGATGTGGTCACCAGCCCGGCCCGCTGCGCGGCCAGGAGACCGAGCACCACGGCCAGGGCCTCCTCGTCGGTGAGCATCAGCGGCGGCATCCGGTAGCCGGGGGCGAGCCGGTATCCGCCGTAGCGGCCACGCACCGAGTCGACGGGCACGCCGAGATCCAGCAAGTGGCCGACGTAGCGACGGACGGTGCGTTCGTCGACGCCGAGGCGAGCGGCCAGGTCGGGGACGGTGCGGATGCCGCCGCCCTGAAGGATCTCCAGCAGGGCGAGCACCCGAGTGGTCGATGTGGTCACTCGGGCAAGTCTGCCTCCGATACCGGGCGGATTCTGTCCGGTATCGGCCCTAGCGTTCGAGGCGTCCCTTCATCCGGCGTCCCTTCCCCGGCGGCGTCTCCCACAGGAAGCAGGCCCTTCGTGAACTTCGTCTCGATCCGCGTGATCACCCACGACGTCGCTCGCCTCGTCGCCTTCTACGAGCAGGTCACCGCCGTCTCCGCGGCGTGGTCGACCCCTGACTTCGCCGAACTCGTGACCGCCTCATGCACGTTGGCGATCGCGAGCGACCGCACGGTGCCGCTGTTCGGCGTCGACTCTGCGCAGCCCGCCGCCAACCGCACGGTGATCACCGAGTTCCGCGTCGCCGACGTCGACGCCGAATACCAGCGATTGACACCACTCGGCTGCGAGTTCGTCCAGCAGCCGACGACGATGCCGTGGGGCAACCGCTCCCTGCTGTTCCGGGACCCCGACGGGAACCTGATCAACTTCTTCACACCCGTCACCGCCGACGCCGTACAGCGGCACAACCGCTAGTGTCCTGCGCCAGTAGTTGATCGTTAGTTGTTGTGTGACTTCTTCTTCTGCTGGTGCGTCAGTTCCTCGTCGGGGCCCGAAGCTGGAGCCGTTGCTGCTCTGTGATGAGGAGCGGGCGGTGTTGGAGCGGTGGATGCGGCGGGCGACGTCGGCTCAGGCGTTGGCTTTGCGGGCACGGATTGTGTTGGCGTGTGCGGGGCCGGAGGTGCCACCGATCGTCGCAGTTGCTCGGGATCTGCGGGTGACTGCGGACACGGTTCGTAAGTGGCGGCGGCGGTTCCTGGTCGACCGACTGGATGGCTTGGCTGACGAGCCTCGGCCGGGGAGGCCGCCGACGGTCGATGTCGATCGGGTGGAGGCAGTCGTGGTCGCGACGTTGGAGGAGATCCCGAAGAACGCGACTCACTGGTCTCGGAAGTCGATGGCGGACCATAGTGGCCTGTCGAAGTCCACCGTCGGCCGGATCTGGCGGAAGTTCCAGCTCAAGCCTCATCTCACAGACACGTTCAAGTTGTCGACAGACCCGTTGTTCGTGGAGAAGATCTACGACGTCGTCGGCCTGTACTTCAATCCGCCCGAAGGCGCGGTCGTGCTCTCGGTGGATGAGAAGTCCCAGATCCAGGCGCTGGACCGGTCGCAGCCGGTTTTGCCGATGATGCCGGGCATGCCCGAGCGCCGGACCCACGACTACGTCCGCAACGGCCTGACCACCTTGTTTGCGGCCTTTGATGTTGCCACCGGCGAGGTCATCAGTGCCCTGCACCGCAGGCATCGGGCAGCGGAGTTCAAGAAGTTCCTGATCAGGATCGACAAGGAAGTGCCCGCGCACCTCCAGGTCCATCTGATCGTGGACAACTACGGCACCCACAAGACTCCCGCGATCAAGGCATGGCTGGGTAAGCACCCGCGGTTTCAGCTGCACTTCACCCCGACCGGCTCCTCGTGGATCAACCAAGTGGAGCGGTGGTTCGGCTTCCTGGCCGACCAGATGATCCGCCGCGGCGCACACAAGAACGTGCAGGCCCTCGAAGCCGACATCCGCACGTGGGTCAAGAACTGGAACGAGGACCCCAAGCCGTTCATCTGGACCAAGACGGCCGAGGAGATTCTCGACTCCCTCGCCCGTTTCTGCCGACGAATCTCCGGCGCAGGACACTAGCAGCCAGTCACGTTGACGGTGCCTGCCTGTCGTTGAGCAGCCACCTGCCCGAGGGGCTGTTCGGCGGTGGGGAACTGGACGCCTTCCTGCGTGCGTGGATTGACCGGTCATCGGCCCGATGGCGTGCCGTGTGAGATCGCCGCGATCATCGACCGGCATTCCCGAACTCCGGTGGTGCTGGGCGCATTCCACCGTCGTCTGCTCACCGAGAGCAAAAGGACGCCCTTTCCGGCCGCCGAGATCGGGCGGGCCTGGGGCACGGTGGCCGCCGCGCCGCACTGAGGCCCGGAGGGGGCCCAGACGGGTTTCCCAATTCGGCCCGGTGTCTTGTACGCATGGCCGATGAGTGAGAGGGGTTTGCGTCAGGGGGAGCGTTCCGCCAGGTCCAGGGCGATGTCCACGATCAGGTCCTCCTGGCCGCCCACCAGGCCCCGGTGGCCGGCCTCGACGAGGATTTCGCGGGTGTCCAGGCCGTAGCGCTCGGCGGCGTCCTCGGCGTGTCGGAGGAAACTGGAGTAGACGCCGGCGTAACCGAGGGAGAGGGTTTCCCGGTCGACCCGGACCGGCCGGTCCTGGAGCGGGCGGACCAGGTCGTCGGCGGCGTCCATCAGGCGGAACGTGTCGCAGCCGTGCCGCCAGCCCATGAGGTCGGCGACGGCGACGAACGCCTCCAGGGGGCAGTTGCCCGCGCCCGCCCCCATGCCCGCGAGGGAGGCGTCCACCCGGCGGACGCCGTGCTCCACCGCCACCACGGAGTTGGCGACGCCCAGCGCGAGGTTGTGGTGGGCGTGGATGCCGATCTCGGTGTCGGCGTCCAGGACGTCGCGGTAGGCGCGGATCCGGTCGCGCACCCCGTCCATGGTGAGGCGGCCGCCGGAGTCGGTGACGTAGACGCAGTGGGCGCCGTAGGACTCCATCAGCTTGGCCTGCGCGGCGAGGGTCGCCGGATCGGCCAGGTGGGCCATCATCAGGAACCCCGCGACGTCCATGCCCAGTTCGCGGGCGGTGCTGATGTGCTGGGCGGCGACGTCGGCTTCCGTGCAGTGGGTGGCGACGCGCACGGAGCGCACGCCCAGGGCGTGCGCGCGCTTGAGTTCGGCGACGGTGCCGATGCCGGGCAGCAGCAGGGTGGTGAGGGTGGCGCGCTGCACCACCTCGGCGGCGGCCGCGATCCACTCCTCGTCGGTGTGCGCGCCGGGGCCGTAGTTGACGCTGGAGCCGGCCAGGCCGTCGCCGTGGGAGACCTCGATGGCGGCGACCCCCGCGGCGTCCAGGGCCCGGGCGATGGCGCGGACGTGGTCGAGGCCGTACTGGTGCCGGATGGCGTGCATCCCGTCCCGGAGGGTGACGTCCTGCACGTAGAGGTCGTGGGTCATCGGGTGGCCAGCCTTTCCGCGACGCGCAGTGCTGCGGACGTCATGATGTCGAGGTTGCCGGCGTAGGCGGGCAAGTAGTGGGCGGCGCCCTCGACTTCGAGGAAGGTCGAGACCAGTTGTCCGCTGCCGCCGGCGAGTGCGGTGAGTGGGTCGTCCGGGCCGATCGGGCGGATCTGGACCTGTTGTTTGAGCCGGTATCCGGGCACGTAGGCGGCGACTTCGGCGACCATGGCGTCGATGGCCTTGGTGAGGGCCACGCCGTCGGCGTCGTCGTCGACCACGCAGTGGACGGTGTCGCGCATCAGTGGTGGTGGGTCGGCGGGGTTGAGGATGATCACCGCCTTGCCGCGGGCCGCGCCGCCGACCACCTCCAGGGCGCGGGCGGTGGTTTCGGTGAACTCGTCGATGTTGGCGCGGGTGCCGGGTCCGGCGGACCGGGCGGAGATCGAGGCGATGATCTCGGCGTAGCGGACGGGTGCGATCCGGGAGACCGCGGCGACGATCGGTACGGTGGCCTGGCCGCCGCAGGTGACCATGTTGAGGTCGGGTGCCTGGAGGTGCTCGTCGAGGTTGACCGGCGGGACGACGTACGGGCCGAGGGCGGCCGGGGTGAGATCGATCAGCTGCTTGCCGTAGGGCTCCAGCACCGTGGCGTTGTGCTGGTGGGCTGCGGCGGAGGTGGCGTCCAGGATGATGTCGATCGCGTCGAAGTCGGGCCGGGCCAGGAGGCCGTTGACGCCGTCGTGGGTGGTGGGGACGCCCAGGCGACGGGCCCGGGCCAGACCGTCGGAGGTCGGGTCGATGCCGGCCAGGGCGGCGACGGTCAGCACGTCGGAGGTCCTGAGCACCTTGATCATCAGGTCGGTGCCGATGTTGCCGGACCCGATGATCGCGACCTTGGTGCGGGGCGGAGCGGGGCTCATCGCGCGTCCGCCGCGGGCGCCGACGGGCCGAAGAAGCGGTGGGCGTTGCCGCCGAGCAGCGCCGCACGGTCCGCGTCGGTCAGGCCGGCGCAGGCGCGGATGGCCGCGCCGGGTTCCTGCTCGCCGAGCGGGAAGGGGAAGTCGGTGCCGAGCATGACCCGTTCGGTACCCATCACGTCCAGCAGCAGGCGCAGCGCCCTGGGGTCGAAGACGGCCGAGTCGACGAAGAAGCGGTCGGTGTAGAAGGAGGGCGGGTGCGGGGAGTCCTCGCGGACGATGTCGCGTTGGTGCCAGGCGTTGTCGGCCCGGCCGAGGAGGTAGGCGAAGCTGCCGCCGCCGTGGCAGAAGCACATCCGCAGCGAGCGCGGGAGCCGTTCGAATCCGCCGGACAGGATCAGTGAGAGGAGCGAGAGCTGGGTTTCGGCCGCCATGCCCACCAGCCACGGCAGCATGTACCCGCGGGCCATCCGGTCGGCGCCGAGCATGTCCCACGGGTGGACGAGGACCGGCATGTCCTCGTCGGCGCAGTGGGCGAGGAACGCGACGAGGTCCGCGTCGTCGAGGTAGCGCTGCCCGACGTGGTTGCCGATGTGCACGCCGCGGTGGCCCGCGGCCTTGGCCCTGGTGACCGCCGCGGCGGCCGACGCGGCGTCCTGCAACGGGACTTGGCACAGCGGCAGCAGCCGGTCCGGGGCCTGTCCGCAGAAGTCCAGGATCCGCTGGTTGACCAGCTCGCACCAGTCGGCGGCGCGGGCCGGGTCGGCGGCGTAGCCGAACAGCAGGGGAGTGGAGGAGACCGCCTGGACGCCGACACCGGAGCGGTCCATGGCGGCGAGCCGGCTGCCGGGCTCCCACAGTTCCGCGCGGACCGGCCGGTAGTCGTCGGCGCCGCTCATCATCATGCCGGTGCCGTCGCCCACCTCGCGCAGCCAGGGCTCCCCGGCACCGACCAGGATACGGCTCTCGGCGCGGGAGATCCTCGGGAAGAGGTGGGTGTGGACGTCGATGACGGCGGCGCGGTCGTGATGGTCGGTGGGGTTGCGGGGGTGGTCGTCGGTGACGCTCACGGGACTCCGTTTCGAAGGTCCGTGGGCGGGCCGGCCGGGGGTGCCTGGCCCGCCCACGGGGCATGGTGGGCCCCGTACAGGGGCGGGACGGGGGATGACCCCGGGTTCAACCGCGGGCGCGGGGGAGTGTCTGCGGGCGCTGGTGCTCGGGCCATTCCTCGCCCGGGTGGCGGGCCCCGCAGCGCGGGCAGGTGCGTTCGCCGGCGTAGAAGCCGCGGAAGATCGGCGGCAGGTCGTTGACGATCGAGTGGAGTTGGAGTTCGGCGCGGTAGACGAGGTGGAAGCACTCGGTGCAGTACCACTCGAAGGCGTCCTTGCTGCCCCTGGGGCGGGCGAACTCCACCACCAGGCCGATCGAGCCGGGCTCCGGGCGCTGCGGTGAGTGGCGCACGTGCGGCGGCAGCAGGAAGACGTCGCCCTCGTTGATCTGCACATCGACGGGGGGTTTGCCCTCCTCCTCCATCACCCGGAGGACCATGTTGCCCTTGAGCTGGTAGAAGAACTCCTCGGTCGGGTCGTCGTGGAAGTCGGTGCGCTGGTTGGGGCCGCCGACGATGGTGACCATCAGGTCGCTGTCCTGCCAGACCTGCACGTTGCCGACCGGCGGGCGGAGCAGATCGCGGTGTTCCTCGATCCACCGCTCGAAGTTGAACGGCACTCCGCACGACAGCTTGGGCAGGGTCATCCTTTGCCCTCCTCAGGACTCGTTGGCCGGTGACACACGGGACGCGGTTCCGTCGGGCCGGGGGTCGGCCCGGTGCGGGAGATACGCGGTGCACGCGATCTCGATGAGCAGGTGCGGATGGGGCAACTGGTGGACCGCGACGGTGGTGCGGGCCGGCCCCGTCTCGTCGAAGTACTCGGCGTAGACCTCGTTGTAGCCGCCGAAGTCGTGCATGTTGACCAGGTAGGTGGTGAGGTTGACCGCGTCGCCGAGGTCCCCGCCGGCCGCCCGCAGCAGTTCGCGGAGGTTCTCGATGACGGCCCGGGTCTGCGTGCGGATGTCGACGCGGGTGACGCCCAGGTCGTCGGCGGTGGCGCCGGCGAAGCTGCCGTCGGGCCGGCGGGAGCTGGTGCCGGAGACGAAGACGAAGTCGCCGGCCCGCCGCACGTGCGGGAACCGTCCGCGCGGTGCGGCCCTGCCCTCGACCAGGATCGCGTCGCTCATACCGTGGTCACCGCCACGCTGCCCAGGCCCGCCCCGGTGACCTTGACGTGGGCGTTCCGGGGGAGTGGTACGGCGGCGGTGGCGGCGCCGGCCAGTACCACCCAGCCCGGTTCCAACGGGGTGCCGGCCTGTTCGGCGAGCCGGGCCGCGGCGCGCAGCGAGCGCATCGGGTCGCCGAGGATCGCGGCCGACGAACCGGTCTGGGTGAGCCGCCCCTCGATCTCCATCACCAGGCCGATGTTGTCGATGCCGCCCAGGTCGCGGGGGTCGTGCCAGGCACCGACGCCGAAGGCCGCGGCGGACGCGTTGTCGGCGATCACGTCGGGCAGGGTGAACGCGAAGTCGCGGTAGCGGGAGTCGAGCACCTCGTAGCCGACCGCGACGCCCGCGACCGCGGCGTCCGCCTCGGCGGCCGAGCGGATCCGGCGGCCGATCAGGAACGCGATCTCGGGCTCGATCCGCGGCTGGATCAGGCCGCTCAGGTCCAGCGTCGACTCGACCAGCATGCTGTCGGTCAACAGCCCCCAGATGACGTCGTCGACGCCCATCTGCACCATCTTGGCCCGGCTGGTGAAGCCCATCTTCACGCCGATCAGCCGCTCGCCGCGGGACGTGCGGCGGGCGAGGACGGCCCGCTGGACCCGGTAGGCGTCCGCGACGCCGAGCGGCCCGGTCTCGGTGAGCGGGGCGATCGCCCGGACGCCCCGTTCGGCGTCGTCGAGCGTGGCGGCCAGCTCCTGGATGTCGGTCATGTCGTGTTGCCTTCCTCGCTCGTGGCCCCGTCGTCGGCCGGGTCGTCCTGGGCGAACGCGACCCGGACGTCCCCCAGGCCCTCGATCCGGGCCTCCAGCACGTCGCCGGGTGCGGTGCGGACCATCGGGCCCAGCGCCCCGGTCAGCACGGTGTCCCCGGCGCGCAGCGGTTGACCGCACCGCACCAGGGTGTCGGCCAGCCAGATCGCGGCGTTCAGCGGATGGCCCAGGCAGGCCGCGCCGGCCCCGGTGGACACCTGCTCCCCGCGGCGTTCGAGGACCATGCCGCACAGCCGCAGGTCCAGGTCGGTCAGTCGGGCCGGGCGGTTGCCGAGCACGTACATCCCGCACGAGGCGTTGTCCGCGATGGTGTCGGTCAGCGAGATGTCCCAGTCACGGATGCGGCTGCCGACCACCTCGATCGCCGGCAGCGCGAACGCGGTGGCGCGCAACAGGTCGGCGACGGTGTGCCGTTCGTGGGTCAGGTCCCGCTCCAGGACGAGGGCCACCTCGGCCTCCGCCCGGGGCTGCAACACCGCGCCGTCCGGCACCTCGGCACCGTCCGGCACCGCCATATCGCTGAAGAGCACCCCGAAGTCCGGGCTGTTGACGCCGAGTTGACGTTGGACGCTGCGGGAGGTCAGCCCGATCTTGCGGCCCACCGGTCGCCGGCCGGCGGCCAGCCAGGAGCGGGCCAGGATCTCCTGCACGGCGTACGCCTCGTCCACCCCGTCGATCAGGTCGCGCACCGGGTCACAGGGCGTGCGGGTGGCGTGGGCGGCCAGCAGCTGCCGGGCGGCGGCGCTGACACCGACCTCGCGGGTGGTGGTCGTCGGGGTCACCGTCACCGCGCTCACCCGCCGATCCGGACGCAGATGTTGGTGGGCTCGGAGAAGAAGTCCAGCGAGTGCTCGCCGCCCTCCCGGCCGATCCCGGAAGCCTTCCGTCCGCCGAACGGGGTGCGCAGATCGCGCAGGTTCCAGCAGTTCACCCAGACGATGCCGGCTTCGATGCGCGGCGCCACCCGGTGCGCCCGGGACAGGTCGCTGGTCCACACGGTGGCCGCCAGGCCGTAGGGGCTGTCGTTGGCGAGCCGGACCGCCTCCTCCTCGGTGTCGAACGGGGCGATGTGACAGACCGGCCCGAAGACCTCCTCGCGGACCGCGCGGGCGGTCGGCGGCAGCCCGGTGAGCACGGTCGGCTCCGCGTAGAAGCCGTGGTCCCGTTCGTCGCCGAAGTACGGGGTGCTGCCGCCGGCGACGACGGTGGCGCCCTCCTCGACGGCGAGCCGGAAGTACGACAGCACCTTGTCGCGGTGGCGCGCGGAGATCAGCGGCCCGTAGCCGGAGAGCTTGCGGGCCCGGGCGCCCAGTGCGGTGACGAACGCGTCGAAGACCGGGCGCTCGACGTAGACCCGCTCGGTGCACAGGCAGATCTGCCCGGAGTGGGTGAACGCCGACCGGACCGTGCCGGCCACCGCCGCGTCGAGGTCGGCGTCGGCGAAGACCACCGCGGGGTTCTTGCCGCCGAGTTCGAAGGAGACCGGGGTGACGTGGTCGGCGGCCGCCCGCATGATGGCGGTGCCGGTCGCCGACTCGCCGGTGAACGCGATCGCGTCCACCTCCGGGTGGGCGGTGAGGAACTCGCCGGCGGCGCCCGGCCCGTGGCCGTGGACGACGTTGAACGCACCGTCCGGCAGTCCCGCCTCGTCGATCACGTCGGCCAGCAGCGTCGCGGTGGAGGGGGTCTCCTCCGAGGGCTTGGCGACCACCGCGTTGCCGGCCGCCAGCGCGGGGACGACCTTCCAGGTGAGCAGCAGCAGCGGGAGGTTCCACGGCGCGATGACCGCGACCACGCCGAGCGGGCGCCGGACGGTGTAGTTCAGTGCCTGTCCGGCGCCGCCGCTCCAATCGGGAACGTCGGTGAGGTAGGCCCGCTCCGCCTGTGCGGAGAGCAGATCGGCGTAGGAACGGAAGTTGCCGATGGCCCGCGGGATGTCGACGGTGGCGGCCAACTCGCGGGGCTTGCCGGTGTCGGCGGACTCGGCCGCCACGAACGCCTCGAAGCGCTGCTCGATGCCGTCGGCGATCATCCGCAGCGCGGCCGCCCGCTCCGGCACCCCGGTCGCGCCCCACGGACCCCGCAGTGCCTGGCGCGCCGCGTGCACCGCCGCGTCGACCGTCTCGCGCGACGCCTCCGGAACCCGTCCGACGACCGCCCCGGTCGCCGGGTCGACCAACGGGAAACCGCCGCCGGACGCCTCGGGCTCCGGGGGCAGGAACGCCCCGCCGATGTAGTGAGCCGGCTGCATACCGATACCGCTCCTCTCGGTGGATCCCGGGCCGGTTGGGGTTCCGGCCCGTGGAGCCATCATTGGGGGCGCAAGATATGCTCGTCCAATACCAATTCGTGAGGCTGATATAGCCGTTTGGGTATATCGGGGAAGGGGCGGGCCCGGTGGGGGTGAGTGCGGGATGGATCTGCTGAACGGACGGTTGAAGCTACGGCACCTGGTGCTGGTGGTGGCCATCGAGGCGCACGGCAGCGTGCTGCGCGCCGCCGAACACCTGCGACTGGCGCAGCCCGCGGTCACCCGGAGCCTGCGCGAGCTCGAAGGGATCCTGGGCGTGGAACTGTTCGTCCGCGGACCTCGCGGGGCGACGCCGACGCTGTTCGGCGCGGCGTTCATCGAGCACGCCCGGTCGGTCCTCGCCGAGCTGCGGCGGGCCGGCGACCGGATCAGCGGCCTGGCCGACGGCGAGGTCGGCACGGTGACCGTCGGCACCCTGGTCGCCGGTTCCAACGTCCTGCTGCCCAGAGCCATCGCGGCACTGAAGGCGGCCCGGCCCGGCATCACCGTGGTCGTCCAGGAAGCCACCTTCGACGCCCAGGTGCCACGGTTGCTGGACGGCGAGGTCGACCTGGTCCTGGGCCGGCTCAACCCCATCGACGACCAGCCGGCGCTCCGTCAGATCACCCTCTACAGAGAGCCGGTGCTCCTGGTCGCCCGCCCCGGCCACCCGGCCCGCTCCCGCCCCGGGCTGACCCTCGCGGACCTGCTCGACCACCCGTGGGTCGTCCCGCTCCGACAGACCGCTTTACGACAGGAGTTGGAGCAGGTGTTCCACGGCGCGGGCCTGCCGCTGCCCACCAACCTGGTGGAGTGCAGTTCGGCGCTCGCCGTCCGCACCCTCGTCCGCGACACCGACATGATCGCGGTGCTACCGGAGTTGGTGGCGCGCACCGACGGGGAGATCGCGCCGCTGCCCGTGGCGCTGGAGCCGGTGCGGCGCACGGTGGGCGTCACCCTGCCCGACCGGCGGCCGCTCACCCCCTCCGCCCGCCTGATGCTGGATCACCTACGGGAACAGGCCGCCGAGCTGACCGCGCCGCAGGACGACACGCCGGCGTGACCGAGGCCGCCGCGGACCGCCCCGTGACCGGCCGGCGGCCCGGCGGCCGCTGGCCCGGATCGCCACACCCGGGATAGAACGTCCGGAGCAGGTGAGCGGAGCACGCGATCCACGAAAGGTGAGCACGATGACGCAGGACAGCGACCAGGTCGTGGCCACGAACCAGGGCCGGGTCCGGGGGCGGAGCGAAGGAGGGGCGGTGGCCTACCGGGGGATCCCCTACGCCGCGTCCCCCGTCGGCGCGTTGCGGTTCGCCCCGCCGCGGCCCGGCCCGCAGTGGTCGGGGATCCGGGACGCGGAGCAGGCCGGACCCGCCGCGCCCCAGGGCCCGTCCCGGCTGGAAGCGGTCATGGGGCGCCGTACCCCGGACTGGAACGAGGACGGCTGTCTCACCCTGAACGTCTGGCGCCCCAACGGGTCCGGCGAGGACGGAACGGCCCGGCCGGTCCTGCTGTGGCTCCACGGCGGCGGGTTCAGCAGCGGCTCGGGCGGCTGGGACTGGTACGACGGCGCCCGGCTCGCCGCCCGCGGCGACCTGGTCGTCGTCACCGCCAACTACCGCCTGGGGCCGCTCGGTTACCTCCACCTCCCGGAGATCGGCGCGGACAACCTCGGCGCGCAGGACCAGGCCGCGGCGCTCCGCTGGGTACGGGACAACATCGCCGCGTTCGGCGGCGACCCGGACGCCGTGACGGTCGGCGGCCAGTCCGCCGGCGCGTTCTCGGCACTGTCGCTGGCGACCGAGCCGCCGACCGCCGGACTCGTCCGCCGCGTCCTGCTGCAGAGCGGCCCCTGGGGCCTGGCACCACAGGACCCGGCCCTGGCCGCCGAGCACGCCCAGGCATACCTGCGCCTCCTGGACGTGACCGGCCAGGCCGACCCCGGCAAGGCCCTGCGCGCCCTGCCCGTCGAACAACTCATCACCACCTACGGCACGTTGGCGGTCCAGGTCGCCCAGGCAGGCGGCGTCGCCCCGGCGATGTACCCGGTGCTCGGTGGCGTCGGCGCCGCCCGTGCCTGGCGCGACGCACTCACCGCGGGCGCCCTGGACGGCAAGGACGTGCTGATCGGCAGCGTCCGCGACGAGATGACCGCCTTCATGGGACTCGACCCGAACATCCAGTCCCTCAGCCGCGCCGGCGCCCTGGCCCTCCTGGCCCAACAGGCCCCCGGCGAAGGGGAAGCGGAGCAGCTCTACCAGCGCTACGCCAGGCAGCTCCCGCACGCCACACCGGGCCAGATCGCCATCGCCGCCAAGACCGATGCCGAGTTCCGCAACGGCGCACTGGAGATCGCCGACCACCACGCCGCCGCCGGCAACCGCACCTACGTCTACCAGTTCGACTACGCCGCCCCCGGCGCCGGCAACGTCCTCGGCGCCTGCCACTGCAGTGAACTTCCCTTCCTCTTCCGCACGTTCGACAACTACCCCGACAGCCCCATGCTGGGTCGCCCGGACGCCGCCGCCCGGGCGCTCGGCGACGCCTTCGCCGGCGCCGTCGCCACCTTCGTCACCACCGGCACCCCGCAGGGCATCCCCGCCTACGAACCCGCCACTCCCGCCCGGATCCGCCACTTCGCCCAGGCAGCGGCGGACGGGGACGACGCCGGGCACTGAGCGCGCCCCACAGTCACCGCCGGCGGGCGTCCTCGGTCAGCGACCGGAGAGGCCCGCCGTGGCGGCCCGCCCCACCAGCACCCGCTGCTGCGCCAGCAGCACCACACCGAAGTAGAACAGGACACTGACCGCGCCGAGCCCGGCCGCGACCGCGGCGTTGATCAGGAAGTGCTGGCCCAGACCGGCGACCCACAGCACCGCGGTGAGCGGCGTACCCTGCCGCACGACCCGGTCCCCACGCACGGACAACCGCACGGTGAACGCCCGCACCGCCGCCAGCGCCACCCCGACGCCCAGGCTCACGACGACCAGCACACCGTCCCGCCAGGACAGCGGATGAGCCGTGACGTACCAGCCGGTCTCCACCGCGCCGATGATGATCAGCACCAGACCGACCGGGGACTTCTCCCGCAGCGGGCGCTCCATGAGCTGACGGGACAGCAGCCACAGCAGCACGACGGCGGTGACGGCGAGGTTGGTGACGGTGGAATTGTCCATGACCCCCAGAACCTTCTGTGCGAGGACGAGCATGGGCGGCGGTGTGCCGCCGTCTCCCACCCTGCGGGCCGGGCCACCCTCCGCGGATCGACCACCGGGTTGGAGAAAAGGGTGGAGATCACGACGGCCCGATGCGGCACGCCGGGCCGTCACCGGCAAGATGGAGCCGTGCGGAACGACAACGACATACCCGGGCGGCCGGCCGGCGGGTTCCGGGACGGCCTCGACACGGCCAGGCTCCGCCGGCTGGCCCTGCACGCCTTGGCCATCGCCCTCGCCGTGGCCCTGCACACCTCCACCGCCCACCCGCCGTGGAACACCGCACTGCTCTGTGCGCTGCTCGCACTGTGGACGGTGACCACGACCGTCCGGCACGTCCTCGCACGGCCCTGGCCGGACCTGGCGTGGAGCGCGCTGCTGGTCGGTGGCGCGGTCTGCGCCGGGCTCAGTCCCACGGACCCGTCCGCCCCGGCCTTCGTGGGCGCGGCCGGCCTGTTCCTGCTGATCTCGGCCGTCGAAACGCCCGCACTGTGGATCAGCGGCGCCCTCACGGCCGGCGTCGCCGGTTTCGTCGTCGCCCACGACGCGGCCGGCGGCGGCCCCCGGGTGGCCGTCTCGGTGCTGATCTCCGCCGTGACCGCAGGCGGCTTCGGTTTCCTCAGCCGCCTGAACGCCCTCGACCGCCGTACCGAACGCGGCACGGCCGAGCGCCGGGCCGAGCACGCCGTGCAGGAGGAACGCGCCAGGATCGCCCGGGACATCCACGACGTCCTGGCCCACTCGCTCGGCGGCCTGGTGATCCAACTGGACGCGTTGGAGGCGGTCTCGGTGGCCCGTGGCGCGGACCGGGACGTGGTGGCCCGGGTCCGCGGCGCACGCGCCATGGCGGCCGACGGCCTGGTGGCCGCCAAGCACGCCGTGGACGCCCTGCGCCGGCTCCCCACCGGCATCGACGCGGCGCTCGGCGAGATCGTCACCGGCGTCCGCGCACTGGGGATGGCGGTGGACGTCGACGTACGCGGCGAGTCGGCTCGGGTGCCGGTCCCGGTGGGGGAGGTGATCGCCTCCCTGACCGTCGAGGCCCTCACCAACGCCCGTAAGCACGCGCCCGGCGCCCCCGTCACCGTCACCGTCGCGGCGGGCCGGGACGCCGTGCTGCTACGCGTCACCAACCAACTGGCACCGCCGACCGAGCAGTCAGAGCCAGGCATCTCCGGCGGCCACGGCGTGCCCGGCATGCGGGAGCGTGCGGAGATCGTCGGTGGCAGACTGACCGCCGGCCCAGTGGAGGGGAAGTGGATCGTGGAATGCCGGGTGCCCTATGAGTGACCGACCGGTCCGGGTGATCGTCGCCGACGACCAGGCCGCGGTCCGCGACGGCCTGGTGACCATCCTCGACCACGAACCCGACGTCGACGTGGTCGGCTCCGCGGCCGACGGCGCCACCGCCGTCGACCTGGCGCGACGTCTGGCCCCGGCCGTGGTGCTGATGGACCTGCGGATGCCGGGGGTCGACGGCATCGCCGCCACCCGCACCCTCGCCGCATTGGACCCGGCGCCGGCGGTGCTGGTCCTGACCACCTACGCCGACGACGCCTCCATCGTCGGCGCGCTCAAGGCGGGCGCCGCCGGCTACCTCACCAAGAGCGCCGGCCGGGCCCAGATCGTCTCCGCGATCACCGCGACCGCCGACGGGCACCGCACCTTCGCCCCGGAGATCGCCTCGGCCATGGTGCGCGGCCTGACGCACCGCACGGCCCTGGAACGGATCGCGGCGGCCTACGCGCTGACGGTGCAGGAGACCCGGGTCCTGGAACTGCTCAGCGAGCGCCGCACCAACCGCGCCATCGCCGAGGCCCTCTACGTCTCCGTCGCCACCGTCAAGACCCACGTCAACAACCTCTTCGCCAAGCTCCGCGTCGGCAACCGGACGGAGGCCGCGGCCCTGGTCGAGCGGGTACGCGAGCACGGCCTCTGACCACCCCCGTCATCCACCGGCCGGGCAACCGCCCACACCGGGCCTGACAAGCTCACCCCATCGACACCGACACCGACACCGACCCCGGCCCCGACCCTGAAGCCGATGCTGACACCGACACCGGCAACCGCCGGAGCGCATGCGACCGGAACGACTGCCGCCACTCCAACTCCCCGTCCGCAACGGCCAGTTGGAGATCGGGAAACCGATCGAGCAGCGTGCCCAACGCCGTACTGATCTCCATCCGGGCCAGCGCCGCCCCCAGGCAGTAGTGCAGGCCGTACCCGAGGGCGAGATGGGACGGGTCCGCCCGGTGGATGTCGAAGCGGTCCGGCTCGGAATAGCGGGCCGGGTCGCGGTGCGCCGAGGCGAGCGACAGGAGCACGGTGTCACCGGGCGGGATCCGCGTACCGGCGATCTCGACGGCTTCGGTGGGGAACCGGCGGACGGCCATCTGGTTGGGGTGGGCGTAGCGCAGCAGTTCCTCGACGGCGTTCGGCATGAGTTCCGGTCGGCGGCGGAGCGCGGCGAGTTGCTCGGGGTGGCGCAGCAGGGCGAGCAGTCCGCCGCTGATGAGGTGCTGGACGTTCTCGGTGCCGGCCATCAGGAGCAGGAAGGCCAGCGAGACCAGCTCGTCCTCGTTCAGCCGGTCGTCGGCGTCCCGCGCGGCGATCAGCGAGGACAGCAGGTCGTCCCCGGGAGCCGCCCGGCGCGCGCCGATCAGGCCCAGCAGATAGCGGTGGATGTGACCGATCGCCTCGGCGGTGTGACCGGGGTGCGAAGGCGCGAACATGGCGCCGACCCAACCGGAGAACGCCCTGCCGTCCGCCTCGGGAACGTCCAGGAGGTGACCGATGACGACCAGTGGCAGCGGATTCGCGAACTCCGCGACGAGATCGGCCGCTCCGTACTCCGCGAGGCGGTCGGCCAGTCGGTCGGCGTAGTGTGCGGCCGCCGCGACGACGCGGCCCCGGAGCCGCTCGACGTGCCGTGGCGTGAACCCCTTGGAGACCAGTCGACGCAGGCGGAGGTGGTCGTCCGGGTCGATGTTGAGGAGGTTGGCGTCCAGGGCGGGCGGCAGGGAGAAGCCCTGATAACCGTTGCGGGAGCGTGCCTTGTTCACCGACAGTCGCGGATCGGTGAAGGCCGCCCGGACGTGTTCCTCGCGGGTGACGAGCCAGGCTCGGGACCCGTCGGGAAGGGCGACCTTGAGGACGGGGCCTAACTTCCGGAGTCGGGCGTAGACGGGATGGGGATCGCGGAAGAACTCCGCGTCGAAGGGGTGGTGGACGTCCGTGGCGTCGTTCGGCGTGGGCCGGTTGGCGTGCTGGGACTGTGGGGATCGCTCGGACGGTTGCGCTGCGGGTCGGGTCACGGTGTCTGTCTCCGGATGGGGCGCGCGGACCCGTGGCGTACCGACCAAGGTGGCCGCGCTGCTCGGCAGGTTGTGGACGACGGTGATGATCGCAGAAGGCAACCCACCGGCCGTCACCGGCGTCTCGTTTCGGGGGAGTTTGGTTGCATCGAGCGAGTTAAGGGTGGCAGCCAAGCTGATGTCACGTCAGAAATACGGAATTCCGCAACGCGACGAGAGTGAGCGAACCGTCGTGGTGAACGCAGACGAAGGAGAGTTCGTGACCGACAAGGAGCCCGACACCCAGGACCGGATGCCGGTCGACGACGACCCTTGGTGGGCGGGGCTGGGCCCGGTCGGTGGTGGGGTGCTCGTCCTGCTCGGCCTCGCCATCGGGGCGTTCGTCCTCCTCCGCGATTCCGACTCGGCGGACGACCTGCCGCACCTTTACGGATCCGCCAAGGTGGTGGCCATCGGCCTCGTGGTCGGCGGGACGGCCCTGTTCGCGCGCCGGCGCGACAGAAACCGGCCCAAGTAGGCGCCACCGCGGCAGGGAGGCTTTGACATCGTTCGGAGCCTCCTGCTATCCAGTAAACGGAATCGGATTCCGATTCCGTATCGTGCCGATGTCGACCCAGAACGGTTCCAGAAAGGAACTCCGGATGTCCAAGGACCGCTTCTTCCTGCTGGATGCGAACGCCTCGCGTGCCGCCCACGCCCCCCTGCCCCCGGGGGCGACCATCAAGGCCGGCTCCGGGGACACCCAGGGCCGCTTCTCCCTGACGGAGGTCCGAGGGAAGGGCGGCAACGGCATCCCCACCCAAGTGGCCCCGGCCGCAGACGAGTTCACCACCCACGACCCCACCCACCCCTCCGACACGTTCATCTACGTGCTCGACGGCGACCTCGGGATCGACGTCGACGGCCGGACCCACCACCTCACCAGCGGCATGTGCGCCCTGCTGCCCAGCGGCGTCGACCACGCGCTGCGCAACCTCGGCGGAGCCGACTCCCTCGTGCACACCCTCCAGTTGACGGCCCCGGGCGACCGGAGCGACGACCCGGGCGACCCGCGGCGCTGCTACGTCCTGGACCGCGGTGCGGTGCGCCCCGGCCGGATCGCGGTGCCGCCCGCCTTCGGCATCAAGGCGCGCACCACGGACACCGCCGGCCGCTTCTCGTTCCTGGAGGTCACGGTGGCGCAGCCGATCCCGCGGCACACCCACCACGAGGCCGACGAGTGCATCTACGTGCTCGACGGAGAACTGCACATCGAGTTCGACGGGCGCGTCCACACCGCCGGTCGGGGGCAGTTCGTCCTGCTGCCGCACGGCGTCCCGCACGCGATCCGTCCCGGTTCCACCCCGCCGCCCCGCGTGCTCCAGATTTCCTCTCCCGGCGGTTGGGAGTGTGTGGTGGAGACCCTGATCGAGCACCGGGCCGAGGTCGGCAAGGCAGGACGTTTTGACCCGGCCGCACTGAACCGGTACACGCGGCAGTACCACGTCACCTACGAGGAGGAGGTCCGAGAGGAGGGTTAGGGCGCGTCCGACGGGTCGTGCTGCCGTCCCGACTTCGCCGCCCTGACCCGGAGGAGGCCACCGTCGGCTCCGCTTGTCGAGGCATGGTGAAACCGCGCGGTGCCCGTTCTCCCCGCTGCTAGACAGTGCGTCGGTGTCCGTCTCATCCGACGGCGCTGGAAACGAGAAACGGGGAACACGCAATGTCATCCTCCAAGTTGAAGCTCCTCACGATCGCGGCGGCCACCGTGCTCGCAGCGGGGCTGACCACCGGTAGCGCCACGGCCGTCGAACACGGGCGCATCGCGTGCGGTGGCCAGCCGGCCATCCAGGTCTGGAACAACGACGGCGAACACTGCTTCCAGTCGGAGCAGGACGTCTACATCACCGACGTAGTCACCGTCTGTCGCGTCAACGGAGTGGGAAACGGCGTCTACCAGTGGAAGGAGAACCCCGACGTCCAGACCCCGCACACCAAGTACATCGACGACTACAACGGTTGCGACAACTACTCGGGAACGCCCGGCAACACCACCGTGGTGTGGGTGGGTGTCCAAGTGTGAGACAGACCGGCGATAGCGCCGGGTCGATACCCCGCAGCCGGTTGTTCCCGGCACAGTGGTGATCTCTGGAGCCTGTGCCCATACGCCGGTGCCCCGCCCGCGCGGGCGGCGGAACACCGGTCGAGCGGATCCGTCAGCGCAGCGCGTCCTCAGCCTCGTCGAGGAACGCCGCCACCAGGGTGCTGGCCAGCGGCCGGCAGGTGACGAAGTAGGCGTGGCGGGCCCCGGGGAAGAGGTGCGTACGGGACCGGGGGATGCGCGCGGCCAGGAGCGGGACGTTGTCCGGAGGCGTCAGCCGGTCCTGGTCGCCGTGCAGGACGAGGGTGGGACAGGCGATCCCGGGCAGCGCCTCCCAGGCATCGTGCTCATTGCTGGCCACCAGATGGCCCCGCCGGGCGTGCGCCGGCATCCGGGGGTCGCCGAGGGTGGTGTACGGGCCGGGGTGTGCGGCCCGCCACTCTGGCGCGTACATCAGGTCGAGCAGGGCGGTCCGGGCCGCCTCCGGATCGGCCTGGGCGAGCGTCCGTCGCACCGTCATGTCGCGCTCGACGGCCCGGGTGCCGCCGGGGGAGGTGCACCCGAGGACGAGTCGCCGCACCCGGTCCGGGTGGCGGGCGGCGACCCACTGGGCGACCCGGCCGCCCATCGACGTGCCGTAGACGTCGGCGCACTCGATGCCGAGGTCGTCCAACACCGACACCACGTCATCGGCGAACTGCCGTGTGGAGTACGGCCCGTCGGGCGCGCCGCTCTGCCCGGTGCCGCGGTAGTCCATGGTGATCGTGGCATGCCCGGGGTGGAAGTCCTCCCGGACGCCGTCCCACCAGTGGTGGTTGTTCGCCTGGCCGGCCAGGAGCACCAACGGGCGCCCGGCGCCGTGGTGTTGGTAGGCCAGCACGGTCCCGTCCTGGGCGCGGGTACGTGCGTGGAGCAGGTGATCGGTGTCCGGTGGGGATGGCTTCTGCATGCCCCGGACACCCACCGAACGGCCCCACGCGTACCCCGCTGCCCGGTCCGCGCCATCCGCAACGGGCATGGGGACACCACCTCTCGCTCTTCACACCCACACGGTCATGAGCGTCGATGATGGTACTCCGGGAAGCGATTCCCCGACCCTTCGCAGACAAAGCCCGTCCCACTCCCGGAACCACCGCCAGAGCCCACGACCGTTGAAGGATCCAGGCACTCCCCACCCACCCAAGGAGCGTCACCGTATGAGCACCCTCGACACCCTCTCCGCGGACGAGCGGCTGATCGTCGGCACCGTGCGCGACTTCGTCGACGAGCACGTCAGGCCGGTCGTCCGGGAACTGGAACACACCAACACCTACCCCGCTGCGCTGATCGACCGGATGAAGCAGCTCGGCGTCTTCGGACTGGCGGTCCCGGAGGAATACGGCGGCACGCCGGTCTCCACCCCGTGCTACGTCCTCCTCACCGAGGAGCTCGCCCGCGGGTGGATGAGCCTGGCCGGCGCGATGGGCGGCCACACCGTGGTCGCCAAGCTGCTCGTGCACTACGGCACCGAAGAGCAGAAGCGGCGATACCTGCCGCGGATGGCCACCGGCGAGGTCCGGGCGACCATGGCCCTGACCGAACCGAACGGCGGCTCCGACCTCCAGGCCCTGCGCACCGTCGCCCGCAAGGACCGGACCGGCGACGCCGACGCGTACGTCGTCAACGGCACCAAGACCTGGATCACCAACTCCCGCCGCTCACAACTGATCGCCCTGCTCTGCAAGACCGACCCGGCCGCCACCCCCGCCCACCGGGGAATCTCCCTCCTCCTCGTCGAGCACGGCCCCGGTCTGACGGTCTCCCGCGATCTGCCCAAGCTCGGTTACAAGGGCGTCGAGAGCTGCGAGCTGACCTTCGAGGAGTACCGGGCGCCGGCCGACGCCGTGCTCGGCGGCGTCGAGGGCAAGGGGTTCGCGCAGATGATGAGGGGCCTGGAGACCGGCCGGCTCCAGGTCGCCGCCCGGGCACTCGGCGTCGGGCGCGCGGCACTGGCGGACGCACTCGCCTACGCCCAGCAGCGCGAAGCGTTCGACAAGCCGATCTGGCAACACCAGTCGATCGCCAACTACCTTGCCGATATGGCGACTTCACTGACCGCAGCCCGGCAACTCACGCTCTACGCGGCCCGCGAGGCGGACGCCGGACGCCGGGTGGACATGGAAGCCGGCATGGCCAAGCTCTTCGCCTCCGAGACCGCCCTGCAGATCGCCATCAACGCCGTCCGCATCCATGGCGGTTACGGCTACTCCACCGAATTCGACGTCGAACGCTACTTCCGCGACGCACCCCTGATGATCGTCGGCGAGGGGACCAACGAAATCCAGCGCAACGTCATCGCCCGCGAGCTCGTCCGGCGCGGTGGGCTCGAAGCCTGAGCGCGACCGGGGCGCTGCGGGCGACCGTGCTGCGGGTCCGGTGCGTGTCGTCCGTCGCGGCGAGGTGGCTTGCATGTCACATCGGGATTCTGCGATAGTTCGATGCGTACTTGATCGACGGCGGGGTGCCGGCGACGTGCACGAGGGGATGCGCCATGGGTGGCATTGACGGGCTGGATCTCGGAACGTTCGGGATCTACACCTTCGACTTCGAGAGCCAACCGGCGTCGCAGCTGCGCGAGTCGATCCAGGAAGTGGAGGAGCAGGGATGGCGGACGTTCTGGATCCCTGAGGTCGGCGGGCGCGAGGCGCTCACGCACGCCGGCTTCCTGCTGTCCAGCACCGAGCGGATGCACGTCATCAACGGCATCGCCCGGATCTGGTCCCGCGGCGCCCGCTCGGCGTACGGCGCGAGCCTCCTCCTGGCCGATGCCTACCCCGACCGGCATGTGCTCGGCCTGGGATTCGGCGGCGAGCCGCGGCCCGGGGTCAAGCCCGTGGCGGCGATGATCGACTACCTCGACGAGATGGACGCCCTCGTGTCCACCAACCCCGCGCCGCGGGCCCCGATGCGCCGGGTCCTGGCCGCGTACGGGCCCAGGATGCTGGAGTTGGCGCGCGACCGCTCGGCCGGTGCCCACACCTACCACGTCAATGTGGCGCACACTGCGCAGGCGCGGGAGATCCTGGGCCCGGACGCGTTCCTCGGGGTGGAGCACCCGGCGCTGTTCGAGTCCGACCCGGCCACGGCCCGCGCCGTCGCACGTGAGCACCTCCACGGCTACTTGGCGACCCCGTACAACGTCGCGAAGTTCCGTCGCCTCGGCTACTCGGAGGAGGAGATCGGCCACGGCGGAAGCGACCGGCTCGTCGACGACTTCGTGTTCTGGGGGGACCTGGACACCATCGTCGAGAAGCTGCACGGTCACGTCGAGGCGGGCGCCGACCACGTCGGCGTGCAGGTGATCGGGATCGAGCCGGGCCGGTCCGCGCTGCCGCACTGGCGCCGGCTGGGCGAGGCGCTGCTGCCGCGCGGCGGGGCTGCTTGATCGTCCGCGGGGCGCTGCGCACCTGCGCTCGGTCGCCCCGTCCACCTGCGCCCGGTCGCTCGGCGTACCTGTGCCCAGCCGCTCGGCCCACCTGTGCTTCAGTCGCCCAGCGCACCAGGCGGCGCACCGCCCGATGATCATCGCATCGAGATTCTTCGAAACGTCGGTGGCGGCCTGTATCCTGGTCACATGACGGACACGGCGACGGCAAGTGCGACCTCACCGGATCCCGACCTGGTCGATGCATTGCGGGCGTTGTCGAATCCGATGCGGTTGCAGATGCTGCTGTGGTTGCGGGATCCCGCGCGCCACTTCGCAGACATGCAGGCGATCGCGGACCCGGTCGAAGTGGGCGTCTGCGTCAGCCACATCCAGGCCAAGGCGGGGCTTGCCCAGTCAACGGTGTCGGCATACATGGCCGAACTACAGCGAGCCGGGCTGGTGCGGGCGACGCGCGTGGGCAAGTGGACCCACTACAAGCGCGACGAACAGCGCATCGCCCAGTTCGTCGCCCTGCTCGGACAGACACTGTAGGGGGCGCAGGAGCCCGGCCTGCGGGCCTGCGGGCCGCTGGCGCCGCGCGTACGTCACGTCCGCAGCAGCTGCCGGCGCGGTGTCCGCCGCGCTGCCTCTGCACGGGGGAGCGGCACACAGATCCGGTACACCCCGAGCTGACTGGTGGTGGCGCTCCGGGCCCGCCAGGCACGGGGAATGGGGAATAGCGTTGGGCTGGACGGTGGTTGGCACCGAACGAACGGCCTGATCAACGGTCGGTTCACGGGTGTTCCAGGGCGCTCCGTAGCGCCCGTCGTGCTGGACGGTGTCGAGGGAGGAAATCGTCGATGACTGCGTTGGTGACCACGCCGCTCGGGGCGGTGGGCCGGTATGTGACCGAGGCGCTGCGTGACCGGAGCGATGTGCGGTTCCTGGTGCGTTCGGCGGCGAGTGCCGAGGCGTTGGACGGGACGGTGTGTGGGGAGGTCTTCCGAGGGGACGCCGCGAACGCCGCGGATGTGCGCCGCGCGGTCGTGGGCGTGGACCGCCTCTTCCTCGCGCACCCCTTCGCCGAGGACCAGATCGCCGCGGAGACCACGCTCGGCGTGGCCGCTGTCGAAGCTGGTGCGCGGCGGATCGTCAAGCTCGGCGCCCGGCGGTTCGGCGGTGGCCTCGTTCCTGACGCGGTCACCGGCAACCACGACGTCATCACCGACCGCCTGCGGGCCGCCGGCGTCGAGGAGCTGACGGTCCTACAGCCCGACCGCTTCCTGCAGAACTTCCTGGCGTCGGCACCCGCCCTCGTACGGGGCACGCTGGCCGATCCCGCCGGGCCCGGTGCGCGCGGCTATGTGGACGTTCGGGACATCGCCGAGGTCGCGGTCGCCGAACTCCTCGCGGACCGTCCGACGGGTGGCGAGATCGAGATCAGCGGCCCCGCGGCACTGACCCTCGCAGAGCTCGCCGCGTCCTTCGAGGCCGCGATCGGCTCGCCGGTGCGGTATGTCGACGTACCACTGGACGATGCCTGGCGGGCCGGGATGGTGGAGCAAAGGGTCGCGCCACGGATCGTCGAAGGACTGCACGACCTGTACGCGAACTACCGCCGCGAGGGCGTGTCCGGCCTGGGCGACGGAGTCCAGCGCATCCTGGGCCGGGCGCCGCGCACGGTCGAGGAGTTCGCCGCCGAGTTGCTGCGACCGGCCGCAGCAGGAACGGCCTGACCGCAGCCGCGGTCGCGGATGCGCTGTGGGGGGAGGGGAACGGCGGCTGCGTGGAGGGGAGTCGGGCGCAGCAGGTGGGCCAGGTGGGCCAGGTGGGCTAGGCGGACCAGTCGGGCCGGCGCCGACAAATCCGTATCACGTCGACCGGCGCCCGAAAGGATCTCGCTGCGCTGAACTGACCACGGCCGGCGGGCAAGGGCGTTCCGCCGACCCAGGGGAAGCCTTTGCCGTAGCTCGGTGTCTCCTTGACGCAGGGTTCACTACTTTTCCATAAAGCCACCACTCACCGGGGTGGCATCAGTGAGTGCACGTGCGCAACTCATCACCGGCGGATTGACACACCCCTGACGGGGTGTCATGGCTGCATCTGCTGCAACATGTCATGCCCTTGACATTTCGTGTGAAGGGCGCGGCACGGCAGGTGTCTCCGGAGCGTCGACCGTCGGCCCCTTCCCCCACGGAGGTCGTTCCCTTGCGTTCTCTACGAAAGGGCAGATCCGATCGCACGAGTGGACTGGCGCACCGCGCCGTCCCGACCCTGCTGTCGGCGGCAACCCTCGTCATCGGCGGCATGATCGCCGCCAGCCCGTCCCACGCCGCACCGGCGGCACCCGCACCCCACTCGTCCCCCATCACATCCGCGGCCCACGCCAAGGTCCCCACCCACCGCTTGTGTGCGGAGCCGGCCAAGCCCGGCTACATGGCCTGCAACGCGGTGGCCCGCACCGACGTCAAACAGCACCTGTCCCTGCGGCCGAACGTCGCCCCCTCCGGCTTCGGCCCCAGCGACCTGCAGAGCGCCTACAACCTGCCCCAGTCGGGCGGCTCCGGCCAGACCGTGGCGATCATCGACGCCAACGACGACCCCAACGCCGAACAGGACCTGGCGACCTACCGCGCCCAGTACGGCCTGCCGGAATGCACCACCGCCAACGGCTGCTTCCAGAAGGTCGACCAGAACGGCGGCACCAACTACCCTGCGGCGGACTCCGGTTGGGCCGGTGAGATATCCCTCGACGTCGACATGGTGAGTGCCTCCTGCCCGCAGTGCCACATCCTGCTGGTCGAGGCGAACAGTGCCAGCATGGACGACCTGGGCACGGCGGTGAACCGCGCGGTCACCATGGGGGCCAAGTTCGTCTCCAACAGCTACGGCGGCTCGGAGGACTCGACCGACACCACCTCCGACGAGCAGTACTTCAACCACCCGGGCGTGGCGATCACCGTCAGCTCCGGTGACAGCGGCTACGGCGTCGAGTACCCGGCGGCCTCGCAGTACGTCACCGCGGTCGGCGGCACCTCACTCCAGCAGGACGGCAGCGCCCGCGGCTGGAGCGAGTCGGTCTGGGGTTCCAGCGCGGGCGGCAACGGCGCCGGCTCCGGTTGCTCCCAGTACGACGCCAAGCCGTCCTGGCAGCAGGACACCGGTTGCGCCAACCGCACCGTCGCGGACGTCGCCTCGGTCGCCGACCCGGCCACCGGTCTCGCGGTCTACGACAGCTACCAAGCCAGTGGTTGGAACGTGTACGGCGGCACCAGCGCCTCCGCCCCGTTCATCGCCGGCGTCTACGCCCTCGCGGGCACTCCGGGCGCGTCCGACACCCCGGCCTCCTACCCCTACTCCCACGCCTCGGCGCTCAACGACGTCACCAGCGGCGCCAACGGCTCCTGCTCGCCGTCGTACCTCTGCACCGCGGGCAGCGGCTACGACGGCCCGACCGGCCTCGGCACCCCGAACGGCACCGCGGCCTTCACACCGTGAGGTGAGGTGAACAGCGCAGGACACCGTGAGCACGCGGTGACGCGGAAGGCCGTCAGGTAGCCGACTGCCACCGCCGACCGTCACAGTCCGGCAGCCTTCGAGCTGCCGGACTGTGACGCGGACTTGGCGGCCCGGGCATAGGACCGGCCGGGCGCGGGGTGCGGCGGTCGCACGCCAGGGGGCCGAGGGCGAACGCCTGGGTAGGGTCACTGACGGGGGCGACGGGCCACCCGCGTACTCTCATGGGCCGGGTGGGAGACGGACGGGGGAGAACACGTGGGGTACCACCGCAACAACTGGCGCCAGGTCGCCGATGTCGCCGCACCATACATTCCCGGCGGCCGCGCGCTGATGGACGCCGTGGACGTGGTGCAGGGATTCAGTGACAGTGTCGGACTCGACCGGCTCCAGTATGTCCGGGGCGACCACCCGGTGGTCGAACTGCCCTGGCAACCGCCCGGTCCACCGCCGAACCCACAGCGGGCCGAAGCGGTCGGCCGCCAGGCATGGGACGTGCTGTTCGCCGACGAGCAGCAGTACGGCGCCCGGTCACTGCTCGACCAGGTCGGCAACCTGTTGATGCCGCTGCCGCCCACCGAACTCGACATGGTGATCCGCAGGTTCGGGACGCAGGGCCTGGACCGCTGGGACTCCCTCGCCCACGTCGAGGACGCGCAGGGTGCGCCCGCCTACGACTGGCGGCGACAGCAGGAGCTCTTCAGCTGGCTGCTCCGCACGGTCAGCCCGTACGGCGCGATGCTGGTCGGCACCGGGATGCCGTGCAGTCAGCCTGCCTACGATGCCGGATGCGACTGCGGCGACCACGGCTGGGTACTGCCCGAGGGGCCGTTCGCCCAGGTGGACGGCGCGTACGTCACCGAGAACTGGCAGTGGGTCTCGGCCTCGTCCGAGGCGATGTCCTGGCAGGACATGGACCAGGGCCGGTTCGGCACCTGCTGGTTGCTGACCAGCATGCAGGCGGTGCTCCAGGCCAACCCGCAGCACGCCCCGCGACATCTCCGGCTGGAGGCCAACGGCACGGTCACCGTCACCCTCTACGACCAGGGCAGCCCGATCGCCATCACGCTGGTGCCCGACCTGCCGTACGGCCACGGCGGTCTGTGGGGCGCCAAGGGCCACACCGCGGATGCCCGCTACGCGGAGACCTGGCCGGGCTACTTCGAGAAGGCCGCCGCCCAGTTGCTCGGCAACTACCATGACGTCGCCGACGGCGGCAGCGTCAGTGTCGCACTGGCCCTGATCACCGGCCGCGAGGGACAGCGGCTCGACCTCAACTCACCCTGGCTCATCCAGGAGATCGCCGACCGCAGGGCGCGCGGCCAGGCACTCGTCGCCACCACCCCCGGCACCAGCGACCGCGACACGATCGCGGACGGCCGACTGGCCGCCAACCACGCCTACTTCATCAAGGACGTGGACCCGGCCGGCGGCCGGATCTGCCTGGGCAATCCGTGGGGCGACGGCGCCACCCGGCAGATGTGGGAGTGCTGGCTGACGCTGCGGGAGGTGGGCTACCACCTGGTGCTCATCGACGCCGTCGACACCTGGTGATGCCCGCCAGTCACCGTCACGGCTGAGCCTGGACCGGGAGGTGCGGCCCGTCGTTTCCACCGAGGTGGCCGGGGCGGGCCAGGCCCTGTTCGCCTCGGACCGCGCCGCAGCAGCGGCCCGACGCCGTCCCCCCCCAACTTCCGCACTTTACCGTCCCATTGCTTCCGCGAGCGGACCGGGCCCCGCCCTTCCGGCGAAGATCACCGCGTGCAGAATGACCCGTATGTCGATAACGAACATGCCGAAGACGACAACGGTCGACGATGCCCCGTTGATCAGCCGCACGCTGGCCCGCGCCTTCGACGACGACCCGATGATGCGTTGGTTCTTCCCCGATGACGCCTCGCGCGAGGCGACGCTGGGCCGCTACTTCGCCACGACCTTCACCCGGCAGTACGTCCACCACGGCGTGTGCGAGCGCACCGAGTCGGCGGCCGCGTTCTGGGTGGCACCGGAGGCGCAGGCCAAGGCCGTACCCGACGCGGACGCCATCGGGGAACTCCAGAACATCCTCGGCGACCGGGCTCCGCTGTTCAGGGACGCCGTCGAGACGGCCGCCGAGCACACGCCCCGGGAACCGCACTGGTACCTGGCGATGATCGGCGCCGACCCGGCCGCCCAGGGCCAGGGACACGGGGCCGCCCTGCTGCGCTCGGGGCTGGCCAAGGCCGACGCGGCGGGTCTGCCCGCCTGTCTGGAGTCCTCCAAGCCGTCCAACCTGCCCTTCTACGAGCACTTCGGCTTCACCGTGCGTCAGGAGGTTCGGCTGCCCGGGGGCGGACCGGTGCTGTGGGGGATGTGGCGCGAGCCGAGCCACCCGGCCGACGCGTAGGGACTGTTCGGCGCGTCCTGAACGGAGCCGGCGACGTCGGCTCGGACGCCGACGAGAAGGTCTGCCACGTGCTGGGCGAGGATCGTGGTGGGGTGCTGGGGACGGTCTTCATCGGCCCTGGGCGGGTGCGCCGCGCGGGTATCGGGCCTCGGCGGCCGGTGACGAGGTGGTGTCCTCGGCAACCGAGTTGCCCAGGCCGGTGGCCGCCGGCTCCGTTCCGCCGACCGTGAGGGGGCGGGAGGCCGGGACGCGGGGCGGCATGCGGAGCTTGCCCGTCAGGGCCAGGAAGGCGACCAGCGCACCCATCACGAGCCAGCCGGGCCAGCCGGTGAGTCCCATGCGCAGCGGGTCCAGCGCGGCATCGGGGTCGGCGAACCGCTTGACCATACCGACGCTCGCCGTGCTGACGAAGGCGTGCGCGAGCACGGCCGGCAGGACCGAGCCGGAGCGCAGCCGCAGCCAGGTGAAGATCGGCAGGATGAGTGTGCAACTCACCAGCATCGCGGGCACGGAGACGTACCACGGCCGGCCCGGATACTGACCGCCCATCAACAGCGTGGGCAGATGCCAGAGCGCGAAGGCACAACCGGTGAGGAGATACGCCGAGACCAGGCGCTTCCCGCCGCCGTCCCGGGCCAGTCGTGGGAACAAGTAACCCTGCCAGCCCAGTTCCTCGCCGAAGAACTGCGGCAACGACACCACGATCTGCACCACCATGCCGCCCAACCATCCGACCACCGCGCTCCATCGCAGCTCACCCACCGGATAGGCTCCTGCGGCGGCGCCGACGGTGAGCGCGGCGACGGTCAGGCCGGCGGGGACGGCGAGCCCCATCAGACAGTGCCGCACGCCGCGCCCCCATGGCCGCGGCCAGCGCAGCGCGAGGGCGTCCCGCACCCGACGGCCCGGCTCGACCAGGCGGATCACGAGGAGCGCGGCGAGCGCCGGCGCGCACATCGCCGCCGTGATGCACACCTCCGCCAGCACACCGGTCTCCTCCCGCGCGTCACCACGCTGGAAGCCGCCGATCAGAAGCGGCGACATCGCCACCCACATGCCCAGACAGGCGATCGCCAGGTACACCACGGGCCCGCGACGCTACGGAGACCCGCCGCGCGACAGAATCCAGCTGGCCCCCCATCACCCCTGCGAGGCTGCTCCACCGGACGCGGTGGAGTGCGCTCCACCACGTCCGGTCGGGCGCGGACGTCAGGAGGCTCCCGAGGTGACTGGGGGCCGCCGCGGCAGCCGAGGCCCCGCGACTGCTGCAACTTGCCCTTGTCTCAAAGGAGTTGGAGTAGCTCTTCGGTGAAGTCCTCGGTGCTGGCCGTGCCACCCAGGTCCGGTGTGCGGACGTCCGTCGTGGCCAGGACGGACGCGATGGCGGCGGTGATGTCGTCGGCCGCCTCCCGGTGGCCCAGGTGGTCGAGCATCAGGGCCGCCGACCAGATGGCCCCCAGGGGGTTGGCGATGCCCTGACCGGCGATGTCGGGCGCGGAGCCGTGCACCGGCTCGAACATCGAGGGGAACTCGCGCTCGGGGTTGAGGTTGGCGGCCGGGGCGATACCGATCGAGCCGGCCACGGCGGCGGCCAGGTCACTGAGGATGTCCCCGAACAGGTTGGAGGCGACGATCACGTCGTAACGGGCCGGATCCAGGACGAGTTTGGCCGCCAGCGCGTCGATGTGCTCCTGGTCCCAGGCAACGCGGGGGTGGGCGGTGGCGCATTCGGCGACCAGCTCGTCCCAGAACGGCAGGGTGTGCACGATGCCGTTCGACTTGGTGGCCGAGGTCAGCCGGCCGCCCCGGCCCGCCGCCAGGCCGAAGGTGTAGTCCACCACACGGGTCACCCCGGCCCGGGTGAACACCGCCTCCTGCACGGCCAGTTCTTCGGGAAAGCCCCGGTTGAGTCGCCCGCCGACCTCGCTGTACTCGCCCTCGGTGTTCTCACGGACCACCACGAGGTCCACCGCCCCCGGGACCGCACCGCGCACCGGACTGTCGACGCCCTCGAAGACCCGGATCGGCCGCAGGTTGACGTACTGCCGGAAGGCGCGGCGGATCGGGATCAGCAGGCCCCACAGCGACACGTGGTCCGGTACGTCCGGGTGGCCGACCGCGCCGAGCAGGATCGCGTCCTTGTCGCGCAGCCGGTCCAGGCCGTCCTCGGGCATCATCGCGCCCTCGCGCACATACCGTGCGCACGACCAGTCGTCGTAGGAGGTGTAGGACAGGCCGAACCCGTGCCGGCGGCTGACGAGGTCGAGTACGCGCCGCGCCGGGGGCAGCACCTCGGTGCCGATGCCGTCGCCGGGAATGAGGGCGATGTGGTGGGTGGTCATGCGTCCGATTGCAGCAATCGGCGCTCGGCCCGTCCAAGACACAATCCCGATCTACGTCATCGGCGGCGCCTATCAGCAGCCCGGGGCGAGCGCGTCCAGGGCGGTCGTCACGAACGCCCGTGCCGCCGGGGACAAGCCGGAGCGACGGCTGATCAGCCCGATGCGCAACGTGGTCCGCGGCTCGATGTCCAACACCCGGGCACCGGCCCGCTCGGCCAGGCCGCGCCACGACTCGGCCAGCACCGCCACCCCCACTCCGGCCAGGACGAGGGGGAGCACAGACACCCGGTGCTCGCTCTCGGCGGCGATACTGAAGGCGATCCCGCGCTCCCGCAGCCCGTCCACATACGCCCGCATCCCGGTGCCCCGCTGCCCGACGATCAGCCGTTGACCGGCCAACTCCGCACAGTTCACGGTCCGTTGGCCAAGGAACGGAGCGTCGTCGGTGCCGCCGCGCACCACCAGTACGAAGCGCTGCTCACCGAGGGGATGCGCAACGACGTCCCCCTCCGGCAGCGGGCCCGGAACGGCCAGCAGCCCCAGCTCGGCCGCGCCGGTGCGCACCATGTCCACCACGTCCCGGGAGGCGAAGGCCGCCTTGAGCGCGACAGACACCCCCGGATAGCGCCCGCTGAAGGCGTGCACCATGGTCGTCAGCGGCTCCACCGCCTGCGACGGCATCGACGCCACGTCCAGTCGCCCCTCCCGCAGCTCCTGCACGGCCGCAACGCTGGCCCGTGCCGTCGCCAGACTGCGCACGGCCGCGCGGGCCGGCTCGATCAGCGCCCGCCCCGCTTCGGTGAGCACCGCCCGCCGGCCGATCCGGTGGAACAGGTCGCCGCCCAGGTCGCGCTCAAGCCCCTGGATCGCCTGGGACAGCGACGGCTGGGACACGTACAGCGCGGATGCCGCCCGGGTGAAACCGCCGTGGTCCACGATGGCGAGGAAGTACTCCAACTGTCGGATGTCCATGCTGGGCATTCTCACGCGTCCCGCGACAACCAACCCGGCGGGGCGACCGGCATCCATCGACGGTCCCGGACGTCCGCAGGCAGGCGCCGCGCCCTGGCGTGCCGGCGGCCGTCGGGCGGCCGTGCGCTCAGGAGGCCGTCGGTACCACCGCCCACGCCTCGACCTCGGCCCGGAACGCGGGGTTGACCAGACCGGCGACCTTGACCAACGAACAGGCCGCCGGGCGTGCGGCGTCCTGATACTGGTCCCGGACGCGCCGGAACGTGTCGAGGTCCGCGAGGTCGGTCAGATACACCGTCAGCTTGACCACGTGGTCGAGGTCGGAGCCCGCTGCCTTCAGAGCGGTGGCCAGGTTCGCGTAGATCTGGTGTATCTGGGCTTCGGCGTCCCCCTCACCGACCAGTTGGCCGGCCTGGTCCAGGGGGATCTGGCCGGAGACCACGACCATCGGCCCGGTGAAGGCCACCGCGTGGCTGTAGCCGTTGACCGGCGGTGCGCCCTCGGGCCGGATGAAGTGCTGCATCATGACTCCTCGTTCTCGTCACCGAAGGCGCCGGAAGCCCCGGAGGTGGGGAAGTTCCGGTGGCTCCGGAGGTTCCGGGGTCTCCGGAAGTCTCGTTGTCCGGCTGGTTCCTACCGTGCCGGGGGTCCGGTCTCGCCGGGCAGTGACAGGCTGCCGAGGTGGGTCACCAGCACGTCGCCGCAGGTCTGTGGATCGAGGGCTTCGGGGTGCAGGACGGCGCTGAGACAGAGTCCGTCCAGCAGCGCCGTCAGCCGCTCGGTCTCGATGGTGAGATAGAGGTCGGGACGCAGGGTGCCCGAGGCGTCGAGCCGGGCGAGCACGCCGCGCACCAGTCGTCTGGTGCCTCGGGCGGCCTTGCGTGACAGGTCGCCGAACGCCGGGTTGGTACGGGCGGCGGCGTTGAAGTCCAGGAAGACGGTGACCTCGGCGCGACGGTTCTCGTCGAGGGGCAGGAGCTCGGCCAGGAGTTCGGCGGCGAGCCGGAGTTGTTCCGTACGGGGGTGGCGGCTGAGGTCGTCGATCCGCTTGAGGTGCGCGAGCAGGCGGCTGCTGACGCGGTCGATCATCGACTCCATCGCGAACTGCATCAGGTCGTGCTGACTGGCGAAGTAGTGCCGCAGGGAGCCGATGTTGAGTTCCGCCTCGGCGGCGACGGCGCGCAGTGAGGTGCGTTGCAGACCGTCCCGGACGACGACGCGGAACAGTGCGTCGACCACGAGCCGTCGGCGGGCCTCCGGATCCACGTGCTTGGGCATGGCACCGTTCTATCACACCTGTGATACAACGGAAGGGCAAGGAAATATCACAGGTGTGACAGAACGGGTGGAGGCTTTTTCGTGGAGACTTACCTCAATCTCATGCTCGTCAGGTTCGGTGTGATCGTGGGCGGCTTGGTGGTGCTGGCACTGCTGGTCTTCGCCGTCGCGCTGGCCCTCAAGCGCCGCGGGCGGCTCGACGACGTGCGTCGGTACACCGATCCCGCGGTGCGGGCCGGACTGCGTGCTGCCGCCCGACGGTTCGAGGACGGCGGGAGGCGCGGTACGTCCGGGTCGCGGCGACGGGACGGCTGGCGATGACCGGCCTCGCCGCGGGGTCGTCCGACCTCCTTGAGCACCTGCTGCTGGACCGCGCCATCAAGATCGCCATCGTGATCGCGGCCCTCGGCGTCCTGGCGTGCGGGATGACGCTGCTCTGGCGGAAGGTCGGGCGAACGAAGGACCGGCACGACTGAGCCGCAAGGCGGCGCCGGAGGGCTGGTGTTGAACGACCGGCTGCGAGCCGGGCCGAATCGGCCCTACGGAAAGGGAAGGCCGGCAGCCGCCGTCCGCCGCCTCGTCACCACCCCTACTCCGGGTCGGTCAGTGCGGCGGCGGTGGCGCGGGCGAAGGCGTCCGGGTTGTCCAGCATGATGTTGTGGCCGCAGTCCGGGATCGGGACCACGGCCACCCCGGCCTCGATGAGTGCGGCGGCGCCGGGGAGCGGGCCGTCGGCCGCCGGCAGCAGGTAGGTGCGCGGAATCCTCAGGTCCAGCAGGAGTTCACGCATGGTGGGAACGGTGCCGCGGACGAGGTTGACCGCGCTGCGGTGCAGGGCCTCGCGGCCGGCCAGGCGCATGGTGGACCACCAGTGCGGGCCGACCCGGTCGCGCACCTCTTCCCAACCGCCGGCGAGGAACTCCGGCTCGGAGTAGCTGGCGATGCCGCTGCTGCCGCCCGCACCGGGGCGGCGCGGAATCGGGTCCAGGTTGGCGTCGATCAGCACCAGCCGGGAGACCAACCGCGGGTGCCGGGCGGCCAGGACGATGGCCACCGAGCCGCCCATGCTGTGGGCGATCAACTGCGCACCGGTGACCCCGGCCGCGGTCAGTGCGTCGGCGAGGGCGTCGGCGTGGGCCTCCAGGGTGTAGTCGAACTCCGTCGGGCGGTCGCTGATGCCGTGACCGAGCAGGTCGATCAACAGGGAGCGGTGACCGGTCAGCAGCGGGTGGACGGCGCTCTCCGCGAAGTAGGCGGGGGAGGTGGCTCCCAGGCCGTGCAGATAGACGCGGGCCGGCTCCTGACCCGGCAGTTCGACCCAGCGGATCTGGTCACCATCGGTTGTCGCTACGGCGTTGCGCACGGCCGGCCCCCTGGAATCACGATGAACGGAGGACGAGGGTAACTGCCGGCCCGCGGCGCCGTGCTGGCAACCCCGCGCGGACGCTCCCCGCCCCCGCAGGCGGGCCCGGTCCGCGCGGAATGCGTGGTCGGTCATGCCGGCGCACCGGCGTCACCCGGGGCGGCGGCGGTGCGCTGAGGGCTGCGTCGGGGGCGCAGGATCCCGGCCGTGGTTGCGGCCACGATGCAGAACGCCACAGGCAGGAGGAGGGTGAGGTTGAGCGGTACGACGTGGGTCAGGGGGCCGATGACGGCGGGGCCGGCGAGCATGCCGAGGTAGCCGAGGCCGGCGACCCGGGAGACGTTGGCGCCGGCGTTGTCGGGGTCGGTGTGGCCGGCGGCGCTGAAGAGTTGAGGGACGCAACCGGACAGTCCGGCGCCGAACACCGCCCAGCCGGCCAGGGCCAGAGGGATCCAGGGCGAGAGGGCCGCCGCGGCGAGACCGGCGGCGGCGGTGGCGGCGCCGTAGCGGAGGATCGCCACCGGGCCGAGGCGGGCGGCCGCCCGGTCGGCCAGCAGGCGGCCGAGGGTCATGGTGGTGGCGAACGCCCCGTAGGCGAGGGCGGCGGTGGCGGCGGGCGCGTCCAGGACGGTGCGGAGGTGGAGCGCGCTCCAGTCGTTGGCCACGCCCTCGCAGAGCATGATCATCAGGGCGAGGGTGGCCAGGACCCAGATGTGGCGAGGAGTGCCGCGCCGGGCGCGTACCGAGCTGGTGGCGGCATCCGGGGCGGTGGCGCCCGGGGGCGCCGCGACGGGGACGCGGGTCGGCCGACGGGTCGCCGGCAGCAGCGCCGGAGCGGCCAGCGCGGCGACGGCCAGGCCCAGGAGGGCCACCGCACCGAGGGCCACCGCCGGGCTCCAGCCCAGGGCGAGGGTGCGCGCGCCCACCAGCGCGGCCAGTACGCCACCGATGGAGAAGGTGGCGTGGAAGGCGGACATGACGGGCCGCCGGTAGCCGCTTTCGACCTGGACGGCGTGGGCGTTCATGCTGACGTCCAGGCAGCCGTTGCCGAGCCCGAGCAGCAGCAGCGCCGCCCCCAACGCCCAGGCATGCGTGGCCAGTCCGGGCAGGACCAGGGTGAGGCTGCACAGCGCCGCACTGAGCGGTACGACGGTGCGGGCGCCGAAGCGGTCGGTGAGCGGCCCGACGATCTGCATGCCGACGAAGGCGCCCGCACCGAGCAGCAGCAGGAGCCAGCCGAGCACGGCATGGCTGATCCCCACCCGGTGCTCGATGCTCGGGATGTGGACGATCCACATTCCCATCAGAAAGCCGTTGAGGACGAAGTAGGCGAAGGTCGCCGCCCGCCCGGCCCGCAGCCGGGTCCCCGGTGGTGTGCTCGGTCGCGTCTCCGGTCGTGTCCGTGTCTCCATGCAGCAAACATAACGAACAAAGTAAATGTGCGAAAGATTGCCTTCCGAACATGCTTGATGTTCAATCTGGGTATGTCTGGTACCGAACGACTGAGGCGGATCACCGAGGCCGTACGTGAGGCGGGGCGCATCGGCGTCGCCGAACTGGCCGAGTTGACCGGTGCCTCGGAGATGACCATCCGTCGCGACCTGGAGACGCTGGCCGCCCAGGGCGTCATCGAGCGCTACCGCGGGGGAGCCAGGAGTCTGCTACTGCGAGGCGTGGAGCCCCCCTTCGCGTTGCGTGCCCAGGAAGGACTGGAGGCCAAGCGGCGGATCGCCGCCGAGGTCGCCGGACTGATCGCCGATGGCGAGTCGGTCGTCCTCGACAGCGGGACCACCTGCCTGGAAGTGGCCCGCGCACTGGCCCACCGCCGGCTGACCGTCATGCCGCTCTCCCTGCACGCCGTCAACGCCCTGGCCGACGGCCCGCACCTCACCCTGCTGGTGCCGGGCGGCCGACCCCGGCCGGGCGAACTCGCGCTGACCGGCCCGCTGACCGAGGCGTCACTGACCGCCCTGCGCTTCGACACCGCCGTCCTCGGCTGCTGCGGCCTCACCGCGGAGCACGGCCTGACCGCCTACGACCTGGACGACGCCGCCATCAAGCGCACCGCGATCGGCTGCGCCCGCCGCGTCATCGCCGTCGCCGAAGCCGACAAACTCTCCCGCACCGCCCTCGCCCACGTCGCCCCCGCCGCCGCCCTGCACGCCGTCGTCACCGACGCCGCCCCGGACGACCGCACGGACCGGCTGACCGCGGCGGGCGTGACCGTTCGGACGGTGTGACCGATGACGCCCGGCACCGTCCTCTTCGACCTCTTCGGCGTCCTCGCCCGCCAGCAGTCCACCGACGGCCGACAGCGCCTGGTCCGCACGGCTGGCGTGCCCGCCCCGGATTTCTGGGACGCCTACTGGGCGGTGCGCCCGCCCTACGACCGCGGTGAGACCGACGGGCCCGGCTACTGGCGACAGGTCGCCGACCGCCTCGGTACCCGCTTCGACGTCCCGCGGACCGCCGCCCTGATCGCCGTCGACATCGCGAGCTGGAGCGCCGTCGACGAGACCACGGTCGCCCTGGTTGCGGAGTTGGCGGCGCGCGGCCGGCGCATCGGCCTGCTCTCCAACATCCCCGAGGAACTGGCCCGCCACTACGCATCCCACCACGCCTGGCTCGGCCACTTCGACGTGTGCGCCTTCTCCTGCCGCATCGGCCACGCCAAACCCGAACCGGCCGCCTACCACTGGTGTCAGCGGGCACTGTCCGATCCGCCGCACCGCATCCTCTTCGTCGACGACCGCCAGGAGAACGTCCGCGCCGCCGAAGCGACCGGGATGCGCGGGCACCTCTTCACCACCCCGGCCCGACTGCGGGACTGCCTCGACCGGTGGGACGCCGGGGCGGCGAAGGGATGACGCGAAGGGGCGGGGCCGGTACGCCGCGGACCCGGCCGTGATCCAGCGGGGCGGCCCTAGTCCGGTGTCTCGCCCCGGTCGGCGCCCCGCCCGGCGGCCCAGCCGGCGGCATCCGGGCGGGCGGACCGCTGGGTGAGGAGCTCGGTGATCAGGGCGAGCGGGGGCCAGTTCAGGCGGCCGTGGCGGGCGACGGCGTAGGCGCGCAGCACCGCGTCGGGAGCGGTCAGCGGGACGAGGCGCACGTCGGGGAAGGTGGGGATGCCGGCCGGCAGCAGTCCCACGCCGAGGCCCGCGGTGATCATGCCCTGCACCAGATCGAGGTTGTCGGCCCGGTGGGTGATGCGCGGGGTGAAGCCCGCCATGGAAGCGAGCGTGCGGATGACGGTCTCGTCGGCCGTGTTGCGGGAGTTGACGATCCAGTCGTGGGCGGCGAAGCGGGCGAAGACCTCGACCGTCGTCCCGCCGTCGGTCGCGTCCTGCGCGGGGACGCCCAGGCCCCAGGGGGCGGTCCACAGCGCCGTGGCGCGCACTGCGGGGTCGAAGGTGGCGGGCGCCAGGTTGTAGTCGTAGGTGAGCGCCAGGTCCGTCTCGTCCGCGGCCAGCAGCGACAGCGCCTCGGCGGGCTCGTGTTCGCGGATGAGGAGGTGCACCCGCGGATGGCTGGTGGCCAGCTCGGTGACCAGGGGCAGCAGGTGGGCGCGGATGGCGGTGGCGAATCCGGCGGTGCGCAGGGTGCCGTTGGGTTCCGCGCCGGGGGTGAGGTCGAGGTGGGCGGCCTCCACGGCGCCCAGGATGGTCACGGCGTGTTCGGTCAGGCGGCGGCCGGCCGGGGTGAGGCGGACCCGGCGGCCGTGCGGTTCGATCAGGGCGGCGCCCGTCTCGCGGGCGAGCACGGCGATCTGCTGGGAGACGGTGGAGGTCGTGGTGCCGGTCGCCTCGGCGACCGCGCGCATCGACCCCAGCCGGGAGAGTTCCACCAGCAGTTGCAGTCGGCGTGTTTCCATTCCCTCATTGTTCGGGATTCCCGAACGGAATGTCCATGATCGGCACGTGGACACGAACGATGCCCAGGGCATCTACTGACCCCATGAGTGCGTTCGACCCCCAGCGCCCCCAGGGCCGTCCCCTGCCCCGCCTCCATACCGCCACCCGCGGCCGACTGCGCCCCGGCGGTGCCGAGACCGGCTTCCTGATGGCGGTCGCCTCGATGACCTCCGTCCAACTGGGTCTGGCCCTGGCCGTCCCGCTGTTCGGACAGCTCGGCGCGGTGGGCACGGCGGGGCTGCGACTGGCGTGGGGCGGACTTCTCCTGCTGGTCCTCATACGCCCCCGCCTCCGCGACTTCACCCGGCAGGACCTGCTCGCCTGCACCGTGCTGGGGGCGGCGACCGCCGGCATGATGCTGTTCTTCATGCTCGCCGTCGCACATCTGCCGCTGGGCACCGCGAGCGCACTGGAATTCCTCGGCCCGTTGGCCGTCTCCCTGTACGGACCGGGCGGCGGACGGAAACTGTGGACGGCCCTGGCCGCGCTCGGCGTGCTGCTGCTGACCGAGCCCTGGCACGGCGGCCTGGACGTGGTCGGCCTGGCCTGCGCGCTGGCCGCCGCGGGCTGTTGGGCCGTCTACATCCTGCTGACCCAGCGCGTCGGCGACCGGGTCACCGGACTCAGCGGTCTCGCCGTCTCCATGCCCGTCGCCGGCCTGATCGGCACGCTGATCGCCGCCCCCGGTCTGTGGGGGCACCTGACCTGGCAGGCGGTCGGGATCATGCTGGTGCTGGCCGCGGTGAGCCCCGTACTGCCCTTCGCCCTCGAATTCCTCGCCCTGCGCCGCCTGACCACCGCCGCCTTCGGCACGCTGATGAGCCTGGAACCCGCCATCGCGCTCGTGATCGGGCTGCTCGTGCTCGGCCAGACGCCGGGCCTGGCGTCCGCGGCCGGCGTGGTCCTCGTCGTCAGCGCGGGGGTCGGCGCCACCCGGACCGGCGCCCGCACGCCGGCCGCGTCCTCCGAGGCCGGCGCACCCGAGCCGCGGCCCTGCGCCGCGGAAACGGTCTGAGGGGCCCGGGCGCGAACGGGCCGACCCCGTGGACCGCGGCGGTTCGTCATCGCGCCGGCGGCCACTCAGCCCAACGGCTTCGTGACCTCGCCGCGAATCCTGCCGGCGGCGTCCGCGAACGCCTGGAGGTCCACCGACCGCGGGTCCTTCGCCAGGTCGGCGGCGTCCGTCCGGGCCAGGTTCACGCTCGTACGGGAGTCCGCCCAGACACAGAACGCCAGAGTGATCTTCTGGCCCATCTCCTCGCGCACATCCACCCCGCAGGTCACCGGGGCGCCGCCACCACTGGGCGTGAACTCCTTCTCCGGCACCGCGACCTGGGTCCCGGCGTCGTCCTTCATGCCGCGGATGGAGTGGTCGACGGTCGTCCGCGGGTCGTCGATCGTGCCGTAGAGCCCCACCATCACCAGTGACATGGTCCCGCTGGTGTACTGCCCGCCCACGGAGGTGATGCCGTGCTCGTTGGCGCCGTCCCGGGGGACGGAGGCGCCGGCCTGCTGGGAGATGTCCTTGGTGAGGGTGTAGGTGCCGCCCGCCAGTGTCTGCGGCACCGTGATCCGGTACTTCGGTCCGGACGTGGCGCCGGTGCCGCCGGTACCGCCCCCGCCCCCGCCGCCGCCGCCGAAGGCCAGCGCGGACGCGATACCGCCGATCACGAGGACGCCCGCGACCGCCCCGATGATGCCCCAGACCTTCCCGGTGTTGCGCCGGGGCGGGACCGGCGGGGGCATGCCCGGCCCCGGGTAGCCGTACAGGGCCTGCGGTGCCCCTCCGTAGGGCGCCTGCGGGGCGCCGTAGGGGCCGGGCTGACCGTAGGGGACCGCGCCCGGCGCCGGGGGACCGCCGGGTATCTGCGGCGGGGGACCGGCCGGCGGTCCGGGGTACGGGCTACCGCCGGGTGCGCCGTATCCGGGCGTGCCGTCGAAATCCTGGGGCGAGGGCTGAGGTGTCGTCACCTGCGTACCTTACCCAGCGTCACCTTCCCGGTGATCATGGCCGGATTCCGCCGGGGAATCCGTCGTGGCCGGCGTCCCCTGGACCGCCCGGCGGAGCAGGGCTAGGAACTGCTCGCGTTCCTCGGGGGAGAAGTCGGCCAGGACTCGCCCGTTCACCGTGAGGACCGCGGGGGGCGAGGTCGGGCGCCCCACGGCGTCACCACCGACTTCCGCCACGCGTATCCCGCCGCGCTCCAACAGAAAGCGCTCGACAACTGGGCCGCCGACGGCTTCGCCACGCCGGGATGCCCGGCTCGTCGAGGGGCCGACGACCCACGCCGTCCGGCGCCTCGAAGCCCTCCGGACCGTCCCGCTCAGGGGAAGCGCAGTACGGGCTTGATGACCTCGCCCGCGGCCGCGGCCCGGGCGGCATCCTCGATCTCGTGGAACGGGAACTCGGTGATGATCTCGTCGAGCGGGAGGACGCCCTCGCGGTACAGGGCGATGAGGCGGGGGAGGAACGCCGCGGGTGCCGCGTCCCCTTCGATGACGCCGCGGATCCGGATGCCCTTCGTCAGCACCGTCATGATGTCGAATTCGGCGCGGCCGCCGACCCCGACCAGGGCCAGCGTGCCGCGCTGGGCGAGCGCCGCGATGGCCTGGGAGATCACCCCCGACTGCCCGGTGGTGTCGATGGCGAAGCGGGCGCCGCCCTCGGCGTGGTCGCGGACCGCGGCCCCGACATCCGCCACGGCGGTGGGATCGACGGCCGCCACGGCACCGAACTTCAGGGCCTTGGCGCGCCGGGCCGCCAGCGGATCGACGGCGATGACCCGGCAGCCCCGGGCGACCGCGGTCATGACGGAGGTGAGCCCGACACTGCCCGCACCGAAGACCGCGACCGACGATCCCCGCGGCGGCCGCAGCACGTTGAGGACCGTGCCGGCCCCGGTCTGTACGCCGCAGCCGAGCGGCGCCGCAACGGCCGGCGGGAGGTCCGCGGGCACCTTGACGACGTTGCTGGTGTGCGCGAGGGCGTACGTGGCGAAGGAGGACTGGCCGAAGAAGCTGCCGTAGACAGTGCTCCCGTCCCCGGCGCGGGACAGCGGACTGGTGCCGTCGGGCCGGGTGCCGCTGGCGTTGAGGGCGAAGATGCCCGTCTCGCAGTAGGCGGGGTGGCCCGCCGTGCACTGGCCGCAGGTGGTGCAACTGCGGTAGCTCAGACACACGTTGTCACCCGGCCGCACGCTGGTCACCCCGTCACCCACCGCCGCCACGACACCGGCGCCTTCGTGGCCGAAGACCATCGGGCTGAGCTGCTGCGGCCACTTCTGCCGGCTGCTGAGGTCGGTGTGGCAGATACCGGCCGCCACGATTCTGACCAGGACCTCGTCGGACCGGGGCGCGTCGATGACGAGGTCGTCGCGAAGGGTGAAGGGTCCGCCGGGGGCTTCCACGACGGCTGCCTGGATACGCATCAATTCCTGTGACTTTCGGGAGGGTTGACTGTCAGTGGTGGGGGTGGGGGTGGGGGTGGGGGTGGGGGTGGGAGTGGGGCGGCCGGTCCGACGGTGGGTCGGCGGGTGCGGTGGTGCGGCCCCGCACCTTACCCAACCAGGGGCCGGCAGACTGGCGTTAGAGCCTGGCCGACGGGTCGGGGTCGGACAGGCCCTGGTCCGGTGCGAGGGCTTTGAGTGCGACGGCTTTGAGCCAGTCTCCGACGGTCACGACGTCTGCCCACAGCGGGAACAGCTTTTCGGTGAGGGTCCGGTGCACCTCGGGGTCGGTGTCGAGGCAGACATCCGCCAGGACGGTGAGGTCGAAGTCCAGGTCGTTGGCCTGGCACAGGGTGTACAGGACGACACCGCTGGTGGCGATGCCAGCGAGCACGAGGCTGTCGATACCACGGGACCTGAGCACCAGGTCGAGATCGCTGCCCGAGAACGCGCTGCCCCGCCGCTTGGTGACCACGATGTCGCCCTGCTGGGGCGCGATGTCGTCGTGGATCTCGGTACCGGGGGCTCCCTCGGCGAACAGTCCGTCCCGCACCGCCGCGGTGAGCACCTTGTTGGCAGGGCTGACGTCCGGCTGGCCCGGGCGTAGCCCGATGACCACGTAGATCACGGGGATCTTGGCCGCCCGGGCGCCGTCGATCGCTCTGCGCAGGCGCAGCAGATATCCGGAGCCGTCGTCCGCGATGGCCATGATGTCCCGTTGGACGTCCATCACGAGGAGGGCGCTGTTCGCCATGGTCGCCGTCCCTTCTTCAGTGGGGCACGGGAGCGAGTCTCCGGAGTCAGCCGGGCTGCGGTGGGGGTGGCCACTGCACTGCCGTGCCAGGGGCAAAGATGTCCAGCACACCATGCTCGGCATCGGCCGCCCGCACAACTTCCGGCGTCAGGCGGCCGGCCGGAAGGCGAGCACCGTGGTGTGGCCGCCGAAGCCCAGGGAGTTGCTGAGGGCGAGGCGGACGGTCTGGGGGCGGGGGCAACCGGTGACCAGGTCGAGGGCGGGGGAGTCGGGGTCGCGGTGGTGGAAGTTGGCGGTGGGCGGGACGAGTTGGTGTTTGACGGTCAGTGCGGTGAGCGCGGCCTCGATCGCGCCGGCGGCGCCCATGGTGTGGCCCAGGACGCCCTTGGTCGAGGTCACCGAGGGCGGTGCGGCACTGAAGAGACGGTCCAGAGTGGCGGCTTCTGACCGGTCGTTGAGGGGGGTGCTGGTTCCGTGGGCGTTGACGTGGGCGACGTCGGCCGGGGTGGCGCCGGCGCAGCGCAGCGCCTCCTGCGTGGCCAGGCGCAGGCCCCGGCCCTCCGGGTCGGGGACCACCGGGTGGTGGGCGTCGGCGGACATGCCGTAGCCGGCTAGGCGGGCCTGGACCGGTGCCCGGCGGGCGGCGGCGTCCGCGGCGCGTTCCAGTACGAGCACGCCCGCGCCCTCGGCGAGCACGAAGCCGTCCCGGTCCGCGTCGAAGGGGCGGGAGGCGTGGGCGGGGGCGCCGTGGCGGCGGGACAGGGCGCCCATGCGCGCGAACGCGGTGGCGCAGAGCGGGGTGACCATGGCGTCGGTGCCGCCGGCCACGGCGATGTCGCAGGCACCCGCGGACAGGAGCAGCGCGGCCAGCGCCACCGCGGCGGCGCCCGATGCGCAGGCCGTCGCGGTGTGCAGGACCGGACCCCGGGCGCCGAGGGCGATGGCCAGCTGCCCCGCGCCCATGTTGGGCAGGAACGCGGGGAGGGTGAGGGGGGAGACGGCTCGGGGGCCGCCTTCGGTGAGTTTGCGGTGTTGCTGCTCGTAGGTGCCCACGCCGCCGGCCGCCGAACCCAGGATCACCGCGACGCGGGCGGCGTCCCAGGCGGCCGGGTCCAGTCCGGCGGCGGCGACCGCCTCGTGGGCGGCGGCCAGCGCGAACTGGGTGCACCGGTCGTGCTGCCAGGGCCGGGCCCCCGGTACCTGCGTGCGCGGGTCGAAGCCGGGGACGCGGCAGGAGAATCCGACCGGCAGGCCGGCCAGTTCGGGGTCCGGTGCCGCGGTGCCCCGCCCGGCGCAGACCCCCTCCCAGGTTTCCGCGGTGCCGGAACCGGCCGGGGTGACCAGGCCGATTCCGGTGACCGCGAGACCCGCGTCGTCGCTTGGGACGCTCACCGCGGGGCTCCTCCCCGGTCGGCGGCGGCGCCCGCGCCGGACAGCTGTGCCGTCACGGCCTGCGCCACCTGCTCCAGGGTCAATTCGGCGGCGGAGTCGTCCTCCTCCAGCGGGATGCCCCAGTGTTCCTGGAGGGTGACGTAGAGCTCGACGACGGCGAGGGAGTCGAGTTCCAGCGCGGCGAGGGTGCTGTCGGGGCGGATTTCCTTGGCGTCGACCTCGAACTTGTCGGTGAGGACGGTCACGAGGTGGTCGTAGACAGGGGCCATGAGTTCCTCCGGTGCGTGGGACGGGTGGTGGAGCTGGTGCTGTGGGGTTCCGGGGGGTGGACGCGGGGCCGGACGGCCGGCCAGGTCAGGGTGGCGGAGGCCCAGGTGAGTCCGCCGCCGAACGCGGTCAGCAGGGTGGGGGTTCCGGGGCGGATCTGACGGTGGGCGGCGGTGTCGGCGAGGGCCAGCGGGATGGACGCGGCGGCGGTGTTGCCGACGTCGCGGAGGTTGCCGAAGCAGTGGCGGGGCGGGATGCCGACCCGGTCCGCGACCGAGTCGAGGATCCGCTGGTTGGCCTGGTGGCCGATGAACGCCCCGACCGCGGCGGGCGGCCAGCCGGACTTCGCCAGGACGGCGCGCGAGGACTCGGTCATCCGGCGCACCGCCTGCCCGTACACCTCGCGGCCGCGCATCCGGAAGTAGTGGTCGTCGCGGCACAGTCGGCGCCCCGGGTCGGGCAGTCGGGCACCGCCGGCGGCGATCGCGATGAGGTCGCTGCCGGAGCCGTCGGAGCCCCAGTCGGTACCGGCGATGGCGCCGGGCTCGGCCCGGTTCCCGGCGCGCAGCAGCACCGCACCGGCGCCGTCGCCGAAGATCACCGCGGTGTCCCGGTCCAGGGGGTCGATGATGCGGGAGTAGGTCTCGGCGCCGATCACCAGGGGCCGGGTGCAGACGCCGGTGCGGATCAGCGCGGTGGCGACGGTGAGGCCGTAGAGGAAACCGGAGCACACCGCTGCCAGGTCGAACGCGGGCACGGTGCCCAGGCCCAGGCGGTGGGCGACCTCCGGTGCGGTCGCCGGGCAGCGCCGGTCGGGGGTGGTGGTGGCGACCAGCACCAGGTCCGCCCGGGCCTGCGCGGACTCCTGGGCGGCCCGGCCGGCGGCCACCGCGAGGTCGCCGGTGCTGGTGTCGTCCTCGGCGGCCCGGCGTCGGGCGATGCCGGTGCGGGAGCGGATCCACTCGTCGCTGGTGTCCAGGACGCCGCGGCGTCGGACGTCTTCGTTGGTCAGCACCCGCGGTGGTAGGCAGCTGCCGATGCCGTCGATCACGGCGGTGGGGCTCACCGTTGTCATGGCGGTATCCCTCGATTCGCGGGGAGGTCAGGCGGTGAAGGGGGACGGGGGTTTGGGGATGCCGGCCAGTCCGCCGTCGGGTACGGAGGCACCGCCGTCGAGCACCAGGGCCTGCCCGGTCAGGTACGAAGCGGCGGGGGAGGCGAGGAACAGCGCGGCGTGGGCGATCTCTGCCGGTTCCGCCCAGCGGCCCAACGGGACGTGCGCCATCAGCCACTCCGACAGCGGCGCCAGGGAATACGCGAAGGCCGTCATGTCGGTGCGGGTCCAGCCCGGGCACAGCGCGTTGACCCGGATGCCGTCGCGCGCCCAGCCCACCGCCAGACTGCGGGCGAGTGCGATCTGCGCCGCCTTGGAAGCGCCGTACGCCTCCATCCGCGGGGTACCGACGACCCCGGCCAGCGAGGACACCAGCACCACACTGCCCCGGGACGAGCCGGTCAGGTGGCGGTGGGCGCGCCGGCACAGCGCCGCGGTCGCGTTGAGGTTGACCGACAGGACGTGGTCCCAGTCGGCCTGTGCGGAGTCCTGGAGGGGCACCAGGGTGGGGGTGCCGTCGTCCTGGGCGGGCAGCACGCCCGCGTTGTGGACGATCACGTCGAGCCCGCCGAGCGCGGCCGCCGCCTCGTCCACCACCGCCTCGGCGGCGCCCGGTTCGGCGAGGTCGCCGGGGACCAGCACCGCGGTGCGGCCCTCGTCCTCCACCAGCGCGGCGGTCTCCTTGAGCGCGCCCGAACTCCGTGCGGAAAGCGCCAGATCGGCGCCGGCCCGGGCGAGGGCCACCGCGGTGGCCTTGCCGATACCGCGGGAGGCGCCGGTGACCAGGGCCCGTGCTCCGTCGAGCCGGAACGGGTCGTGCGGGGTCGTCATGAGGAACTCCTTTGCAACGTGGGAGCGGAGGCGGGGGAACGGGTGGGGGAGGCGGTGGCGTGCGGTACTCGGGTGGGTGCGATGCGGATGGTGGGCGCTCCGGTCCAGGTCAGCAGGGCGCTGCCCCAGGTCACGCCGGCGCCGAAGACGGCCAGCAGGATCCGGCCGCCGCGCGGCAGCAGCCCGCGGGCGGCGGCGCCGGCCAGTGCGTACGGGGCGCTCGCGGCGCCGATGTTGCCGACCTCGTCGCCGACGATGACCAGCCGCCCGGGTGGGATGCCGATCCGTTCGCCGAGGCTGCGCAGCAGGACCGGGTTGGGCTGATGGGTGATGAACGCGTCGATGTCCTGGAGCCGCAGGTCGTTGGCGGCCAGGCACTCCCGGACGAGCCGGGGGAAGATCTCGACGATGAAGTCCCGTACCGCACGGCCGTCCATGTGGATGTGGTGCCGGTGTTCGCCGAGTGTGGCGGGGCTGGCCGGGATGCGGCTGCCGCCGGCCGGGATCAGGACGTGGTGCGCGCCGGTACCGTCCGAGCCGAGGCGGAAGTCGGTGAATCCGGCGCCGTCCGGGACGGGGCCCAGCACCGCGGCCGCCGCCCCGTCGGCGAAGAGCACCGCGGTGCCCCGGTCGGTCGGATCGACGAACTTGGAGTACGCCTCGACGCCGACCACCACCGCGTACCGTGCGCCGCCGTTCCCCCGCAACCAGTCGTGCGCCACCCGCGCCGCGAACAGCCAGCCGGCGCAGGCCGCGCTGACGTCGAGCGCCACCGCGTGCCGGGCGCCGGTCAGCGCCTGGATGCGGCAGGCCGTGGAGGGGCCCAGTTCGTCGGGGGTGGAGGTGGCGGCGATCAGCACGTCGAGCTGGTCGATGTCGATGCCGGCGGCGGCGACCGCGGCCCGGACCGCGGCCGCCGCCAGATCGGACGCGGCCTGGTCGGGACCGGCGACGTGCCGGGTGTGCACGCCGGTGCGCTGGGCGATCCACTCCGGGGTGACGCCGGCCGCTGCCGCGATGTCCTGGTTGGTGCGGGTGCCGCACGGGAGGTAGGTGCCCATGCCCAGCACGCCGATGCGCGACACGGGGGAGGAGTACGGGCTCATGACGGCCTTTCCGATCACCGGTCGAGGAAGTCGTACAGGGCGGCGGCGTAGTCGTCGGCCCCCAAGGGCGCCGGAACCGCGCCCGACGGTGCGCCCATCGCCTCGCACAGCAGCGGGAGATGGGGCAGCAGGCGGTCGCACAGGCCGTCGATCACCGTGGGCAGTGCGCGGACGGTGGCGGGCGCCAGGGTGCCCGCGGCCAGCAGCCGGCCGGCCGCCCGACGCGCCTCGACGGCTCCGTACAGTGCGGCCAACGGACGGAGTACGCAGCGGAGTTCGGGGTCGTGGACGGCCTCGACGGCGGCGGCCGTGGCATCCGCGACGAGCCGGGCGCCGTACGCCTCGCCGAGTCCGTGCGCGGTGTCCAGCAGCGGGTTCCACAGCTCCAGTCCGGTCCGCCCGGCCTGGACACCCCTTCGGACGGAGCGCTGCAACTCGTCCCGCAGGCAGCCCTCCTGGGCCCGGGCGACCGCCGGCCACCACCCGGGCTGGTCCGCGGGAACGTCGACCGGCGGTACGGTGCGGCCCGCCCCGCCACCCCTCTCCTGGGCGAGGGCCCGCCCGGCGTCCAACAGGATCAACTGGCTGTCGCCGCCCGCGGTGTCGAAGGCGTGCGCGAAACCGTGGTAGCCGTCGAGCAGGTTGGGGTGCAGGAATCCGGCCAACCCGCAGCGGTGCTGGCACTCCGCGGCCACTCGCGCGGCGCCGCGCACCGTGACCGCCTTGAGCACCGCCAACGGCCGGTCGACGGCCGTCCACGGGGAGAAGGTCATCCCCTCCGTGCGGCGCGCCGGGGCGCGGTGGGCCGCGGCGGTGCGCGACCGGGCCCAGATCTCCCGCGCGGTCCGGCCGGCGCAGGTCAGGGCGAACGACTCGGCCAGCGCCCCGAGCAGCGCGTGCTGCTGGTTGCGGAACTCCAGTACGCGCACGCCGGGGGCCAGCCGGCCGTGGGCCCGGCGGTGCGCGGAGAAGCGCAGGGCCGCCACCGCGCACTGGCGGGCCATCGCGGCGACCGCCGAGGGCAGGGTGGCCCACAGGATCTGCCCGACGGACAGGGTCCGTTGGAGTCGGGCGTCCGGGCCGCCGAGCGGATCGTGGAAGGTGCCGTCCGCGTCGATGTGCGCCCGGTCGCGCAGCCACTGGACGTATGGCACCCGTACTCCGTCGAACCGCACCAGTGCGTAGTCCAGCGGCAGCGACGGCATGCCGATGCTGGGGGAGACCGTCACGCCCGGCCGCGGGCCGGCGGCGTCGGTGAGCTCCACCACGAACGAGAACACCCCGCGAGCGGTCCCGTCGACCACGAGGCGGGCGCACACCGCGGCGCTCTGCGGCACCCCGGAACCGCCGACGCTGGAGAACTTCGCCGCGCCCAGCACCGGCGTGTCGAGCACGAACTCCCGGGTGTCCGGGTCGAATCGGGCGGTGGTCCGGATGCCCAGATGGCTGCCGGCGTCCCCGACCTCGGTCACCAGGAAGACGCCCTTGGCGCGGCCGGTGGCCAGGGCCTGCCAGGGACGGCCGAGCGCCGCCGGGTCGTCGGTCAGGGTGACGACGGAACCCAGGCACAGTACGTAGTGGTTGAGAACGGCCATGTACAGCGGTGGGTCGGCGAGCGCCACACACTCGCCGACCACCGCGAGCTGCTCCGGATCACGGAACAACTCGCCCACCGTCGGCAGGTTGTCCACGATCAACCGCAGTCGCCGGTGCACCCGGCGGGCGGGGTCCTCGGGGGTGTGTGCAGTCTCCTCACGGTCGGCCGCGAGGGCGGTCAGCAGGCGGCTGCGCAGGGTGTAGGGGCGGGAACCGCTGACGATCTCGCCGAGTTCACCGAGCGGTTGCGTGTACGTGGTCATCGTGATGGCTCCAGAAGGCGGCGGCGAGTGCGGTGTTCGGCCGGCTGGCGGCCGGGGCGCCGGGCCGCGGCCAGGGAAAGGTGGGATCGGCGAGCGGCGCGCGGGCGCCGGCCGCGTCGGGCGGCAGGTTCTGCCGGATGCTGCTGGTCAGTGCCTGACCGGTGCCCGCCTCGAAGAACAGGGTGCGGCTGCCGGTGGTCATCCCGCGGAGCACCGGCGGCAGGCGGACCGGGTGGACCAGGCAGTTGGCCAGGCCGCGGTGGACGTCGTCCCGGGGACCGTAGGGGCCGCCACGAACCGCGGAGTGCACGGGGATCCGGGCCGGGCGGGGGTCGAGGTGACCGATCGCGGCGGCGAAGGCGTCCGCCGGCCCGGTGAGGGACGGGTGGTGGGAGGAGAACGGCAGCCGGAGCCGGGCGGCCGGAACGCCCTGCCGTGCGGCCAACCCCTCCAGGGTCCGCAGGGCCGGCAGCGGCCCGCTGACGATGCTCTCGTCGGGTGCGTTGACGCAGGCCAGGGCGAGGTCGGGGGAGCCGGCGCCGCGCAGCAGGGCCTCCGTGCGGTCCTCACCAGCCCCGATCAGTGTCATCCCGCCGGCGCAGCCGGCCAGTTGACGGGCCAGCAGACAGGCGATCCGGGCGCCTTCGGCGACCTCGAACACGCCGGCCGCGGTGAGGGCGGCGATCTCCCCGAAACTCACCCCGAGCACCTGGTCGGGCACCAACCCGGCGGAGCACAGTGCACGGTGCACCGCCACCGAGGAGCAGAACAGGGCGAGTTGGGGGGTGCCCACACTGCCGGCGGCGAGTTCCCGACCGCTGGGCGGCGTAGCGCTCAGCAATGTCTTCGCCAACGGCACGATACCGAATTCATCTCCCACTTCCTCGGCTTCCTCGAATACCTCGCGGACCGCTTTTCGCACGGCTGTGTGAATGCGCAGTGCGCGACTGAGCGGACTTACCGAGAAGTCGCCCTGCCCGGGAAAGACATGGACGATGCGGAGCGGCGTCGACTTACGATTCCCGTTGCTGGACGCGGCAGCATCACGCATTTCCTCACCCCATTTCCGGTGGATTCCGGTCGGTGTTGTGCCATTCAACATCCGTCGCCCGGCCTGTGGTCTTCGTTTCACGTCCGAGACTGTTGAAAGGGGTGAACGCGCAGGCGGCGCGGCGTCTCAGGAGTGCTGAGAGGGTGACATCACGGCGAACGCACGGTGCAACACCGCGTTGGCCACCGGGAGTTTGCGGAAGGGCGTCAACAGCTGCCGCAACCGGCCCGTGGCGAGATCCGCCGTCCCGGACCGCAGATGGACGTAGTGGTCGAGGAAGGAATTCCAGGAGGCACAGGCCTCCTCCACATGACCGAGACCCATGAGGATTTCCGCGTGCTGGGCATGACTCAGCGCCATGCCCCGGTGCTCCCCAACGGACCGGTGGGCCAGCGAGTTGGCCAGGGCGGTGCGCGCGGCCGGCAGGTCTCCCGTATATCTGAGGACCTCGGCGCGCTGGAATTCCAGGGAGCCGGGGGAGTACGCGGTGAAAGGTTCCGCCGTGCCCGCGCGCTCGCCCATCGTCAACGCGCGCTCGGCCCGGTCCAGGGTCTCCCGCGCCGCACGGTGCCGCCCGCACGCCGCCTGTGTCACGGCGAGTTGGGACAGCAGGAACGCCCGGGCCGGGCCCCCGGACGCCCGGGTCGCGGCGGCGGCCTCGGCGGCGTGCAGGGCGATGCGCCGGTGGCCCAGCGCGAGCCCCTGGGCACTCAACCCGCGCAGCACGACGGCGCGCGCCGTGGCGTCCCCGGACTCCCCGGCGAGCCGCAGCGCGGTGGTGAAGTGACGCTGGGCGAGCCCGTGCACGGAAGCGTCCTGATACATCCGGGCGAGCAGGAACGAGAGCCGGGACGCCTCCACCAGCAGGCCGCGGTGCGGCTGGTGGCCCTCCTGCTCGCGCAGCAGCGGAGCGATGTCGTCCGCGAGGTAGGCGGCCAGCGCCGAGCGCGCCCGGCGCCCACCGTGCGCGTCGAAGGAGGCCGAGTAGAAGCGCACCGCGAGCCGGACGACGCCGAGGTCGTCCCCGGCGTCCTGCTCCCCGCGTAGCACCGCGGGCGCCCCTGCCCGGTCCGCGAACCCGACCGTCACCTTCGCCAACTCCGCTTTCCGGTACGGCATCATGCGGGCGGAGGCCCGGCGCGCGGGATCGTTCTCCATGCTGCACAGTTCGGTGAGCGCGGTGCCGACCGGAATGCCGGAGAGGGGGAGCCGCCCGCCCGCCGGTGCGGACGGCTCCCCGGTGAGCCCCGCCGCAGCGGGGGAGACCGAGCGGCCCAGCCGACGGGACAGCGCCTCCGCGATCAGCTCCGGCACCGGTGGCGCCGGGCGGGTCCCGCTGAGCCAGTGCGCCACGGCCGTGCGGTCGTAGTTCAGGTCGAGGTCTATCTCCGCGGCGAGGGCGTTGACCGTGCGCGCCAACGCCGCCTGCGTCCAGCGGGCCTCTGCCAGCAGGGCCCGCAAATTCTCGTTACGGCGGCGTGACGGCGGCACCTAAGGCTCCCGGCACGGTAGTTCGGGTCGTGTTCTGACCACTCCGCCCGCGTCAATCCGCGTCAATTCCACGGTCGCATCGTGGACACCTGGAGGAGGGGAACCCGAGAAACAGATGGTGCGAAAGGAGTTCATGGGGAGTGATGTCCGTACCTGGTATTGCCGTTGTGCCTGATCAATTTCCCGCTCACCGCTTCCGGAGTCCTTGAGAGTATCCCCGGAAACTTTCCGGGGAAGCCTTACGGTGGCCGGAAAGGCGTCTTGCGGACCGCTGCGCCGTAGCCAACAGCCGTCCACCAACGGAACCATGAATCAAGCCGAGGCGGAACGCCGGACCGCGGCGGGAAGCGTGAACGTGTTGAAAGCCACCCCGTGACACCGGGCAACCCCTGGCCGGACGGCCTGACCAGTGAGCGAGGCAGACTGACCATGACGCCCCAGCGCCGCCCCAACCGCATGCTCGCGGCACTGTTGGCCGAGGCCGACTGGACCGCCACGGACCTCTCCCGCGCCGTCAACGCCCTCGGCGCCGCCCAGGGATTGCGCCTGCGCTACGACCGCACCTCGGTGGCCCGCTGGCTCAACGGCGCCCGCCCCCGGCCGCCCGCCGGGAAACTGATCGGCCAGGCACTGAGCCGCCGCATCGGCCGCCGGCTGACGCTCCGGGACACCGGGTTCGCCGACCCCGACACCACCGGCGGCGCGCTGATGTCCGCCCTGCGAGGCGGCGACCCGGTCCACCGCCTCGCCGCCCTCTGCCGCGCCGAGACTCATCCCGCGCGCCGGGCGGACCTCGCCCGCACCGTCCTCTCCGCCCCGCCCCCCGTGTTCACCGGCTGGGGGAGCCTGCCCCCGGCCCTGCCCCCGGCCGACCCACGCGCACCCCAGGCATCCGCCGCGGCCCCGGGACGCCTGGAGGCCGTGGCCGTCCACAGCGCCCAACTCGGGGAGCGGTACGGCGGCGCCCACGGCCGGCCCGCGCTGGCGAGGTACCTCGGCGCCGAAGTGGTGCCGCTGCTCACCGCCCCGGCACATCCGGCGGTCCGACGCGCCCTCCTCACCGGCGCCGCCCACCTGACCCTCCTCCTGGCCGGCCGCACCTCCGAAACCGGACACCCCGCCCTCGCCCAGCACTACTACGACATCGCCCTCGAACTCGCCCACGCGGCCGGCGACCGCGGCTCCTACGCGATCATCCTGCGCTGCCTGAGCGTGCAGGCGCACCAGCTCGGCGACCACCACCAGGCCCTCGCCCTCGGCGAGGCCGCCACCGACATCGCGGGATCCGCGGTACCCAGCGCCGTCCGTGCCTATCTGCACGCGGGGCGCGCCGTCGTCCGGGCCGGCGCCGGCCAGAGCCGCGCCGCGACCGCGGACCTGCTGACCGCGGAACAGCACCTGGCGCGCGCCACCGGCCCCGAAGGGCCCTTCACCAGCTACCCGGAGACCGCACTGCGCTACCAGCGCGCCGAAGTGCTCTCATGCCTGGGCGATCACAAGGCGGCCCTGACCGAACTGGGGAGTTCCCTCGCCTGCCGGCCCGCCGACCACCACAAGGCCCGCACCCTGCTGCACGCCCAGCTCGCGCACACCCTGCTCGCCCTGCACGACGTCGACGCGGCCGTGGACCACTCCCTCCACGCCCTGCGCCACCACCGGCAGCTGACCGCGGGGTCAGTGCACGGCACCCTGCCCCGGCTGGCCCAACGGCTCGCACCCCATCAGCGCAACCCCCACGTCAAAGCCTTCCGGGAACGTCTGCGCACGACGGCCCGGTGAGGTCGGAACCGCTCCCCTCCGCAGCCCCCGGACCAAGCCACCGCCCCTCCATCGACCGGTGATCCTCCCCCTCGCCGGCCGCACGCACCGCGGGCAACCCGCCCAGCAACACCATCGCCACGTCCACAGGATCGGTCACAAGGCTATAAGGGGGAGAAGGCGGCCCGTTTCGAATCCCGGCGCGCCCAACCCGACCACACTGTTCACCCAGAAGCACGCAGCCCACCCGCCCCACCGGACCACGCCCCGCCCACCGCTCCGGCACGCCGGAACTCCGCCCCGCCGCAGGGAAATTACCCACCACCGCGCCGAACCCGGCGGCGCCCTACAGCCCAGTCACGTCCCAGCCGAGACCGTACGCCAGGAAGGTCACCCGCTCGACCACGATCCAGCACAACTACCGACGCTCCAGCCCTGGTTGACACGACGTCCAGCCACCCGGCCAGCGCCGCGCCGACGGCCAGCGCCGCGTCCACGACGATCGCCGCGTCCACGATCGCCGCGTCCACGACCACCGGGGCCGGTGACAAGGGGAGCGCACCGTGGAGGACGCGGGCGCTGCGGGTGCCGGTGCGGCCGGTGAGCAGTCACCAGGACGCGGTCAGTGCCGCGATGGTGGCGTTACCGCTGATGGACCGGGCCGACGGGGTGCGGGCGACCCGGTCCGAGGGGGAGCCGGGAGCCGATCGACTCGTGATCTTGACAACGGGTGGTTGTTCCTCGCAGACAAAGTGTCCCGATCCCCTGCTCATCAAGCAATCAACGTGGAAGCCGGCACAGCGAGTGGTTGTGCCGGCGCGGTGAGAGGTACCCGTACCCAGCATCGCGACGTGCCTGGGCACCCGACGTTCGCCGGGCTTCCGCACGTCCGCCGGGCGTCCCGACGCTCGCCGGGGATCCAGGCGGGCATTGGGTATCCGGACGTGGATCGGGTGTCCGGCCGGGCCCGGACATCCGGAATCGACAGTAGGCCACCCTGCCATGACGCTACCGGGAAGCGCCGCTCGCGGGTGGTGCGGCGCTGTGGGACGCGTCAGCGGTTCGACGTGCGGAGGGCGACGAACAGGCCGCGCTGCTCCGTACCGTCGCCCGACTGCCAGACACCGGTGACGGATGCCAGGCACCCCGGGGTGTCGGCTGCCTGGCCGGCGGAACCGGCCTCAGTCACCGGTTCCAGTATGCGCGCGATGTGGAGGGTGACGGCGGTCCGAGCCGGCCCCGACCGGTCGTCCGGCTCCGCTTCCGGTGCCTGTTCCGGTGCCTCTCCCAGCTCCGTGATGGTTTCGAAAGCGAGGTCGCTGCCGTGTGGACTGTTGGCGACGGTGGCTGCCCCCACCACCCTCGACGAGCCGAATCCGGCGGCGGCACCGGCACCGGCACCGACGTGACGGGTGACGGATTCGTCCCGGACGTTGCTGGCGTTCTGCGCCTGCGGTTCGGCGCGCCCCTGGAGCAGGGCGAGCAATTGGGCGGCGAGCACGGGGTCATGGGTCCCGTCGTAGATCCAACGCCGGCCCAGTATGCCGTGCTCGGTGGTGCCGACGAGGGCCTGCTCGGCACCGTCGAGCGGGGCCCCGCGGTAGGTCAGCGGGATGAAGTAGGAGTGCGGAACGTCACCGGACTGGTCGGTGACCACCATGCATTCGATGCCTACCTCACCCTGCGGATCGTCGATCCGGAAGCCGCCTGACCTGGCCAGCTGCGGCGCCTGGGGGTTGCCCTGGTACCAAGGCTGGCTCGGCAGCCAGGCGGTGAGAACCTCCAGCTTGGTGGGCTTGAGGGATGTGTTGTGGATAACAGCCATACCCTGCCAACATCATCCCGACGAACATCATTCCCCAACAGCGCCACTCCCGAACAACGGCATTCCCCAACAGTGCCATTCGTCGGCAAGGCTGCTGCCCGTGGAGGTCTTCTCGTGGTGCCGAATTCCCCCTGACATCGCATCAGCCCATCCCCAGCGCAACCCAACCCAACCCAACCCAACCCACTCCAAAGCCCAGCTTCGCAGGTCGGAGAGTGGGCGCATCGAGGCCGAAGCTTGAGGGGGACGTCCCCTTCCAGCGCCAGAGTGTGCAAGGTCCGTTCCTCGATCAGCAGCCGAACGCCGCGGTGCGCGACGCCGGAAGGCTCACGGTTGAGGTCAAGCCGATCGGTGCCCGGACGGGGCATCGGCGCAGCTCCGTGGCCCTTGACGGCTCCCCTTGCCAGCCCCCCCCGTGGCTCCGTCACTCCGCGGCCTCGCGGATCCGTGGCCCGCGGCCCCGCAGTCCGGTGGCCTCAACCGCCTTCCGCAACCGGCCCGTTGTTGTCGTACCGGCCGCTCGAACCACCCAGCCCGTCCAGGCAGCACAGTACGAAGTCCTGAACCACGGGGTTGGTGTCGTCGGCCGGGGCCCAGGCGACCCCCACCTGACTGGGGCTGACGCCGGTGACCGGCCGATAGGTGACGCCGGGGCGCGCGTAGAAACGGGCGGCGGATTCCGGGGCGAGGGCGATGCCGTAGCCGTTGGCGATCGCGGTGAGCCAGTCGTCCGGCTGGTCCGTGACGGCGCCGATGTGGACCGGGTGCCCCTCGCGTTCGTCGGTGGCCAGCCAGTAGTCCCGCCAGCGGCCCGTCTCCGGCGGGGCGGCCACGAACGGCTCGTCCCACAGTTCGCGGAACGGGATCACCTCGTGCGCGGCCAAGGGGTGGGCATCGGCGAGGGCCACCCAGCGGGGTTCGGTGAACAGTGCCACCACGCGCACGGCGTCCTGGCCGGGGAACGGCAGCCGTACCAGGGCGACCTCGACCTCCGCATCTGCCAGTCCGGCCGACGGGTTGGACCAGGCCGCCTGCCGCATCTCGGCCCGCCAACCCGGTCGGCGCCGCGCGAACTCCGCGACGATGCGCGGGGTCGCCTCGTTGGCCCCACTGGCCACGAAACCGACCCGCAGCACGCGTTCCGCCCGGCTCGCCGCGGCCTTCGTCTCCCGCAGAGTCCGGTCCCAGTCGGCCAGCAGCGTGGGCACCCGCTCCGCCAGGGCACGGCCTGCCTCCGTCACGGCCATCCCGGTGCGGGACCGCGTGAACAGGCGTACCCCGAGCTGCGTCTCCAATTGCCTGATCTGCTTGGTCAGCGCCGGTTGGGACACGAACAAGCGCTGCGCGGCACGGGTCAGGCTCCCTTCCTCCGCCACGGCGACGAAGTAGCGCAGCAGTCGGGTGTCGACGTCCATGCCGTCAGGTTATAGCCGCAGGTATTGGACGCCGGCCCCTGGCACGACGAGTCTGGTCACAGACGGACCGCACGGTACTGATCGCACGGACCGGTCGCACACGGACCGGTCGTACGGACGGGACGCCCAGGGCGGCACAGCGACTGTGACCGGGCGGCGGGCTCGTCGCATCGGGTACTCGGAATAGGGAGGCGTCGGCACATGGTCATGGCTTACGCGATCGTCACTGTCCTCACGATCGTGGCGAACGCCGGGATCGCCGCCGCGGACTTCGCGAGGGCCGAGTTCGTCCTCGCCAACTCCGCGGAAGTGGGGGTTCCGCGGAGTTGGCTCCCCTGGCTCGGCGCGCTCAAGGGCGCTGGCGCGGTAGGGCTGCTGATCGGCCTCCTTGGGGTGCGTCCCCTCGGGATCGCCGCCGCCACCGGTCTCGTCCTGTTCTTCATCGGCGCCGTCGTCGCCCACGTCAGGATGCGCGTCTACTCCACGATGGTGGGCCCTGTCGGGTACCTGGGATTGGCGGTCGCATCGCTCGTCCTCGCCCTGCTGCGGTAGGGCCTGTCCGATAGGTCATGAGCGGTGTGTCATGAGTAGCAGGTAGCAGGTAGCAGGTAGCAGGTAGCAGGTAGCAGGCAAGTCAGCAGTCAGCAGTCAGCAGTCAGCAGACTGCGGAGGGGCTGGAGGGGCCGGTGGCGTACGGGTGCGGCGTCGGCTGACTGGCGGCAGGCGGTGAGGGGTTGCGCCGGGAGAGGGGTGCCCGGCACCGGCTGATGGCGACTGGCCCGACGGAACGGTCGGCCTTAACCCGCCGTACGGATACGGTGAGTTGGGGTCGCGGCCCCGCTATTCGTCCAGGAGTGACAGCAGCAGGGTGACCACGACGACGCCGATGCCGATGGCCGCGCCGAGCACCGGGTTGTAGTAGGCGAGGTAGACGGCGAGGCCGCCGAGGACGAGGGCGAGGGCAGTACGCGTGTTCATGCCCTCAGGTCCCGTCGAGGCCGTCGGAATTTTCATCCGGCGGTCGTGAAAAGAATCGGGGAGCCGACGCGTCCTCCTACTGAGCCCGGGGCCGCAATTGCGGTACCCGGTCAGTGGAGAGGACGACACATGAGGCAGCTCTCAGGGGGCGGCGACGACTCCGGGGAGGCGCACCGCCGGCTGTCGAAGGCACGTGAGGCCGAGCTGATGGAGGATGCCCTGCGCGCCATCGAGCCCCGGCTGATCTCCTCGGTCACGCGGGTCACCCGCGACTACCACCTGGCCCAGGACATCACCCAGGAGACCTGCATCGCGGTCCTCCAGGAGTTCCGCCGCGGCACCAGGTTCGAGAAGCCGGTCATCGTGTTCGCAACCGTGGTCGCCCGTAACAAGCTCCGGGACCACTGGCGCAAGGCGTCCTCCAGCGAGCGGCTCTACGACGAACCGCCCGAACATGCCCGGCAGTTCGGGACCGGTCCGGCCGTCGGGCTGGAATACCTCGAACTGCTGGAGTCGGTGAAGGCCGCGATCGCCAACGAACGGCAGGCCGCCGTCTGGGAACTCACGCACGTCTGGGGACTGAAGGGCGTGGAGATCGCCGAGCTGCTGGAGATCTCGTCCGCGACGGTCAGCCGCGAGCTGGCCTCGGCCGAGGCCAAGGCCAAGCTCTGCCGGGACGATGAGGAACCGGCTTCCGCGTAGGTCGTGGCCCGGGCTCCGGCGGCCGCGGTGTGCGGTCGCCGCGCCCGGCCCTGGCGCGGTGCCGGACCGGACTTCGCCCAAGGTCCACGGGTTGGCGGCAATCCGACCCGTGGCCCTTGGGTGGGACCGATCCACACCCAACAGTTTCTGATGGAAGGGTGATCATGAAGAATGGCCATTCCTCTCCGCACGAGAGGATGCTGGCTTACCTCTTGGAGGGGGACCAGCTCGTGCCTCCGGACGCGCGCAGCACACGCGACTGGGAAGCACGGTACGACATGCTGTCAACGGCTGCCGAGGTGCCGGCCGTTGTGGCACATCCGCTTGAACACCCCGACCTGTCGCCAGAGGCTTGGTACCAGGACGGGCTCGACGAGCCGCTGGGACGATGGGTGGTGAAGTGGTGACGTGGTGACACTCAAACTCCGCACACCAACTGTCCACGGGGACACGGGCATCCTGAACATGTGCAGGTCCGTTGTCGTCCTCGTCCTCCTGCACTCGTGGTGGAGTCCGGGGCGGCGCCTCGGCTACCACTGGGGGACATCCTGGGGTGGGCTCGGCACATCCGCCCGGTGCGGCACACGCGAGTTGAAGCAACGGGTGCTGGTGTAGACAGACGACGGGACTGGGGGCGCGGCCCACGTTGGGGGATGGGCCGCGCCGTCCGTGCCCGTCGGCGAAGAGCGGCCGAGGCGCCGCTCGCCTGCACCAGCTCACCGGAGGTCACGCACGATGACGGTATTTCTTCGGCGTTCTCGCGATACTGCCGCCGGCTGTAGCTATTGATCCGTTTGCGTGTGATGTCAGCCTGTCCGAGATATATGCGTTGCCCGGTGGTATGCGATGGTCGGTGACGCGACGGCAGCTTCTTCGGGTGTTTTCGCGTACCCCTCGTAGGTGCAGACCGAAGTCGCAGTCGATCCAGGAGCGAAAACTGTCATGAGCCAGGGAATCACCCCGCATCCGAACGGCGAATCGGTGGCGGACGTCACCCCCGACGACGTACGGGCGTTGGTGCGCGACGCCAAAGCGATGAGCCACGAGTCCGGTGGCGATGCCCACCCCCACGCCAGCGAGATGCTGCTGGCGGTCAAGAAGTATCCGGAGGATGAGCAACCGAGGGACCTGCACGTCTGTATGGGACTCAACGCCTGCCGGAACCAAGACAAGGACGGCAAGGCGGAGATGGCCGGCACGGGCCAGTGCGCCACGGTGCAGCACGTCTGCCACGGCGAGGGGGCCTGCCGGGGCCAGGGCGGGTGCGGCTACGCCGGCAGCGACTTCCAGCAGGCGCACCCCGGTGAGCAGGCATGCCGGTGGAACGGTAGCTGCGCCAGTCCCATCAACGAGAGCCGGGTGTTCTGCGCGGGCCCGTACAAGGGCAAGAGCGTGTGGAAGACCGCACGCAAGCTCTTCGAGGGCCGGATGTACGAAGCAGGCATCGCCTTCGGTCCGTCCCCGGGCGCAGGCATCGAGGACAGCCTGGTGCCCGCTTACGACAAGCCGAAGCCCTGACCCGCGATGGAGCACCGGAGCGTGCCCGAGGCCAGGACGCCGGCGCGCATCGCCCGGCGCCCGGCGGGCGACCGCTACCTGGGATTCGGCGTCGGCCTGCGCACCCCGCACCTCCCGTATGTGCGGGCGCACTGGCCGCAGGTCGATTTCTTCGAGGCGATCACGGAGAACTTCCTCGGCAGCCACGGCGGACGGCGCCGCGCCCTGGACGAGATCGCCGAACGGTACCCGGTCATCCTGCACGGCGTCTGCCTGTCGATCGGCGGCACCGACCCGCTGGACCGCACCTACCTGGGCGAACTGCGCCGCCTGGCCGATGACGTGGACGCCGTCTGGGTCTCGGACCATCTGTGTTGGACGGGCGTCGGCGGCGTGCACACCCACGAACTGCTGCCGATGCCGTTCACCGAGGAAGCCCTGGCGCACGTGGTGCGCCGTGTGCGCTGCGTCCAGGAGGTGCTGGGGCGTCAGTTGGTGCTGGAGAACCCGAGCAGTTACGCCGGTTTCACCGCGTCCAGCATGCCGGAGTGGGAGTTCCTGGCGCGGGTGGCCGAGGCGGCCGACTGCGCGTTGCTGCTGGACGTGAACAACGTGTACGTCTCCTCGGTCAACCACGGCTTCGATCCGTACGCCTACCTGCACGGCATCCCGCACGAACGGGTCGCCTACATGCACCTGGCCGGACATCGGCACTGCGGTACGCACATCATCGACACCCATGACCGGCCGGTGGCCGCGCCGGTGTGGGAGCTGTACCGACAGGCGGTGCGACTCACCGGCGGCGTGTCCACCCTGATCGAATGGGACGAGGACCTACCGGCCTTCCCCGAACTGGTGGCCCACGCCGAACAGGCCAGGATCCAGGCCCGCCACGCCCAGGCCGGGACGTCCCAGGAGCACGTCGCCACCGGAGGCGTCGGTGGCTGAGGGAACCGGCCAACTCGCCGCACTACAGCACTGGTTGCAGTCCGCGCTGCTACATCCCGAGGACACCGGCCCCCCGGACGACAACCGCACGCCCGGCGACGCCCTCCCCCTCACCACGCCCGCCGCCTTGTCCCCGCGGCAGTCGCTGGCGCTCTACCAGGACAGCTACCGCCTGCGCCTGACGTCCTGCCTGCGCACCCTGTTCCCGGCCATGGTGGACCTGCTCGGCGAAGAGCTCTTCGACGGGTTCGCCGAGGACTACTTACGGGCCCACCCCTCCCACCGCCACACCCTGAGCACCCTGGGCGAGCACTTCGCCGACCACCTGGAACGCCACCGCCCCGATGCCGACCTGCCGGCCGCCCAACGGGAGGACTGGATCGACCTGCTGGTCGACCTCGCCCGACTGGAGCAGCTCTACACCGAGGTACTGGACGCGGAAGGGACCGAGGCCGAGCCGGGGAGCGAGCGGTACGGGGAGCGGACGGGCGAGTGCGCGGCCGGCGGGCCGCTGCCCGAACAGGTCCCCGGTGCCGCCTGGCTCGACGCCCCACGACTCCGCCCCGCACCCTGCCTGCGCCTGCTGCGCACCCGGGCCGTGGTGCACTCCTATCTGCACGCAGCGCACCATCGTGGCCCGGGCCGCGAGGCCGTTCCGGACCTGCCCGAGTACCGGCCCACCCGCCTTGCGGTGAGCCGCCGCGACTTCACCGTCGTGGTCCGGGAGATCGGACCGGACGCGTACGCGGTGTTGGGGGCCGTCTGCCAGGGGGCGACCCCCGGGGAGGCCCTGCGCGCGGCCGGCGTGGATCCCCACCGGGGCTGGCCCTGGCTACGGGAATGGACCACGGCCGGCTTCCTCACCACGGCCGACCGTCACACCGGGACCGGATTCCCCGCCGTGGACACCGCACCCGCGGCGCCCGCCCGCCCGGCACTGAACGCGGCACCGACACCGGTGTCTTGACGCACTTCCGCACATCCGCACATCCGCACTTCCACACATCCGCCGTCAGAAAGGGCGACGACCCATGGCCACCACCACAGCCCCCGTCCTGCTGCAGCAGCCGGCCTTCACCTGGCCGGGCGAGCTGGAGCCGGTGAAGGAGATCACCACGCGGGAACAGCTGGTAAAGCACCTGTACGCGGCGGCCCAGGTGGAGTTGTCCACCATCCCGCCGTACCTGTTCGCCGCCTACTCGATCAAGACCAAGGGGTACTCGCAGTGGGCCCCGGGCAAGGGGGCGCTGCGCACGCTGATCGGTGTCGCGATCGAGGAGATGCTCCACCTCTGCCTGGTCCGCAACGTGATGATCGGGATCGGCGCCGGTGACCGGATCAGGTTCTGCGACCAGAAGTTCGTCCCCACGTACCCGAGCGACCTGAAGCACCGCAAGCCGGACCTCAAGCTCGAACTGGCGCCGCTCTCCGACGCGTTGGTGCGGGACGTCTTCCTGGCCATCGAGAAGCCGTCCGTTCCGGTGCCCGAGCTCCTCTCCGCCGGACAGGTGCTGGAGGACGGCATCGTCTACGAGAACGAGGACGCCATCCAGTACGCCAGCATCGGCGAGCTGTACAAGCGGATCATCAAGGGGCTCGAAGACCTCTCCAAGTCAGGGAAGATCTCCTTCGGGACGGGGGAGGAGTTGGAGAAGCGGAAGCTCGTCCAGTACAAGCGCGCGTACTGGAACGAGTACGGCGGCGGCCGGACGATCGTGGTGGAGAACCTCGAAACCGCCAAGAAGGCCCTGAACACGGTCATCGACCAAGGGGAGGGGGCCGACCCGACGAAGGGCACGGTCCCGCTCGACCCGGCCAATCCGCGGCCCGGGCTGGAGGAGTACACGCACTACGTGCGCTTCCAGCGGATGCTGAAGCACATCGAGGGCATCGGCATCGTCGACGGCACGCGCGAGGGCAGCGTCAACATCGAGTCCGACGATGCCGTGCGGCACTACGCCGTCCCCAACCCGCACGTCGCCGACAAGAACATCACCGATGCGGCGAAGAAGCTGATGCGCCTGTTCAACGCCTCCTTCACGTACATGCTGCGCTTGCTGGACCAGCTGTACGCGACGCCCATGAACGACGTTGACGGCGATGGGCACAGCAACCGCTACCACATGGAGCGGGTCTTCATCGCGCTGATGCAGGGCGTCCTCTATCCCGTCGCCGAACTCATGATGAGACGGGCCACCGACGACAACGGACGGGCGGTGGGCCCGTCCTTCGAATTCCACACCTTCACCCTCGGCCACGGCGAAGACCTGCGGAAGGCGCTGGAGAAGCTCTGCGCGGACGCCATGGTCGACTTCCCGGAACTCGGCGGGGACGACGGCGTCGCCCGGCAGATCGAGCTCCTCTACCCCGGAATCACCGTGAGCTGAGCCGCCGGCCGTTACCGGTCGGCCGGGGGCGTAGGCGTCCGCCGCCTCACCACACGGGGCGGATCGGTCTGCGCGGTGCGATCCGGGTCAGGTCGCCGACCAGTGCGGCGAAGCGGGCCTCGCCCAGTGCCTCGCGCCACGGTGCGACGGCGGAGCGTGCCGCCTGATCCGCGGCGCGGGTGGCGGCCCGGCCGCGCTCGGTCAGTTCCAGGAGCCTGGCGCGTGCGTCGCTGGGGTGCGGGCGCCGGTCCAGGTAACCGGTGCGGACCAGGTCCGCGACGAGTTGGGCGGCGGCCTGTTTGGTCACGCCGAGGTGTTCGGCGAGGTCCGCGGTGGTGGCGTCGCCGGCGGCGATACGGGCGAACGCGAAGCCGTGCACCGGTCGGAGGTCCTCGAATCCCTGCTGGGAGACGCGGGTGTGGATCTCCTGCACCAGTTGGCCGGAGAGCGCGAGCACGAGCGCGGAGAGGGCGAGGGCGTCATCCATGCCTTGACTATAACTGGTCAAGCTGCTTGTCTATATGGACAAGTTGCTTGTCCATCTGGAGGTTGTCATGCCTTTCGTCCGCAGTGCGGAGACCGTCGTCCACGAGATCCACGGAGCCCGCTTCACCTCGTACCTCCGCCCGGCCACGGGCAGCCGGGACCTGGCCGGCTGGCGCGCCGAGATACCCGCCGGGACGGTCGCCCCCGCACACGTCATCAGTCATGAGGAGGCGTTCTACGTACTCTCCGGCCGGCCGGAGTTCACCATCGACGGCGAGACGGCCGAACTGGGCGCCGGCGACGCGGCGGTGGCCCCCGCCGGCTCCCGACTGTCGTTGAGCAACCACACCGACCGGACCGCGGAGATCTGGGTCACCACCCGCGTCGGCCTCAACGCCCGACTCGCCGACGGCAGCACCCTCACCCCACCGTGGGCCAACTAGGACTGCCTGGCAGCCCGGGGCGCCCCCGCGTGCGGCTGTAGGGCGGCGCGGTGGGCCGGCCGGGTGAGCCGCGGACGGCCTGCGGATGCGATCACCGGGGCGCCTGCTTAGCGTCGGGGTGGCCGCGCGTCGCACGTCAGGGGGAAGGCGGCGCGGCGTGCGGGCGCAGGTGCGCGCCGCCGCGCACGCGCGGGGACGGACATCGTTCTGGTGAGGAGACGCGTCATGCCCGCTCGTACGCTCAAGGACAAGGTCGTCGTGGTCGGCGGCGCCTCCAGGAACCTCGGTGGCCTGATCAGCCGACAGCTCGGCGAGCACGGCGCGAAGGTCGTGGTGCACTACAACAGCGACTCCTCCCGTTCCGGCGCGGAGGAGACGGCCGCCGCGGTCAAGCAGGCGGGCGGGGACGCGGTGACGCACCAGGCGGACCTGACGCGGGTGGCCGAGGTCGAGGGGCTCTTCGACGCGGCGATCGACGCGTTCGGGCGGGTGGACGCGAGCGTGAACACCGCGGGCATGGTGATCAAGAAGCCGATGGCCGAGACCTCGGAAGCCGAGTACGACCGGATGTTCGCGGTGAACTCCAAGGCCGCCTACTTCATGATGCGGGAGGCCGCCAAGCGCATCGACCGCGACGGCTCGATCGTCACCGTCGTCACCTCGCTACTGGCCGCCTACACCGGCCTGTACTCGGTCTACGCCGGCAGCAAGTCACCGGTCGAGCACTTCACCCGCGCCCTGTCGAAGGAACTCTTCGGCCGCAACATCAGCGTCAACAACATCGCCCCGGGCCCGATGGACACCCCGTTCTTCTACCCGGCCGAGACCGACGACTCCATCGCGTACCACAAGTCGTCTTCCATGAACGGTGAGTTGACCAAGATCGAGGACATCGCGCCCCATGTGATCTTCCTGCTCACCGACGGTTGGTGGCTCAACGGGCAGACCCTCTTCATCAACGGCGGGTACACGACGCGCTGACCTCGCCCCCAGATCGCCGGAACGGCTCCGCAACGCCCGCCAGGCTGGTTGACTCCAGGTGCGACGGAAGAGCGGGGAAACCCGCGCACCCATCACCACCCGAGGAAGACGAAGGCGCGGTATGCAGCCCGATCCCCTGGCACCGTTCCGCTGGTTGGCGGACGACCACAGCCCACTGGACAGCATCTTCTGTGTGTCCTTCTGCCGCGGGCTCGCCCCGGCGGAGGTCCTGCGCCGCTTCGGCGCCGACGCCCCACTGCCCGAACGGATGCGGTTCGTGGAACTCCTCGGCCGGGTCGGGGAGTTCGTCGAGCAGACCCAGGGCGGGGACGGCGGCGGCTACGTGGGTGTCGTGCAACTCGGTGACTGGAGCGTGGCCGTGGAGCCGTGGGGGTGGCGGGGCGCCCTGACGGAGGTGGCGACCGTACTGTCCGCGGCGGCGGAGTCCGTGACCGTCAGCCGGCACGACTACGCCGAGGACGATTTCGTCCACGCGGTGGACGGCGCCGTCGTGACCGCGTTCGCCCTCGGGGTGCCCGGTATGCGGCGCGGCAGCGCGCCGGACCGGCTGAACGCGGCCATGGCAGAGGTCGGCCTGGACCCGCGCCGGGAGACCCGGCGGTCCGAGCACCGGATCGCGGCCGCGTTCGCCCTGGCGGCCCAAGTCACCGGGGTGGCCTTCACCCCTGACGTCCTGGAGTCGCCGCTGCTCGTCGGTGACCTGCGGGGGCCGGCCGCCTGACGGCCGCGGCCCGCGACGGTCACCGACGTGTCTCCGGCCCGGTCCGCCTGCCGGTGGCGGCGCACCCACCCTCAGCCCTGCTCGGTCAGCCCTGTCCTGTCCCGTTCAGTTCGCCCGGTTCAGGAGGGTGGTGAGGATCGGACCCGGGTCCGTCCACAGCAGTGCGCCGCCCGCCCCCGGCACCAGGTGACGGCGCGCGCCGGGAATCCGGGTGGCGAGGAAGGCCCCGCGGTCGGGGGAGTGGCTGGTGTCGTGTTCTCCGTACCAGAGGTCGACCGGGACGGTGACACCCCCGAGGGGGAACGGCCAGCGGCCCATGGACAGCACGGTGTCGCGGGCGTACCCGGCGGCCGCTCCCCGGGCGAAGCCCTCGTCGAGGGCCCGGCGGTACGCGGTCGCGAACTGCGGGTCCTGATACACGGTCAGGTCGCACGCCGGGCTGTTTCCCCGTACCAGGTGCCACATCGCGTCCGCCGTGAACCCGCCGAAGAAGTCCTCGGCGGCGGCCGGGTCGGTCGCGGTGCGCTCGACGAGTTCCCGGACCTCCGGCGGTAGGGCGGCGGCGAACCCTGCCACCAGGGCCTCGTCGGCCACCGTGACGTCGTCCGCTGCCGGGACGACGGCCGCCGCGACCTCGTCCGCCCCCGAGACGACGGCCACCGCGGAGACCGCGCCCGCCGCCGCACAGGCCAGGGCGAACGGCGCGCCCTGCGAGTTGCCGACCACCGGCGGGCGTCCCAGGCCGCGCAGTGCCGCCAAGTGCCGTACGTCCGCGGCGAAATCGGCGAAGCTCCGGCCCGGGTGCGGGGTCGAGGCACCGAGTCCGGGCCGGTCCAGGGACACCAGTCGCAGCCCCCGGGCCGCCACCACGTCCGGGCCGAAACCGAGCCATCGGCTCGTCGCCGCCCCCGGGCACAGCAGTACCGGAACTCCGTCCTCCGGGCCCCACTCGGCCCACCCCAGCAACCGGCCGTCCGGCAGCCGGGTTTCACCGAGTCGGGCGGGGGCGGTGACATATCTGTTCATGATCACCATCATGCCGTCGGCGGCTCGCCGCGGCACCCGAGTTCCGGCGCACGACGACCGCGCGGAGGCGCCCCGGCACCCCTCAGCTGCGGTGGTGGTCGACGGGTCGGTCGACGGAGTCCATGAAGCGCAGCATCTTGTGGTTGATTTCGTCCGCGTGGTCGATCTGCGGTCCGTGGCCGGTGTCCGAGACGATTTCGGCTCGCGCTCCCGGTATCAGGCGCGGAACGCGCTCCAGTTGCCGCTTCGGGTGGACGAGCAGGCTGCGCTTGCCGAGTACCAGGTAGAGCGGGGTGCGGATGGTGGACAGTTCGCCCTCGGACAGGGGCAGCGGGGACGGGCGACGGATGCGGTACGCCCGGACGCTCGTCCTGACAAACCTGCGCAGCTCCGGTACGACGAGCACCGGCTGCTCCAGCCAGGCCGCCAGCCGTGGACGCAGTGCCTTGGGGGCGGAGGTCGCGAAGAGGCTGACGAAGATCCAGGCGAAGAAGCGCAGTCCGACCTTCTCCAGTCCGCCGGGGTCGAGCAGGGTGACCGAGGCGAGCCGGTCCGGCCCGCGGTGTGCCTGGTTGAGGGTGAGCCAGCCGCCGTAGGAGGAGCCGACCAGGTGGACGCGGTCGAGTCCGAGCGCGGCGAGCGTCTCGTCCAACCACTGTGCGGCGCGCTCGGGTTGGTGGATGGGGGCGCGCTGCACACTGCGTCCCGGGTCGCCCGGGGTGTCGATCGCGTACACCGGGCGGGCGGCGCTGAGGGCGGGGGTGTTCGGGTACCACATGGCGGAGCAGGATCCCGCGCCGTGCACGAGGACGACTGGGGTGCGGGACCGGGCGGCGGGGTCGGCCGGCTCGTACCGGTAGACGTGCGTGGTGCCGATGGAGGTCTCCACATCGTCCTCGGCGACCGCGGGCGCGCCCAGAGCGTAGAGCGCATCACAGGCCGCGAAGTAGCGGTCGCGCAAGGCGTCGCTCACGTAGCGGCCGACATCGGCCTGGGTACGGGTCGTGGTCTCGGACACGGCCACCTCCGGAAACGGTTGTTCGCGGTCTTCGTGATACGAACGTACCACGATCCTGGTACGGCTGTACCATAAAAATGGTCTGGCAGTGTCCAGTGCCCACACCGATGCGACTGACGAGGGAAAGACGCGACCGATGCCCAAGCGCGTGGACCATGCAGAGCGACGCAACGAGATCGCCGAGGCGCTCCTCCGGGTCGCCGGGCGACGCGGGCTGCACGCCGTGGGAATGCGGGACGTGGCGGCAGAGGCCGGCGTCTCACTGCGGCTGGTGCAGTACTACTTCGAGACCAAGGAGAAGCTGCTGCTGTACGGGCTGCAACGGCTGGCCGAGGGGTTCGGGGAACGGGTCGCCGCCCGGCTCCGGACCGCGGGGGAGGGCGGCGCCGGGCCGCGTGCGGTGATCGAAGCGCTCCTGATGACGTCGCTGCCGACCGACGAGGCGAGCCGCACCTTCCACCTCGTCTACACCTCGTACGCCGTGCTGGCCGTGACCGATCAGGCGCTCGCCGACCAGCCCTTCATCCAGAACCCCGACGCCGCCGAGGACACCTTGGCCGCACTCCTGCGACAGGCCCAGGAAGCGGACCTCACCCGGCCCGGGGTGGACGCGCGCAAGGAGGCGATCGGCCTGCTGGCCATGTCCGCGGGGCTCGGCACCAGCGTCCTGGTCGGCCAACGCAGCGCGCGGTCCGCCGCCGACGTCCTGGCCCACCAGCTGGACCGGATCTTCTTGGACGGCGGGGGAGGTTCGCCCGCCTAGGGCGTCCGCTGCGCTGTGTCCGCTCCCGCTCACCCTCCTTGTTGCCGTTCCTGCTCGCTCGTTGCCGTTCCTACTCGGCCGTGTCGTAGGACCGCCCTCCGTACACGCACAGCCCGTAGATGGCCAGGACGTCCAGCGCGATGATCATCACCGACCACACCGGGTAGGAGGGGACGAAGAACATCTGGGCGAAGGCGTTCAGACCCAGCACCGCGACGCCGAACCAACGGGCGGCTTCCGAACCTTTGGTGAGCACGCCGACGGCGGCTGCCGCCTGGAGGATCCCCAGGGCGAGCATCAACCAGCCGAACGCCTGCATGTCCCCCAGGACCAGGGAGACGTTGCCCACGAAGACATGGGAGTTGACGATCGCCGCGATGCCGTCGAGGCCGTTGAAGAGGGCCAGCAACGCCAACATGACCCCGGCGAACATCACCAGGCCGTGGCCTTTGCGGTCCGCTGGCCGTGGAGTGGTCGCGCTCCCGCCGTAGCCGGGGTGCGGCGTTCCGGTCGGGTGACCTGCTGCTGATGCCATGGAAACCTCCGTGATCGAGGGGCGGTGCGCCGATGCCGCGTCGGTGAAGCCCCCCGAAATCCCACGGACTTCGGCCGGCGGCGTCGCCACCACCAGGACGGTGACCCGGCGTCCGACGTCGGTGACCTCGGCGGTTCCGGCTCGGCAGCCGGCCGGGAACGTCGGGCGGGACAACCGCCAACTTCAGCGTGGCAGGGACGGTCCGGGGCCGCCACGCGAGACGCCGACCCGGCGCCGAGCGGGGCCGGGTCCACCGCCCCTCACTGCTGCGGGTGCCGCCACCGGGCGTCCACTTCCGCCCACTCCTTCTCCCACTGGGCATAGCGCCTGCGGTCCAGCAGGCGGACGGCGGCCTTCTCCGCGCCGAGGAGCAGCAGCCCGGTGCCGGACGCGACCACGGTGCCGGCCACGACGCTCTCGGCCAGCGAGTCCGTCGGGGTGCTGGGGTCCCGTACCAGCGTCCCGTTCCGGTCCAGCCAGACCGTCGTCCGGTCCCCGACGTGGACACCGGGCGCCACGGACGTCTCCCCCGTCCGCACGGTGCGGTCCGGGGCCGTCCAGCGCACGGTCATGTGGACCCGGCCCCCCGTGCCGGTCCCGCTGTCGACACTGATCCGGGTGGCGGGTTCCTTCGTCACCACCGCGGAAACGGGGCGCCACGTGGAGCTCTCCCGATGGGCCGCCGCGTCCACCGCGCTGCCGGCCGCCACTCCCGCGGCCGGGGCCGCAACGGCGATCAGCACGCCCGTGGCCAGGACGATCCAGGACTGCGCCACGTCCGTGCCCCGCCGCAGCGGGCCTTGCCGCCAGGGCGGACGGAGCTTCCCAAGAGGCATCAAGCACCCCCTTCGCCTGCTCTACGAGCGTCCCACATCTGGCGCGTCGGCCCCACACCACAGCGGGCGTCCCACCCTGCGGAACCGGTCGGGACAGCCGATCGTGGAGGAGGGGGAGCGGAACGTGTCGGCGGAAGAGACGAGGAGCCCGCCGGAAGCCCGACACGGGGCCGCCAGGAGTTTCCTGGAAGGGGAAGTCCCACGCGCGAAGGAGCCGTAGGGGGCCGTCGTGATCACCGCAGTGCGCCTGTCGGGGCGCCACGCCACGCGCTCGGCGAAGCCGGGGCCACCCCGGGAGCCGCCCAAGCCGCCGGCCGAGCCACGGGCCCCTGCCTGGCGGCCGTGGCTGCTGCCGATCATCCTGGTGGCGCTCTTCGTCATGCTGCTCAGCCGGGCGCACAACCCCTCGGGGACCTCCCTCACGTACAGCGCCTTCCTAGGGAAGGTGAACACCGGGCAGGTCAAGACCGTCGACATAGACGACAGGGGCGGCGTGCACGGGAAACTCAAGGACGGCCGGAAGTTCACCACCCAGATCCCCACCGCCCTCGGCAACACCGGCCTCGCCCAGCAACTGCGCGCGAAGAACGTCGACATCACCGCCTCCAGCGCCAACGGCGGCGGGAGCTGGGTGGGACCGTTGGCCGTCGTGCTGCTACCGCTGGTCCTCCTCGGCGCACTGTTCCTGTGGACCGGACGCCAGGCCGCGCGCAGCCTCACCGGAGGGCTCAGCAGCATCGGCCGCTCCCGCGCCAAGATCATCGAGGCCGAGCGCCCCACCACCCGCTTCGACGACGTCGCCGGGTACGAGGGGGTCAAGCAGGAGATCAGCGAGGTCGTGGACTTCCTGCGGCACCCCGAGCGGTACGCGGTGGTCGGCGCCACCGGGCCGCGCGGAGTGCTCATGGTCGGACCGCCCGGCACCGGCAAGACGCTGATCGCCCGGGCCGTCGCCGGCGAGGCGGCGGTGCCGTTCCTGTCGGTGACCGGATCGGCGTTCGTGGAAATGTTCGTGGGCGTCGGCGCCTCCCGGGTCCGCGACCTCTTCGAGGAGGCCCGCAAACGCGCCCCGTCGATCATCTTCATCGACGAGATCGACGCCGTCGGCAGCCGCCGCGGCGGCGTCCGGCTGGGCGGCAACGACGAACGCGAACAGACCCTCAACCAGCTCCTGGCCGAGATGGACGGCTTCGACCAGAGCAGCGGCATCGTGGTGCTCGCCGCCACCAACCGCCCCGAAGCCCTCGACCCGGCACTCCTGCGCCCCGGCCGCTTCGACCGGCACGTCACCGTCCCGCTGCCCAACCAGACCGAGCGGGCCGCGATCCTCGCCGTCCACGCCCGCGGCAAGAAACTGATCCCCGACGTGGACTGGAACGTGGTCGCCCGGGCCACCCCCGGCTTCTCCGGCGCCGACCTCGCCAACCTCGTCAACGAGGCCGCGATCCACGCCGTCCGCGCCGGCAACACCGTCATCTCCGCCCAGGACCTCGACGACGCCCGGGACCGCGTCCTGCTGGGACGCCGGGAGTCCTCCAACGCCCTGCTCCCCGAGGAACGCCACGCCGTCGCCGTCCACGAGTCCGGCCACGCCCTCGTGGCCGCGCTGTGCGAACACGCCGACCCGGTCGCCAAGGTGACCATCCTGCCGGCCGGCCCCACGCTGGGCGCCACCGAGCAACTCCCCGAAGCCGAGCGGCACCTCTACACCGAGGGCTACCTCACCGACCTGCTCACCGTCCGGCTCGGCGGCCGGGCCGCCGAACTCGTGGTCTTCGGCGAAGGCTCGACCGGCGCCGCCGACGACCTGGCCGGCGCCACCCAGATCGCCGGCCGCATGGTCCGCGACTTCGGCCTCTCACCGGCCCTCGGCCCGATCGGCTACGCCACCACGGGCGCCCTGCACCGGCTCGGCGACGAAGTCCCCGGCGACACCCTGCACCGTCCCTACTCCGAGCAGACCCAACGCCTCATCGACGAGGAGACCGCCCGCCTGGTCCGACAGGCCGAACAGCGCGCCACCACCCTGCTCCGCGACCACAGGTCGGCCCTGGAACACCTCGCCGACCTGCTGACCACGCGCGAGACGATCGACGGCCCGGTCGTCCACGACGTGCTACGGCAGCAGCCGGGAACCACCCCCGAAGGCCACGCCACCGGGCCCGCACACCCCCCGCCCTGACCCGACCGTCCGGCCGGGCCGGCCCCCCACGTTCACGGGGACACCGGGGAATCCGCGTACCGCAGCAACGCACCGGTGCCGTCCCGCAGCCGGAGTCGCCGCTCGGGGACGAGGACCAACTCCGCGCCCGTCCCCACCAGAGCCCGCGCCAGGGCGGCGTCGACCTGCTCCCGGCGGACCGTGCGCACACCGTATGACCGCAACTCGCCCTCCGACAGCGCCAGTTGCGCCGGCTCCGGCCCCACCCACAACCACCGCGGTGCCGAGCCGCCGCGGTCCGTGCGGAACAGCGCGCTGACCTGGCCGCGCTGGAGTGCCGACACGGTGTCCGGCAGCCCCTCGGCAGCCGCCCCGCGGTGCGCCCGCCGGGCCAGGAAGGCCCCCACCAGGAACTGGTCGTGCGCGGCCATCCGCCCGCGGAACAGGCGCTCCAACCGCAGCTCCAGCAGCGCGCGCCCCGGCCGCGGTGCGCCGCCCGAGTCGACCGCGACGACCCGGTCGCGCAGCCACGCGGGGAGTCGTCGGATCAGGATGCCGCGGGCCCAGGTGTCACCGGCCAGCACCAGCGCCTCGGCGTCGAGCCCGTGTGCCCGCGCCGCCAGCAGGAGGCCCAGCCGTTCCGCGGCGTGCGGCCAGTCGGCGACCGGAACCCGCGCGTCGAGCCGCTCACCAGGCGCGACCTTGGTCAGCGGCCACCAGCCGGCCTCGGCCTCGACGTGGACGGTGCCGGTGGCCTCCAGGGAATGGCGCCCCGTGTAGTGGACGTACCCGGCCAGGTACGGGATCTCCGGGGCGTGCTGGGCGATGAGGGGCATGGTGTCGGGCAGCGCACCGAAGTGGGCGGTGTCCCGGACGGGCGGATCCGGCAGTTCGCCCTGGAGCACCAGCGCGCCGTGCGCGGTGAACAGCGCCTGCCCGTGCGCCCCCGGGACGTCGGCATCGCAGCCCACCGTGCCCGCCACGGCGGTGATCGAGTCCGGATCGGCGCCCTCGGCCACCAAGGCGTCGCGCAGCCGTCGCCACCGCAGCGCGAGGGCGGCGTCCGGATCGGCGAGGGCGCCGTCCCGCGACGTGTCCACGTACACGGACGCGAACGGGCCCGGCTGTTTGTAGAGCGGTTCGAGGAAGGTCAGTCGCATCGCCACCACCATGACGACCTGACGGGGCCGCCGCCCCGCACCTCCAGCATGCGCCCGCCCCGGCCCCGGCGAGCGAGAATCGAGGTGAGGGCACCATTCCGCGTGCGGCCCTCGCCAGGGTCCGCACCCGTCCCGAGCTGGGAAGGTGAGGTCCGATGTTGTTCTGGTACGGCCATGGTGGCGGCGGGTGGGGTTGGCTGGCGGCCACGGTCGGCATGGTCCTGTTCTGGGCTTTGGTGATCACGGTCGGTGTGCTGATCTTCCGTGCCGTGCTCCGGCCGGGGCCGTCCGGCGAAGACGAGACGAGCCGTCGCCACCCCGGGTGGCGCCCCGGTGGCCCGCCATCCGGTGGGTCGCCCACGGCGGAACGGATCCTCGCCGAGCGGTACGCCCGCGGTGAGATCGAGGACGAGGAGTACCAGCGGCGGCTGGCCGTGCTCCGCTCCTCACCGGGCGGGCCGACCAAGTCCTCACCGGGCGGACCGACCAAGCCCGATGCGCCGGAAGCGTGACCTGGTGCACGGGCCCGTCGGGTCACGCTGAGCGCGTTCAGTGCAGGTTGGCCTTGAGCACCACGATGACCAGGCCGAGTACCAGGTTCACGGCGATCGAGAGGGCCACCAGGCGGCGCGAGGCACCGGCGCGGATCGCGGCCGCGGTGGCCCAGCCGATCTGCTCGGCCACGGCGACGGAGAGCGCGAACCACGCGGTCCCCGGTAGGTCCAGCCGCAGCAGCGGGCTGATCGCCACGGCCACGGCCGGTCCCACCGCCGCCTGCGCGATCGGCCACTCCTGACCCGCCACATGCCGGATCCGGTCCCACGTCAGGTACCGGTACGACGCCAGGTCACCGACGAGGCGGGCGTACGCGTGCGCCACCCAGAAGACCAGGCCGGTGATGAGCAGCAGGAGCACGAGCCCGGCCCGGGGGAACGGTCCGAACGCGGCGGTGCCGGCCACCACCGACGCGGCCTGGAGGGAGCCGTAGACCGCACCCCCGTAATCGGAGTGCGGCTCCTCCTGCCGCTGGGCGATGCCTCGGCCCGGATCGTCTGCCCGGTCGCCGGCGCCCTTACCGTCCGCCATGCCTCACAGGATCGCCGGGGACTCCCCGCCCCGCGCGGCGGGCACGTGGGGCGTGCGGACCATGGGGGTGAATGTTCGCCGCACCTCGGCCCGGGGCCTCAGCGACCGCCCTTCGGACCGCGGGGCACGGCGAAGGCGGTGAGCGTCGCGGTGCCCGGCGCCAGGCGGGCCCACCCGCCGGGCAGCGTCAGCACCGCCACCGCCGCCGTGGGGAACTTCCCGCGGGCCCGGGCGAGCGCGTCGTCGTCACCCCCGCCGGCCAGCGATACGACCAGGTCCTGCACGCCCGGCAGGTGGCCGATCAACAGCGCGGTCCGCCACCGGTCCGGCAGTGCGCGCACCACCTGGAGCAGGGTGGACGCGCTCGCCTGGTAGACCCGGGGCTCGAAGACCACTTCCGGAGTCGGCAGACCCGTAGGGGGCGTGCGGGTCGGGCGGAGTTCCGCGGCGACCCGATCCCAGGTCTCGCGGGTCCGCCGGGCCGTCGAGCAGATCACCACGTCGGGTGCGCAACGCTCCTGCCGCAGCCACCGGCCGGCCGCCGGCGCATCACGACGACCCCGGCCCGCGAGCGGACGCTCCTGATCGGGTACGCCCTCCGGCCAGGCCGATTTCGCGTGCCGCAGCACGATCAGGCGGGTAGCCACGGCAACGGAGGCAGGCATCGAACGGCTCCCTGGAGTAGGGCGATACCGGCAGGCTAACTCGGCCCGGGCACCGCACCGACCGTACGGACCCCGGCCCACCCCAGGACCCCGCCCCACTCGGCACCTCGGACCGACGGGGCGTGGTGGCGCTACGCAACCGCGGCGAGCCGGCGCGGCTCGATGCGCTCCTCGACCGCCGAGTCGCCGTCGCGGGTGACGAGGTACGCGCCCTGGCCCGGGACTTCGGTCACCGCCTCGACCAGTTCGGTACCGCGGTAGACCAGCCCCACCCCGTCATCCGTGCAGTGGGCCACCGGCAGGGTGCCCTCCGCGACCAGCCGGTGGATCAGCGGCCGGCGGCCCTCGTCGACGTCGTAGTGCACACCGTTCCCGTACGGGAGGAACCCGAGGGCGTTGGTGAGGGGGCGCAGCTCCGGGCCGAACGAGTCGGTCGCGCCGCCCTGGAACCAGCAGATGGACCCCGCGCTCACCCCGCTCAACACCACCCCCGCCTGCCATGCGCGGCGCATGACGAGGTCCAGCCCGTGCACGCGCCACACGGCCAGGAGGTTCGCCACCGAGCCGCCCATCACCCAGACCACGTCCTGATCGAGTACCGCGCCCTCGACGTCCTCAAGGTTGGGCATGGGGAACAGGTGCAGGGGCGTCAGATCGAACCCGGCGACCCGAGCGGCCTCGGTCATCCGGGAGGTGAAGTGCTCGGCGTCCCCGATGGCGGTGCCGACGTACATGACGCGGGGCCGGCGGCCGTGGACGCCCGAGAGGTCGACCGCGTGGTGCACCAGCGCGTTGAACTGCACCATGGTGCGGCCCCCCGTCCGGTGTCCTCCGGAGGTGGCGAGAATGGTCGGGTCCGGTGCTGTCATGACCGCGACCTTATCGCTGCGGTACGCGGGCGACTCCGCAGACCCGACCCCAACGGGGCTGCGGCGCAGGCCGATCGGGCCCGCCGGCGGCCCGGCGGACCGACGAGGAGCCCCGGCCCGGGCGTGCCTGGGGCCGACGCCGATGCCGCCCCGTAAAAGCGTTGGCCTTGCGGCCGCGGTCCGGGAGAAGGTGCGAGCGTTCGGTGGCGGAGTCCGCGCGTGCGAGGGAGCAAGGGGAGCCGTGGTGACTGGGAATGCGTTGGCGGTGGGTGGCGAGGTGCATGTCACGCTGACGAAGGCGGGGCGGACCAAAGTGCGGTACCCCGCCACCGTCGTGAGCGATGACGGGGTACGCGCCGTCATACGGGCACCCTGGGCGCGGCCCACCGCCCGGGACTTCGGTTTCGTGCGGTTCGAGCCGGGCGACGTCTTCACCGAGCACTACTGGCGTGACCGTTGGTACGCGGTCAAGGAGGTGCGGGCCGCCGACGGTTCGATCAAGGGCTGGTACTGCGATGTGACGCGCCCCGCCGAGGTCGGTCCGGACGGCATCGCGGTCGAGGACCTGGACCTGGACCTGTGGCAGTCGGCGGACGGTGCGAACGTGCTCCGCCTGGACGAGGACGAATTCGTCCAGAGCGGCATCGAACTCCGCGATCCGGCCGCCGCAGCCCGGGCGCGACAATCCCTGGACGCACTCGAAGAGCTCGCCCGCACGGGACGGTTGCGCACCCTCTGACCCCGTGCCGCCCCGGCTCACGGGCCGGTCAGACGGGTCACCAGCCGCGCGGCCGAGCGCCGCGACTGCCACAACCTGCGGTAGGCGGCACCGGACAGGAAGGAGGACGCCAGGAACGCCCACGCGGTCTTGGCAGCCGCCTTCTTCACGGCCCCGGGCACCTCAAGCGGGGAGTGTTCGTAGGTTTCCCGGGCTCTGCGCCGCACGTACGCCGTCGGGATTCGGCGCGCCGGGCTCCGCTGGCGGAGGGAGAGCTCGGGGTCGTCGCTGACCAGGTGCCGGCGGTCGGCGAAGGTGGAGCGGCCGTATTCCACGGCGGTCCGCCACATCTTGAGCCATCCGGGAGTTCCCGGAGCATTCGGGCTGTCCGCGTCGTTGAGCAGCCGCAGCACGGCGTCGCCGACCTGCTTGAGGTTCTCCTTCCCTTCGTCGGTCTTGAGGTGCCCGAGCAGCAACGCCTCGTCGGTTTGCCGGAGTTCCAGGAGATGGCCCGCCATCCACTGACAGGCGCCCTGCGCCGTCCCCGGCCCGCCGGGCGTTCCGTCCGGCGGGGCCTCGGCGGTGAGGATGGCCTGGTGCAGCAGCTTCTCCTCGCGTCTGCGTTCCTGCTCGCCCATGCCGTCGAGCAGGCGGAGCAGGTGATGGGCGGCGTCCAGTCGGCCCCAGGCGAAGTCGGACTGCCGCCAGGCGGGGTTGGCGAACGCGCCGAAGTGGGCCAGCCGGGTCCCGTACAGCTTGCGCTCGCCGAAGTCGTCGAGGTGATCCACGTGAAACAGCGGGCTCATGGTGTCCGGCCCCAGTCGCATGAAGGCGAACTTGGGCGAGAGCGGTTCCACGAGTTGCGAAGGCGGTGCGTACACCCGGGTGAGCACTTCGACGGTCAGGCACGCATTCACCACTTCCTGCGCACTCCAGCCGTTGTGGAGTTCCGCCTCCGTCATCGCCTGCACGTAGCTCTCGCTCGCCGTCCGCACGATCTCCCGCAGCCTGTCCGGAACCCCCAGCCGGACGAACACCTCGTCATAGAGGCGAGCGGCGCCTTCCTCCGCCAGGTCGTTCGGGTCGGCGGTCCTGCGGAGTTCGGCATCGATGGTGTCGGCGAGTGCCAGCACTTCCCGCAGACACCGGCTGACCTTGCGGCCGCCCTCACCGAGGAACTCTTGCGAATGTTCTCTCTTCTCCTCTTCGAGCAATTCGAGGAGGTGGCCGATCAGACACTGGATGACGCGCTCCGCGGCGATGATCCCCCAGTTCCACGGCTGCGCGGGATCGAAATCCAGGGGCTGGTCCCAGTGGGGCAGCCAACTCGGGTGCTTCCAGTTGTCGTTGTCGCGCCGGTGGGCACCCAGGATGCCGTCGACCCGTTCGCTGTCCAATTCCGGTGTCACGATCAGGGTGCTGATGTCGCTGCTCTCGCTGATCTGCTTGCGCAGGTTGTAGAGGAGCGCGATGGCCCGGTTGCGCCGGTACTCGTTGTTGAGTTTCCCCGCCACACCGCGGACGTGTTCGTACAGTTTGTCCTTGCCCTGGCTCTCCGGCGCGCTCAGCCGCTGGAACAGGTCGACCTGTTGGTCCCGGATGCTCGTCCTGAGGCGGGCGGCGAGGTCCTCCATACCGGACCGGAGATTCACCTCCTGCGGATAGCGGATCGCGTTCAACGCGGCGGTGTTCCAGGTGATCTCGTTGCACAGGGATTTCTTGGTGCTTTCCTGGGCCAGCCGGCCTACGGACGGGACCACGTAGACGACGACCCGCTTCATGGGGACGTCGAGTTTGCGGCGGGTGATCTCCTGGAGCACCGGCCCGAAGGGCGCGTTGTTGAGGACGCCGCCATCGATCACGCAACTGGCCGGGAAATCGAGCTCGGGATTCGGTAGCACACGGCGATCCACCATCGGGAACTCGGAAACCGGCCCGAACGCCACCGGGAAGCCGGCAGTGGCCCGAGCCGCCTGAACGAGCTTCGGCAGGCTCTCGCCCGCGAAATGGGAGACAGCCCGTTCGGTGAAATTCCACTTCTGCTGGTCGTCCAGCTCGTAGCTGAGGTGTTCGCTGGCCTTCTCCTGCTGGAAACGGTAGAGGCGTCGGTGATCACGAACCTGGAATTCCGTGCCGAAGCCGTCACGATAGCTTTGATCGCGCCCGTCCAGAGCGGTCGCCGTGACGAACAACGTGACCGGATGAGTACAGCCTTTAGGACTTCCCTTGATGTGGTGGAGCGCGTTGCGGACTTCCGACGCGAAGGTGTCACCGTTCAGCACGCTCATACGGGGCGGCGGTGTCAGAAGATTCTGTAGGGAGGCGGAGCGCGTCCAGAGGTCCTTGAGCGGCGGCAGCTGCGCTCCGCGGGCGATCGCCGTCGCCAAGATCAAGCCGTTGATGCCGCCCGCCGAGGTGCCCGAGACGATGTCGATCACGACCTTCGTCCGGGCCTTCCGGGCGAGTCTGCGCCAGATGGCGAAGACTTCCCGGTCGCGTGCGTCTTCGGGTTCCTCGGAGCCCGGGTCGGAGGCCCTGCGCAGCAGATCCATTTCATGCGTGACCCCGCCCATCCAGACAGCGAGGCTGACGCCGCCGTTGAGGACCAGTGCCAGCCGGGTCTCATGACGGGCCACCGACTCTTCGGTTGTCATGCCAACTCCCGCGCTCGTGCGCCCCGGAATTCCGCCGACTTGCGGATCCGGCGAGGCTGTGCCACGTGCCTCACTTCGATGCTGGCGCGCGGGGGCGGCCGGTTCCACTTCGTGGCCGGGGGCGTGACGGTGCGGTCACGCCACGGTGACGGCTTCGGCCGCGGCTGCTGCCACCTGCGGACGTCGTGGGTGGGACCCGGACGACCAGGGGTGCGGCGCGGCGGCCGGGGTGCAGCGATTGCCGGGTGGGCGGGCCGGGATCAGAGTGGGAGGAAGAGCGGAAGGAGTGGGGGCGGTCTCACGGAGGCGTACCGCAATGGCTGAGGCACTCTCCCGCCGGGAGCGATTCCTCCTGGCACAGATCGAACAGGACTTGCGCGTGCAGGACGCGGATCTGGACCGCTGTCTGACGACCATGCGATGGGACGTCCCACCGCCGCAGGCGCCACCGTCCGCGCGGCGTGGCGGTGCCTGTGGGGCGGCCCACGGGCTGGGAGCCGTTTTCCGGGGGCTGTTGGGCTCGGTCGCCACGGCCTCCGCTGCGGTGGTGATCTCGGCATGCACAGCGGCCTGGGGGCTGACGCTCACCTGCCTGGCCCGGCTCATGGGCCGGTGGGCGCGGCTGCGGAGCGCGGACGCCCGGGGACCGCAGTGCTGATCGCAGGCGAGCGCCGGGCCGGTGCGGTGCGGTCAACGGCCGAGGGCCCTCCGCAGCTCCTCCTTGGTCATCGACGACCGGCCGTCGATGTGACGCCGCTTGGCCTCCTCGTACAGCTGGTCCTTCGTCGGCCCCTGGGCGCCACGGTGCGAGCGTTCGCCGCCACGCTGTGAGGCGGACTTCTCGTCCTGGAGCGAGACCCGGCTCGCCGTGCGGGACTCGCCGGCCCGCGCCCGCTCCTTGTTCACCGTCCGCGCCGCGATCTCCTTGGCGCGCTCGGTGGACTCGCCCCTTTGCTCCGCGCTCTCCTTGATGTGCTCGTACTGACGCTCACGCTTCTTGCTCGAACTGACAGGCATCAGAACCTCCTCGTGTCGTCCGCGGCGCTTCGGGCCGGTGGCCAGGCCGATGCCGATGGATGCCCGGACATCGCCCATCGCCCCGGCATTCGCCTGGTGTCCGGCATTTGCCTGGCATTCGCTCGGTGTCCGGCATCCGCCTGGTACCTGCCCTCGCGGCTCGTGGGCAGCTGCGCCTGCCTGGCGCGCAACGCCCCCATCAGTTCATCGCCGATGGTGCGGTGGCGCTACTCAGGGTGCGTTGAGGGGTGGAGCGCCAGCCTGTGCCGGTGATGGCAGGAATCTCCGCCGGGCGGGCGCTGGCTGGCGGATCCCCAGGCGGCGCGGCCCTTACGGACGAGGGGCGGGCAGGACCTCGAAGCTGCTCAGCCCTTCCGGCCCCTCGTCCCGTACCTCGACCTTTTTCACATCAGCGGACGGTGGTCCCTGGTGTGCCCACTCGACCATCTGCGCGACGCGTTCCTCGGGACCTTCGAAGACCGCCTCGACGTCCCCGTCGGGCAGGTTGCGCACCCACCCCGAGACACCGCGCGCCAGCGCGTTTTGGCGGCAGGTGTCCCTGAAGAAGACGCCCTGCACCCGTCCGGACACGATCACGTGCTTCCGCACCATGGGCAGGACTGTAGATCACGGGGCCCGGCCAGGGGACGACCACCCGAGTCCGGCGTGCCTTCGCCCGGTCAGGACCCGAGGCGCGGCCCTCGGGTGTCTACGGCGAACAGCGCGAGCGCCCGCAGTCAACTGTCGAGCCGGCCGCACCCACCGAGAGGTGTGGGAAACCACAGGGCCGCGAAGCGGTAACGCTCCCGAGGTCGGCTACCGATCGTCACGGCCCGGTGGTCGCCGGCTTCACGTGCTTGACGTAGGCCGCGTCGAGGTCGCGCACCTCGACGGAGGCGTGCACCGTCAGACCCGTTGCGGTCGCCGTGTGGGCGCGCACCAGGTCGAGGACCGCCTGGCCCAGTGCCTTCTTGGTCTCTGTGGTGCGGCCCGGCAGGATCGCGAAGTCCACGTGGATCAGGGCCTGTTGGGGTTCGTCGTGGGCGATGACGACGTCCTCGACGCAACGGAACCGGGTCTTGCAGCTCTCGATGGTGATGCCGTCGACTGACTTCGCGGCGAGGGCGTGGAGCTCGTGTGCGAAGCGGCGGCGGTCCAGGACCTCCCGCAGCGGCGCGTCGTGGTCGACGAGGATGTGCGGCATATGGGTTCTCCTCCGGGACATGGGGCTGCCAGGCAGACATCGAAGACTTCAGGTAATGGTGTGGATGTGGAAGTGGACGTTGTCGTTGGCTAACGGACCGTCCAGCCGCGGTTGCGGAGGGCTTCGGTGAGGGCGTGGGCCACGTCCGGGGCCACCTTGAGTCCGACGGAGTCGGCCGCAGCCGGTGTGGCCCCGGCATGCGGAAGGCCCGTGACCGCCGGGTCCGGACCCGTCAGTTCCGGTCCCGTCAGTTCCAGGCCCGTCAGTTCCAATCGGGCCGCGTCCACGTCGTCCAGCAGTCGCGCCAGCGGCCGGTCGCGGCCGCCGAGGGTGACCGAGAGCACGGTGTGGGGGCGCGCTCCGGGGCCGTCGTACGGGGGTGTGATGCGGGAGCGGCCCTCGACGCCGCGGTGCAGTATCGCGGTCAGATCGGCCAGGGCGTCGGCCGTCGCTTCCGGTTCCGGGTCGGTGGCGGACAGCCGGGACAGGGCGTGGGCGGCGGTGGCCAGGTCCGCGCTGAGTTCGGTCAGGAGTGGGGCGAGGGCGGTGGCGTTGGCGGCGAGGATGTCGGCCCAGAGCCCGGCGTCGCCGGACGCGACCCGAGTGGCGTCGCGCATCCCGCGGCCGGCCAGCCGGACCGCGTACTCCTCGCCCTCGCGCAGTCGGGCGGCGGTGAGCGTAGCCATGAGGTGGGGGAGGTGGGAGACCAGCGCCACGGCGCGGTCGTGGTCGGGCGGGTCCAGCAGCACCGGCACCGCGCCGCACAGCGAAACCAGTTCCAGGGCCCGGTTGAGGGCGGACTCGCTGGTGTCCGGGGAAGGGGTGAGCACCCAGTGGTGGTCCTGGAAGAGCTCGGCGCGGGCGGCGAGCGGGCCGGAGCGTTCCCGTCCGGCGAGCGGGTGGCCGCCCACCAAGGTCGTGGTGTCACAGCCCAGGGCCAGGCATTCGGCGTGCGGGAGTGCCTTGACGCTCGCCACATCGGTGTAGACGCGGGCGAGTTCGGCCTTCTGGTGGTCGGCGAGGGTCCGGGCGGTGTACGACGGCGGGACGGCGATGACCGCGATGTCCACCGGTGCGGACGGGGGCTCGGGGGTGCCGGCGCCGCGTGCGGCGGCGATCCGGACGCGGTCGGGATCGCGGTCGATCAGGTGCGTGGTCACTCCGCGAGCGGTCAGGGCCAGGGCTATGGAGGTACCGATGAGTCCGGTGCCGACGACTGCGGCGGTGTGCAAGGTGGCGCTCCTCGGCCGTGAGGGGGCGGGTGGTGCGGGGTTCCCGGGCCCGGCCGGGACGGCGGACGGGCGGGCCCGGGAAGGGCGTTCGGACGGTACTTGACGTACGAACCGTGCTTGACGCACGAACCGTGCGGGTCGCCCCGGTCCTGCGGGTCATGCCGGTCCCACGGGCCGTGCGGGTAGCAAGCCGTGCTAGCGGTCGGCCGGGGCCGGGGCCGCGGGTTGTTCCGCCGGGGCCGGTCTGCCGGTCAGGCGGCGCAGCAGTGCCGGGTTGGTGAGCATCACCGCGTTGCCGATGAGGATCAGCGCGACGCCCGCCAGGTCCCGGGCCGTCCAGGTGAACTTCTCGAAGACCGTGGACAGCAGGAGCGCCACGATCGGGAAGAGCACCATCGCGTAGGAGGCGCGCTCGCCGCCGATCCGGCCGAGCAGGGTGAGGTACGCGCCGAAGCCCACCACCGACCCGAAGACCGCGAGGTAGAGCAGTGAGCCGGTGTACTTCAGGGTGGGTTGGAACAGCGCGCCGTGCCCGAAGAAGGCGGCGAACGGGGCCATCAGCAGCGCCCCGTACGCCATGGCGTAGCCGGTGCCCTGCACCACCGGGATGCCCGCAGCCTGGGTCTTGCCGGAGACCACGTTGCCCAGGCAGAAGACCAGGGTGCCGATCGCGGAGAGCACGATGCCCTGGCCCGACCCGGAGGACAGACCGAAGTTCTGGAACTCCGGCCAGAACACCGTGACGATCCCCAGCAGTCCGACGGCCCCGCCGACCAGCATCTTCGCGGCGATCGTGCGCCGGAAGAAGACCCGGGCGAAGACCATGTTCACCAGCAGCGACATGGCGAAGATGATCGATACCAGGCCGGTCGTCAGATACTGCTCGGCGAAGTAGAAGCAGACGAAGTTGGTGGAGAACATCAGCCCGCCCATGAGGACGAACTGACCGTGCACCCGCAGCGGATAGCGCAGCGGCAGCCCGCGCAGCCTGGCCCAGGCCAGCAGGATCACGGCGGCCAGCGCGAAGCGGTACGCGATGGATGCCGTGGGGTGCACGTCCCCCAACTGGCCCTTGATCGCCAGCCAGGTGGAGCCCCAGATCAGCACCGTCACCACGTACAGGACGGCGTTCATCCGCAGCTCCCTTCCAGCAGCCCGACCAGTCGGCGGGTGCCCTCCGCTACTTGATCAGGCGTCAGATAGCTGAGGGAGAGGCGCATTTGGTGACGTCCGCCGTCACCATCGGGATAGAAGTAGCTCATCGGTGTCCAGATCACTCCGTGTTCGCGGGCGGACTCTTCCAACAAGGCATTGTCCGCCGGAACCGGGAGGGTCAGGGTCAGGAAGAAGCCACCCGCCGGCACGTTCCAGCTGATTCCGGCCGCCTCGCGCCGCTCGCGGGGGAGCAGCCGGTCGAGGCTGTCGAGCAGGGTCCTCAGGTTGGACCGGTAGAAGTCCGCGGCGGGCTTGTTGGCCTCCCGCAGGCGGAAGTCGTGGGTGAGCAGCATGCCGCCGATGACCGCCTGGCTGAGCGCCGGGGTGTTCACCGTCACCATGCCCTTGATCTTCGACAGTTCGTCGGCCAGCAGCGTACGACTGCCGTCCGGGGCCTGCACGTGCTGGTCGGCGATCACGTAGCCGACCCGGGCGCCGGGGAAGCAGGTCTTGGCGAACGAGCCGAGGTAGATCACCCGCCGCCGCTCGTCCAGCGCCTTGAGCGTGGGCAGCCCACTGCCGGTCGGGGTGAAGAACCCGTACGGATTGTCCTCCAGGACGAGCAGGTCCTCGGCCGCCGCCGTCTCCAGCAGTCGGTGTCGCCCGGCGAGGGGCAGACAGGTGCCGGTCGGGTTGGAGAAGTCCGGCACCACGTAGAACGCCCGCGGCCGCTTCCCGGCGGCGCGCAGCTCGGCGACCGTCCGCCGCAGGACGTCCGGATCGCACCCCTCCGGGCCCTCGGGGACGTGGACCGTCTCGATGTCCAGCAGCCGGGCCGCGCCGGTGATGCCGACGTAGCACGGCGAGGAGACCAGCAGGACGTCCGACGGGTCGGCGAACAGGGCGCGCAGGACGAGGAACATGCCCTCCTGCGCGCCCACCGTGACCACCAGGGATGCCGGGTCGGCGGTGATGCCCTCGTCGTTGTGCAGGGCGCGGGCGACCAGGTCGTGGATCTGCCCGTTGGTGCGCCCGTACTGGAACAGCAGGGTGCGGACCTGGTCAGGGGAGCAGCCCCGCTCCTCAGTGAGGTACCGCTGGTAGGCGGTGAGGTAGTCGCCGATCTGCTCGACCTCGAAGAGCCCTTCGTAGGGGCGGCCGGGGCCGAAGGAGATCGCCTCCGGGTAGCGGGAGGTGACCTCGTTGAGGAAGTTCATCACTTCCATCAGCGGATCGGCGAGCGAGCCGTGCAGTGTGTGGGCCGGCAGCACGGTGGTGGGGGGATCCTGGCTCACCTGGCGTCCTCCCACAGGACCGGGCAGAAGTCGGGGTCGGTGTAGTCGGGGTTACCGGCCGCGTCCCGGCGGACCAGGACGTCGTTGTTGTAGACCACCAGGTCGCCGGTGGACAGCTCGTAGGGGCGCCACTGGTTGGTGCGGTCCTGGAGGTGGAGGGAGATGGCGCGGCGGGGTCGGTCGCTGACGTTGTGGCCGCTGCCGTGGTAGGTGCGGCAGTGGTGGAAGCTGATGTGTCCCTTGGGGATGGTGATGGGCACCTTGCGGACCTCCGCGTCGTTGAAGGCGGCGTTCTCCGCAAGCATCTCCTCCAGTTCGGACCGGTCGCGCTCGGCGAAGTGACGGCTGGTGGAGTCGTCGCCGGCGAGCTCCTTCCAGCGGTGGCTGCCGTCCACCATCGTGATGGTTCCCATCTCCTCACCGCAGTCGTGGAAGGGCACGAAGGCGGTGAGCATCTCGTCGGAGGAGCAGGTCTGCCAGTAGTGCCGGTCGAAGTGCCAGGGCACGATGTTGCGGGTGTCCTCCGCCCGCGGCGGCTTGTGGATCAGGGTGCTGTTCCACAGGCGTATCTGGCCGGTCTGCGCGATCCGTGCGGCGACCGCCGCGATGATCGGCTTGGCCAGGATGGAGCGGATGGTGTCGTCCTCGTAGAAGATGTAGTCGTTGTGCCGGTGCACATCGCCCTTCTCCGGCTCCCAGTACGCCAGTCGCGGCGGCCGAGCCGGCAGGGTGCGGTCCCGGTGGCCGGCGTAGAAGCGGTCGGCCGCGGAGTCCAGCAGGTCGACCTCTTCGTCGGTGAGCAGCTTCTTCGACAGGTACCAGCCGTGCTCCTGGAAGAACTGCACCTCCTCTGCGGTGGGCAGGAGCTCCTGCTCGGCGGCGGTCAGCGGGAAACGGGCGTCGTCGGTCGTCATGCCGGGTCCTCTGCGTCGGTGGGGTGGGGATGTACTTCGGTGGGGTGGGGAGGTGCCGTGGTGGTGAGGTGGTGCGTTCGGTCTGCGGCGGGATGCAGCAGATCGCGGGTGAGGGCGTCGAGGCGGGGCCGGCCGGTGAGCGCCATCGCCTCCTCCAGCTCCGCGCGGAGGGTGGACAGCACCCGCTCCACCCCGCTCTCGCCGTCGACGGCCAGGCCCCACAGGACGGGCCGGCCGACCAGGACCGCGCGGGCCCCGAGCGCCAGTGCCTTGATCACGTCCGTCCCGCGCCGGACGCCGCCGTCGACGAGTACGTCGCACCGGTCGCCGGCGGCCGCGACCACCTCCGGGAGGGCGTCCAACGCCGGTATGACACCGTCCAGTTGGCGCCCCCCGTGCGTGGAGACGAGCAGCCCGGCCACGCCCAGTCCGGCCGCCCGGTCGGCGTCCTCCGCGGTGAGCACGCCCTTGAGCACCAGCGGCAGATCGGTCAGTGACCGGAGCCACGCCAGGTCGTCCCAGGTGAACGCGGCGTCGTGGTGCTGGGCGGCGTGGCCGGCGAGTGTGGAGCTGCCGGAGCGGCCCTGGTGCAGCCCGGCGGCGTGGTCCTGGTCGAGATTGGCCGGGCGGATGTGGGGTGGAAGGCGGAAGCCGTTGCGAAGGTCGCGTTCCCGGCGGGCCATCCGTGGGGTGTCGACGGTGATCACCAGGGCCTGGTAGCCGGCGGCCTCGGCCCGGCGCACGAGGGACGCGGTGACCTCCCTGCGGCGCAGTACGTACAGCTGGAGCCACAGCGGTCCGGTGGCGGCCTCGGCGATCTCCTCCAGTGGCGTGCTGGCGAAGGTGCTGGCGATGGTGAGCGCACCCACCGTGCCGGCCGCGCGGACGGTGGCGATCTCGCCGTCCGGGTGGACCAACTGGTGGTAGGCCATGGGCGCGATGCCCACGGGGAAGGCCACCGGCCGGCCGAGCAGGGTGGTGGCCGGCTCGCAGTGGGACACGTCGACCAGGGTGCGGGGACGCAGCCGGTAGCGCCCGTAGGCCGCGCGGTCCTCGCGCAGGGTCACCTCGTCGCCGCTGCCGCCGGCGATGTAGTCCCACACCGACCGGTCCAGCCGGGCGCGCGCCGCGGTCTCGTAGTCCCGCGGGTTCAGCAGCAGGTCGGGCCGGGTGTCGGGGGAGGCGGCCGGCGCGGTCACTCGCCGGCCCTCGCCGCGGCACCCGCCGGTACGGCGTTCCCGGCCCGCTCCCGTTCGACGGCCTCGTAGAGGGCCTTGATGTTGCCGCTGCCGAAGGTGCGGGCGTCGAGCCGCTGGATCAGCTCGAAGAACACCGTTCGGCGGGCGTACGGGGACCGGGTGAACACCTGCACCAGCTGGCCCCACTCGTCCCGGTCGGCCAGCAGTCCCAGCTCCTGGAGGACCGCCGGGTCGACGCCCACCTCGATGCCGCGCTCGGCCAGTGAGGCGTAGTACCCGGCCGGTGTGCTGAGCAACTCCACGCCGGAGCTGCGGAGTTCGCGGGCGGCGGTGACGATGTCGTCGGTGGCGTAGGCGATGTGCTGCACGCCGGGGCCGTCGAAGCCGTCGAGGAAGTCGTTGAGCTGCCCGCGGTCGCTGACCGGGTCGGGTTCCACCATGGTGAAGGTGATGCCCCGGGTCTCGTCCTGGACGACCTTGGAGGCCATCGCCTGGCCGCCGACGACGATGTACTCGTCGTAGGTGTGCTTCAGGCCCAGCGCCCGGCCGTAGAAGTCGACCATGGTGTCCAGGGAACCGGGTCGCAGGACGAACGCCAGATGGTCGACGGACCGCAGCAGCCCGCGGTCGGCCGCGCCGTCGTCTACGGGCAGGAACCGCCCCGGCAGAAAGGGACCTGATGGGTCGTCACGTTGGATGAAGGTGTGCACCAGGTCGTTGGTCGCGGCGATGGTGGCCCGGACGACCCGGCCGCCCGCGTCCTCGAACGTCTCGGGCTCGGCGACCGGATCGGCCCCCGCGGCCACCGCACGGGCGAAGTCGCCGGCCGCGTCGGTGGACCGCAGGGCCACGTCACGGACGCCGTCCCCGTGCCGGCGGACGAAGTGCGAGGCGGCGTGGTCGGCGTGCAGGGCGGAGGTCAGCACCAGGCGCACCCCGCCGTGGGCCAGCACGAGCGAGCGGGCGCCGGCCAGTCCGGTGAGCGGGCCGGCCTCGGCCACCACACGGAATCCGTAGGTGCCGCAGTAGTAGTGGGATGCCTGGTTGACGTCCCCGACGAAGAACTCGACATGGTCGACGGAATGGGCGGTCACGCTGATCCAATCTCTTGGGGGGGAGGGTGTGGGGGAGGGTGTGCGGGCGCACCGGGCCGCTCCGCTGGCGGAACGCCGGGGGGGGGGTGGCCACGCGGTCACGGCAAAGGGGCCGCCGGTGCCCCCGCCGCTTCGGCGAGGGCGCGGAAGACGTAACAGGTCGAGGTGGCGCCCGGATCCTGGTGGCCGATGCTGCGCAGCCCCAGGTACGCGGCCCGGCCCTTCCTGGCCTGGAGCGGGACGGTGGCGTGCATACCGTCCTCGGCGGCCCGGGCCGCGGCGCGGGCGGAAGCGCGGAAGCCGGCGCCGGACTCCGCGGCGGCCCGGAAGGCGCTGACCGCGGGGGAGTAGGCGTCGATCATGGTCTTGTCGCCGGGTACGGCCGCGCCGAGCCGCTGCAGGGTGGCCAACGAGGCGGTGAGGCCGGCCGCGAACCGCAGGGTGTTGACCTCCGGCGCGGTGCCGAGGGCCTCGCCCAGGGTGCGGAAGGCGCCCCCGTACAGGGGCCCGGAGGCGCCTCCGACCACGGAGAGGAGCGTCTTGCCCGCGGCGACCAGTGTGGCGCCGGGCGAGGTCGGCGGACGGGACGGGGCGTCGAGCGTGACGCGTACCGCGGCGAAGCCACGGGCCATGTTGGCCCCGTGATCCCCGTCCCCGATGGCCGAGTCGAGTCGGATGAGGTGGTCCTGGTGGTGGTGCATTGCCGTGCTGACGCGCCGCAGCCAGTCGAGGGCGACGGAATGGTCGGCCACGTCCCGGCCGGGCGCATCCGCACGGCCCAGTAACATCTCGGGCTCCCCCGTAGGCTCCCGCATGGCAGGCGCTCCTTCGATCCCCCGTGCCGCAGTGGTGGGCGGCTACCGGATTGCCAACACGTTTCCGAAAGGCGTTCGGCATTACCGAACATCGATAGGAAGCAAAACGCAGCGACCCCGACCGCGTCAAGGTTTTCCCACACAAGTGATCGCAGGCTTGACGGTTCGCAGGGCCAACGGTGGCCTGCGGCGGACACGTTGATGAACCGGCGGTGACGCGCCGGCGGAGCGGGATGGTGCGACGGGGACGGGGCCTTCGGGCGGTGTGGGGCGCGGAAGCGCGTCAGCCGGCGTCAACCACGGGCACGCAGACCCCCGTTGCGCGGTGCGCCGAGATCCCGGGACAGGCTGCGGGCGACCTCGCGCACCGCAATGGCGTGTTCCTGGCGGACATTTTCAGCCATCAGGCGCTCCACCGGGCCCACCAGGCCCAGTCCGCCGACCACATCGCCGGTGCGGTCGAAGACGGGCGCCGCGATCCCCGCGTCGCCGAGCGTCAATTCGTTCTCGTCCACCGCGTATCCGGTCTCGCGCGCCCGGTCCAGCTGGGCCTCCAGCTGCGCCGCATCGTCGAGGCTGAAGCCGGTGACCGGCGGCAATGCGCCCGCCAGTAGGGCGGTGCGACCCTCGGCCGGCAGGAAGGCCGCGATCGCCTTCCCCAGTGCGCAGGCGTGCCACGGCAGACTGGCCCCCGTCTCCAGGACCTGCACCGCCCCGCCCGGCCGGAACGCGTGGTGGACCACGAGGACCTGGCCGTCCGTCAGAATGCCGGCCCAGACGGCCGCGTCCGCCTGTGCGGCCAGCCGGTCGGCCCAGGTCACCGCGCGGGTCCGCAGCTCGTGCGAGTCCAGGTAGGCGTTGCCCAGCGTCACCAGGCCCGGCCCCAGCTGGTACTTGCCGGTCTCGCGGTCCTGTACGACCAGCCCCTCCGCCTCCAAGGTGCGCAGCAGTGCGTGGGCGGTCGGCTTGGCGACGCCGACCCGGTCGGCCAGTTCCGTTACGCCCAAGCGCGGTGTCGCCGTGGCGAGTTCCCGCAGTACGTGGATCGCCCTGTGCACCGCCTGGACCATGAACCACTCCTTGGTCGGTATTGCTGAACGGCGTTCCGAGCCGTAGGGTCCTCGTTCATGACACCGCTGGTTGGCATCGTACTTGTGCCGCACCGTGCGGAGATCGCGCTGGGGGTACGGTCGTTGGCCTCTGGGATGGCCGCTGGGATGGCCGGGGGCGGGGTCACCGGGGCCGTGGTCGCGGCCGCCGTCACCGCCGCGACCGGTACCGCACCGCCCGCCGTCGCCCGGGCCACGGAAGAGGCCCGGAACATCGGCAAGTTCTGACCGGGCGGCCGGCTGCCGGCGCCGCGCGGTCCCGGAAACCCCAGTCACCCCCCTTCGGGGCGCCGGCCGCTGCTCGTGCCACCGACAGTCATAGACGGCACCAATAGCCGCCATCGGCACTGCGTCATTGCCCCGCAGGCCGCCGTCGATCAAGGTGGAGACATCGCCGTCCACCACCCGTGCCCCGACAGAATTGCGGACCGTCACCATGACCTCACCGAGCGCCGAGCAGTCCCACCCCCACACCGTCGTCTTCCGCGACATCCGGCCCTTCGGGGGCCCGCCCGTCGACCTGGCCGTGATCGACGGCGTGATCGGCGGAGTGCTCGGTGCGGCCGACGGTGGCGCCGCCGGGCCGGGTCCCCGGTCGGCGGCCGAGGAGGTGGACTGCGGTGGCATGCTCGCGCTGCCCTCGCTCGTCGATGCGCACATCCACCCCGACAAGACCTCCTGGGGCGAGCCCTGGCAGACCCGCCGCCGCCCCGCCCACAGCATCGCCGATCACGTGCAACAGGACGTCGAGCTCTACCGGTCCCTGCCCACCCCGGTCGGTGTGCGGGCGCACCGGCTCATGGCCCACGCCGCGGCATCCGGCACCCGTGCCATGCGCGCGCACGCCGACGTGGCCCCCGCCTACGGACTCGAAGCCCTCGCCGGCGTCAACGAGGCGCGCGACGCCCTCGCCGGTGTCCTCGACGTCCAGATCGTCGGCTTCCCCCAGCACGGCCTGCGCCAGGCACCGGGGACCGATGCGCTGCTGGACGAGGCGGCCCGCAACGGCCTGCTCGACCTCGTCGGCGGCATCGACCCCGCGGGCTTCGACGACAACCCCGAGCACCTGGACACCGTCTTCGACCTCGCCGAACGCCATCGCCTCGGGGTGGACATCCACCTGCACGACCGCGGCGAGCGCGGCCTCACCCCGCTGCGCGAGATCATCGCGCGCACCCGCGCCCTGGACATGGGCGGCCACGTCACCGTCAGCCATGTCTTCTGCATCCCCGGACTGGGCCCGCGCGAGCTCGACGCACTGGCCGGTGAACTGGCCGCGGCGGGCGTGTCCTTGACCACGGTGGCCCCCGACTCCGTGTCGGTCCTGCCGCACCGACGGCTGCGCGCCCACGGGGTGCGGGTCGGCATCGGCTCCGACGGCGTGCGCGACGCCTGGAGCCCCTTCGGCAACGCGGACATGCTGCACCGCGCCCACCTCCTCGGGTACTGCACCGGCGCCCGCCTCGACGAGGAACTCGACGCGTGCTACCTGGCCGCCGCCCACGACGGGGCCGCGCTCGTCGGGCTGCCCACGGCCGACTTCGCGCCCGGTGCGCCCGCCGACTTCCTCCTCGTCGAGGGTGAGTGCCTGGCCCAGGCAGTGGTGGACGTGCCGCACCGACGGATGGTCGTCCGGGCCGGCCGGGTGGTCGCCCGCGACGGAGCCCTCTGCCAGTGAGTGGACGGATCGCCTGCGACGACGACGAGGCAGTCCTGAACGTGACAGACAGTCAGATCGGCGTCGACGACGAGGCGGCCCTGAGCGTGACAGACAGACAGATCGGCTGCCCTGACTGACCCCACCACCCTCCTTCGCCCTCCTTCGCCCTCCTTCGCCCTCCTTCACCCTCCTTCACCCTCCTTCACCTTCCTCATTTTCCCTAACCTTCCCTATTGGTGTTGCCGATAGGGAAGGTTAGGGTATTTTCATGAGTGATCGTTTGTACTCCGTGGAGCAGGTGGCCGAACGGCTGGGCCTGCATGCGCGCACCGTCCGCAACTACGTGCGCGACGGGCGCCTCCCCGCGGTCCGCATCGGCAAGCAGTACCGCATCGCGCACGAGGACCTGGAGACCTTCACCGGCCGCCCGGTGCCCGCGCCCGAGAGCGGAATGGCGGGGCGGCAGCGCCATACCGAGGTATCGAGCATCGTGGAGATCGAGGACATCGACCCTCGGACGGTCGACCGGCTGACCACGATCCTGATGACCTCGGCCGCCGCACGCGGGCCGGGGGAGCGACCTCTGCGGATCGAGACGGTCCACGACAGGGACCGGGCCCGGATGAAGGTCATCGTCCTGGGCGGACTGGCCGACACGGCCCGGCTGTTCGACTACATGGAGGGGGTACTCGCGTCGTGAGCACGAGCGAGGGAACAGACACCGGAACGAGCGCGGGGACGAGCGCGCTCTACAAATCCGAGGCCGGGGCGGCGGAGATCCTGCGGCGTTACCGGGAGGCACTGGACGCCTGGCCGGTGCCGGCCGAGCGGGTGCGGGTGCCGACCCGGCAGGGCGAGACCTTCGTCGTCGTCTCCGGCCCGAAGGACGCGCCGCCCCTGGTGCTGCTGCACGGCTCGGGTGCCAACGCGACGATGTGGCAGGGCGACATCGCGTCCTGGTCGCAGCACTTCCGCACTTACGCCGTGGACGTCATCGGTGAACCCGGCCTGAGCGCGCCCAGCCGGCCGCCGTTGGGTTCGGACGCCTTCCAGGAGTGGCTGGACGACGTGTGGGAAGGGCTCGGCATCTCCACTGCGGCCGTGGTGGCGACCTCCCTCGGCGGGTGGTTGGCATTGGACTACGCCAGTCGCCGGCCGGAGCGGGTGACGCGGCTGGCGCTGCTGTGCCCGGGCGGTGTGGGACGGCAGAAGATGGGCTGGCTGTTCAAGTTCCTGCTGCTGCGCGCCTTCGGACGCAAGGGTGTCCGCCGTTCGGTGCGCTCGGGGGCAGGGCTGGAAGATCCCGCGCTCCAGCCCGTTCTCGACACGGTGGTCCTCATCTTCACGCACTTCAAGGCGCGTACCGAACGGCTGCCCGTCTTCCCCGACGAGGTGCTGCGTCGACTGGGCATGCCGGTGTTGGTGATCGCAGGGGGCCGGGACGCCCTGTTCGACTCCGCCGAGACCGCTCGGCGGGTGCGCGCGTGCGTACCGCGGGCCACGGTGCACCTGCTGCCCGAGGTCGGCCACGCCATCCTCGGCCAGACCAGGACGATCGAGGAGTTCCTGCGCGCCTGAGGAGGCCGGACGCCGGAGCCCGCCGAGGGCGACGCCATCGGAACCGCGGCCGCCCCGAGGGCGGATGTGGTTCCGATGCGCCGCCCGGAGCGGGCATCCGGCGCCGGGTGGACCGGCGGTCGGTCATGCGCCCCCTGCGCCCCCGCGCACCCTGGGGGCTCTCTGGACGGTCCCCGGACCGGGCCTTAGCGTCACGCGTCGTGACTAGCATCCCGCAGGCTCCTGACATCCTGTCACCAGAGTTCGCGACCGACCCCTACCCGGCGTACCGCGTGCTGCGCGAGCACTACCCACTGCTGCACCATGAGGGCACCGGCAGCTATCTGATCTCCCGTTACGACGACGTGGAGCGGGCCTTCCGCGAGCCGGTGTTCACCAGCGACAACTACATCTGGCAACTCGAACCGGCACACGGCGGACGCACCCTCCCGCAGATGAGCGGCCGCGAACACGCCGTACACCGGGCCCTGGTGGCCCCCGCCTTCCGCGGCCGGGAACTGCGCGAAACGTTCCTGCCGATCATCGAACGGAACGCCCGCGAGCTGATCGACGCCTTCCGCGGCGCGCAAGAGGCGGATCTCGTCGGGCAGTTCGCCACCCGCCTCCCGATCAACGTGATCGTCGACATGCTCGGACTGGACCGGGCCGACCACGACCGCTTCCACCACTGGTACACCGCGGTCGTCGCCTTCATCGCCAACCTCGCCCAGGACCCCGGGATCGCGGCGGCCGGTCGCCGCGCGGGGGAGGAACTCGCCGCCTACCTGCACCCGATCATCCAGCAACGGCGTGCCGCGCCCGGCGACGACCTGCTCTCCCGGCTGTGCACCGCCGAGGTCGAGGGCGTCCGGATGAACGACCAGGACATCACCGCGTTCGTGAGCCTGCTGCTGTCCGCCGGCGGCGAGACCACGGACAAGGCCCTCGCCCTGATCGTCCGCAACCTGCTCGCCCACCCCGACCAACTCGCCGTGGTCCGCGCCGACCGCTCGCTGATACCCGCGGCCTTCGCCGAGACGCTGCGCCACACCCCACCGATCCAAATGATCATGCGGCAGCCTGCCGCGGACGTCACCCTCAGCGGCGGCACCGTGCCCGCCGGCGCCACCGTCACCTGCCTGATCGGCGCCGCCAACCGCGATGCCCGCCGCTACGCCCGGCCCGACGCGTTCGACGTGTTCCGTCCCGACCTCACCCCGGCCAACGCCTTCAGCGCCGCCGCACAGCATGTCGCCTTCGGCCTCGGCCGACACTTCTGCGTGGGCGCCCTGCTGGCCAAGGCCGAGGTCGAGACCGGCGTCAACCAACTCCTCGACGCCTTCCCCGACTTGGGGTTCGCGGACGACACCGCACCGGCCGACGCGGGCGTCTTCACTCGCGGGCCGCGGCAGCTACGGCTACGTCTCGGAAGCGCCCGGGGATGAGCGACTCCGCCTGACACCGGACGTCCACGCCTCCCGATACCGCGGGGAAGGATCACGCCCCCGCGAAGTGGCCGTCCGCCCACGGGCCCACCGGGATCACCCAGGTCACCCTGCCCCGCGCGTCCAGCAGCCGCCCCATCAACTTGGTCTGCCGCAGGAGGACCGAGCGGTCGCGCAGGACCAACTGCGACAGCCGCTCGCCGAGCTGGGTCTCCAGCCGCTGGACGTCCGCCACGGTGTGCAGCCACACCGTGAGGAGGAGGTTCTGCGGACCGGTCCCCGCGGAGCGCAGCCGGACCTCGGGGAGCGTGAGCGGCACCCGGACCGCCTCGGGCAACCGCTCCGCGGGCACGCTCGCCCACAAGGTGGCGGACACCGGGCGCCGCACGTCAGCCGTGTGGCGACCGGCGGGGCTGGTCGGCCGTCACACGCGGGCACCGTTGTCGCGGCGTTCCCGGGGTTCCCGGCGGCCGCCGGGCCGGCGGGTCGCACGGCGGTCCGGCCGCCGGGACGTCGTCCCACCGCGCCGCTCCAGGACGATCGCCAGCGGCGTCGCGGTGCACACCGACGAGTACGTGCCGACCGCGATGCCGATCAGCAGGGCCAGCGCGAAGTCGGTCAACGAATCGCCGCCGAGCGCGGCGAGCGCGGCGAGGATGAACACCGCTCCCATACCGGTGTTGACGGTGCGTGGCACGGTCTGTAGCACCGCGGTGTTGGCGAGCTCCGGGAACGGGGTCCCGCCCCCGGCGGCCCGCAGTTCGCGTACCCGGTCGAAGACCACCACCGAGTCGTTGACGGAGTACCCGATGACGGTGAGCAGGGCCGCGAGGAAGACGCCGTCGAGGGACTTGCCGAGCCAGGCGAACACCCCGACGAGCACGATGACGTCGTGCGCCATGGCGACCACGGCGGACAGCGCGAACGTCCACCGGAAGCGCATGGCGAGGTAGCCCAACTGCGCGGCGAGGGCGAGGCCGAGAGCCAGCAGCGCACCGCGGCGCAGTTCGCCACCCAGGCTCGGGCCGATCAGCTCGTCCCGCACCTTCTGCGCTCCGCCGCCGAGCTCGTCGACGACCCGGCCCGCCGTGGTCAGTTCCTCGGCGGAGAGCCGTTCGGTGCGCACCGTCAGGGTGCCCTCGCCGGAGGTGGTGACCTGGGCCCGGTCGAGGCCCGCGGTGCCGAGCGCGGCGCGGGCCTGCTCGGCGTCGACCGGCCGGGTGGTGGTGTACTCGATCATCCGGCCACCGGTGAACTCCACGCCGTAGTCCAGTCCGCGGACGGCGATGCCGAACGTGGCCAGGAGCAGGGCGACGCCGCTCAACGCCAACCAGCGGCGCCGGTGGCGCATCAGGTCCGGCCGACGACGGGAGAGCCAGGACCGGACCCGGCCGAGTCCGGTCAGACCGGTCAGGCGAGGGCGGCGCCGGACCGGCCGGAGCCCGACCGCGCACTCCGCCAGCACCCGGGTGACCAGCAGCGCACTGACCATCGAGGCGGCCACCCCGATGCACAGGGTGACGCCGAAGCCGCGCACCGGCCCGGACGCGAAGAAGAACAGCAGCACCGCCGCGAGCAGGGTGGTGACGTTGGAATCGGCGATGGCGCTGAACGCGTTGCGGAAGCCGGCCGCCAGGGCGCTGCGCAGGGTCCGCGGACGGGTGTCCGGCCCCGCCGCGTACTCCTCCCGGGCGCGCTCGAAGACCAGCACGTTGGCGTCCACGGCCATCCCGATCGCCAGGACGAAACCGGCGAGGCCGGGGAGGGTGAGGGTGGCGCCCAGGGCCAGCAGCGCCGCGTAGGAGATCAGCGCGTAGCAGGCCAGGGCCAGTGTGGCGAGCGCGCCGAGCAGGCGGTAGACGACGGTGAGGAACGCGGCGGTCAGCGCGATCCCGATGACCGCCGCCTGGGCACTGGAGGTGATCGCCAGGGTGCCCAGGGTCGGGCCGACGGCGCGCTGTTCGACGATCTCCACCGGCACCGGCAGCGCCCCACCGTTGATCAGCAGCGCCAGCTCGTGCGCCGTGCGCTGGTCGAAGCCGCCGGTGATCCGGGTGGTACCGCCGGTGATGCCGACCCCGCAGGTCACGGACGTCTCGACCCGCGGCGACGAGATGATCTCGCGGTCCAGGACGATCGCCGCGCGCCGGGCCGGATCGTGCGGTGCCGCGCAGGCCGCCTTGCCGGTCAGCTGGGCCCAGGCCCGCTCGCCGGTGCCGCGCAGGCTCAGCCCGACGGACCAGCCGCTGCCGTCCTGCGCATCGAACTCGGCCTTCGCGCGCTGCACTTCGGCGCCGGTCAGGGCCGCGGGGCCCAGCCGCAGCGGGGTGCCCGAGTCATCGGGGAGAACGCTGCTGCGGTCGCCGGGGGTGGCGGGGGTGGACGGGGATCCGGGGGCGGTGCCCAGGACCGGATGGAGGGAGAGTTGGGCGGTGCGTCCGAGGACTTCGGCAGCATCGTCGGGATCGTCGAGGCCGGGCAGATCCACGACGATGCGGTGTTCACCGGCCCGGGCGAGGTGCGGTTCGCTCACCCCGAGGGCGTCCACGCGGCGGCGGAGCACCTCCAGGGTGCGGTCGGTGGCGTCCCGGTCGGCCTTGGCAGTGGGGGAGTCGCGGGTCTCCAGGACGAGTTGGGTCCCACCGCGCAGGTCGAGACCGAGCCGTACGGGCTGGGTCAGTGCGAGGAACGTGGAGAGGGCGAGGATCGCGAGCGCGAACAGCGCCCGCACCCTTGTGGCGCGGGTCAAGGTGCCTCCAGCAGGCATGCGTGGGCCGCGGGTGCGGCCCCGACGGGTGGATATGCGGAGCGGCTGGAGGCACGGGCGGGGCCCGGTCCCGGCACCGGCCGGCGTAGCCGAGCGAGTCGGCGGCGACGGCGCCGGGCAGTGCGGAGCGGACCGTACGGCGCGGCGGGCCCCCGCCGAGGGACGGGGGCAGGGCGCCGGGTGCCGGTGCGGGAGTGGGGAGGTGACGGGTCGTCGGACAGGCGAGGTGGGGGAGGCCGCGGTCGACGGTGTCCTGGGGCGCAGTGTGGTGCACGCAGGCCGCGGCGGACGCGGACGCGGCAGCCGTCGCGGAGGGAGCGCCGACGAGCCCCGGCATGAGCAGCGCGACCCCGGCGAGGACGGCGAGCAGGACGGATCGGCGCCGATGCGCCACGTGAGCAGACACAGTACGCAAACCCTCCCTTACCGACACTGTGCCATGTCGGCCGCGCCTGCTGCCAGACAGGGCCCGGCTCCCCGCACGGCAGCACGGCAGCACGACACCGCGGCCCGTCGGCGCTTCGTGACCGCATGGGCCAACGCACTAAGGTAGAAACGGCAGTTGCGGGGGGCGTAAGGCAGCACGAGCGAGGGGTGACCAGGACATGGCGGTGCCGGAGGACTGGATGGGGGCCCGGCCCCAACAGCCGATCGACCTGCACACGGACCGGCCGCACGCCGCCCGCGTCTACGACGTACTGCTCGGCGGCAAGACCAACTACCCGGCCGACCGGGAGGCGGCCGAGCAGACGCTTGCGGCGCTGCCCAACGCCGGCGCGATCGCCCGCCAGAACCGGGCCTTCATGCAGCGTGCGGCCCACCATCTGGCGGCCGAGGCCGGCATCCGGCAGTTCCTGGACATCGGCACCGGCATCCCGACCTCCCCCAACCTCCACGAGATCGTCCAGGAGACGGTGCCGCAGGCCCGCGTCGTCTACGCCGACAACGACCCGATCGTGCTGGCGCATTCACGCGCCCTGCACACCAGCCACCCGCAGGGCCGGACCGCCTACGTCCAGGCAGACCTCTGCCACCCCCGGGAGATCCTCCAGAACCCGACCCTGCGGCAGACACTGGACCTCACCCGACCGGTGGCCCTCACCCTGATCGCCGTGCTGCACTGGCTCCCGACGGACTGCGACCCCTACGCCGTCGTCCGGGAGTTGATGGGCGAGTTCCCCGCGGGCAGCTTCCTGGCCCTGACGTACGTCACCGCCGACTTCAAGCCGCAGGCATTGAAGGAGGTCTCGGACAACTTCGAGGCCAAGGGCTCCCACGTGAACGCGCGGAGCAGGGACGAGGTACTGCGCTTCTTCGACGGCCTGGACCTGGTCGACCCCGGCCTCACGGTGGTGCACCGCTGGCGCCCGGACGCCGTGGAAGTGGGCGCCGCCGCCTGGCCCGACGCGGACATTCCGCTGTACGCCGGGCTCGGCCGCAAGAGCTGACCCACGTCATCGACCCGGCGCGGGGCGAGGCGTCAATCCGTGGCCGGCAGCGCCGCCCAGACGGCCTTGCCGGCCGCGGTCGGCGTGGTCCACCCCCATGACGAGCTGAGGCAGTCGATGATGTGCAGCCCGCGACCGCTCTGGGCCAGGTAGTCGGGCTCCCGCAGCACCGGTACGTCCGTGCTGTGGTCGCAGACCGTGCACAGGACGAGGTCCCGGCAGCGCAGCAGTCCCATCCAGAGCTGATGGGGCGCCGCCGCACGCGAAGGCCCGGTGGGCTTGGCGAGCCCGTACCGCAGGGCGTTGGAGAGCAACTCCGAGACGATCAGTGCGGCGTTGTCGACGAGGGGTTTGAGGTGCCAACCGCTGAGTGTGGCCCCGGTGAACCGCCGCGCCTCCGAAGCCGCCCTGCCGTCCGCCGAGAGGGCGCGGGCGGCCAGTCCGGCGGGCTGGATGGCGTGTTCGTCGAGCCGGATGTCGCGCGGCGCCTGCACGAGCCAGCGGCTGAGCGGCTGAGTGGGGAAGAGGGCGGCAGCCGGACCTGCCCGGTGGGTTGTCATCACGAACTCCGTGGCGCCTCTCGGACTTTCGTTACGAACGGGTGATCCGACACCACTATCCCCGGCGGCCGCTGGCGCTGCAAGTGCATCTGCAATTACATTCGAGTCGAACGTAATTGCATCGGTAAGTGCAGCCGCCCGTGCGGATGCATGTGATGCCTGGTCAGAGGCTTGTGTGTGGAGCAAGGGAGTTGCAGGATGCAGCAGTTCGACAACGGCGTGGCCGCGGACCTGATCGAGGGTGCGGTCTGGAGGAAGAGCCGGCGCAGCGCGCCCGGGGGCGACTGCATCGAGGTCGCCGCGCTGGCCGACGGCGGTTTCGCGGTCCGCAACTCCCGCGACCCGCACGGGCCGGCACTGATCTACACCCGTGCGGAAATGGCCGCGTTCGTCGGCGGCGCCAAGGACGGCGACTTCGACGCGATGCTGGGCTGAGCGGACGCGGTGCGGGCCCGTCGCGCGGCGGGACCGCCCCCGTCGCTGTCGATGGCGCATTTCTGTACCTGACGGCCGGTAAGTGCGACACTGGGGGTATCAACACTGTCGCTCACGGGAGTTGGGATGACCGCGATGAGGCGGCCGGAAGGCGAGCTGTCGATAGCGCGCTACCTGCAAGAACCGCAGGTGGGGCCCACCGCCGCGCGCATCGTGCTGGGAGCCCAGCTCCGAAAACTGCGCACCGGCGCCGGCATCTCACGCGAAGACGCGGGCAAGGCCATCCGTGGCTCTCACGCCAAGATCACCCGTCTCGAACGGGGACAAGTCGGCTTCAAGAGACCGGACCTGGCCGACCTTTTGACCCTCTATCAGGTACTCGACCCGGAACGTCGGGACGACTACTTCGAGCTGGCCGACCAGGCCAACTCCGCGGGCTGGTGGCACGAGTACAGCGACGTCCTTGAAGACTGGTTCGAACTCCACCTCGGCCTGGAGGAAGCCGCCGCGCTGATCCGGACCTACCAGGTGCAGTTCCTGCCCGGCCTGCTCCAGACCGAGGAATACGCCCACGCCGTCACCCGCATCGGCTACCCCAACGCGCCGCAGACCAAGGTGGACCGCCTGGTCGCCCTGCGGATGGAACGCCAGCGGCTGCTGACCCGGCCGGACGCCCCACGGCTGTGGGCGGTGGTCGACGAGGCGGTGCTGCGCCGGCCGTTCGGCGGCACCGAGGTGATGGCCGCCCAACTGCGGTACCTCCTCAAGGCGGTGCAGATGCCGAACGTGACGCTACAGATCGCACCCTTCAGCGTGGGGGCGAACGCGGCGGCCGGTGCACCGTTCAGCATCCTGCGGTTCGCCGAACGCGAGCTGCCCGACAAGGTCTACCTGGAGCAGCTGACCAGCGCCCTGTACCTGGACAAGCAGGAGTCGGTCGACCAGTACGCCGCGGTCATGGACCGCCTGTGCACCGAGGCAAACACCCCGAAGGACACCCCCGCCTTCCTCGCCTCGCTGATCGACCAGCTCGCCTGACCCGGCCACCGCGTCACGGCCCCAGGCAGTCGACGAAACGTATCCCCGCGCCCGCGCCCGCACCCGCGATGAAGTCCTCCGGGGCGTGGTTGCGCAGCAGGCGCATGTCGTAGCGGGCGCGGGGGCCCTCGCCGTCCTGCTCGTAGAGGTGCCGCCCGGACAGCTCGCACGAGTCGTAGCGGACCAACGCGCCCCGGGAGCCGCTGCGGTAGCGGTGCGGATGGCTGTCCTTCGCGAACGGGCGGAACGCCGGCGCGGTGTCGTCGCAGTCGTTGAAGTGCACCGTCCCGCCGTCCCAGGCACAGTCGATCACCACGGCGTCCGGGCCGCGCACCTCGAAGCGGATGTCCTCGGCGTGGAACCGCTGTACGGAGTCGTGGTGGTCGCCGCGCGGGAAGCGGAAGAAGGTGCTGGTACGCCCGTAGTCGGCGGAATCCGTGGGGCGGCGGTCGGTGACGATGTACGAGCCGCCGCGTGATCCTTTCGTTGCACGAAGCGGACCGGTTGCCGCAGACTCGTGACACCGCTGTGCACCCATCCGATCACCTGCTGGCGGACGCTCTTCATTACAGTGACGGCGTCAGTTACCGGCGATCCACGGACCAAGTGAGGTAAACGCCCACCATGCCGACCGAAACGTTTGAGTTCCAGGTAGAGGCCCGTCAGCTGCTCCAGTTGATGATCCACTCGATCTACTCGAACAAGGACGTCTTCCTCCGTGAACTCGTCTCCAACGCCTCCGACGCGCTGGACAAGCTGCGCCTGGCCGCGCTGCGCGACGACTCACTCGACGCTGACGTCTCCGACCTGCACATCGAGCTGGAGATCGACGAGGACGCCCGTACGCTCACGGTGCGGGACAACGGCATCGGGATGTCGTACGACGAGGTCGGGCAGCTCATCGGCACGATCGCCAACTCGGGCACGGCCGAGTTCCTTCGGGAGCTGCGGGAGGCGAAGGACGCCGCCGGCGCGGAGGGGCTGATCGGCCAGTTCGGCGTCGGCTTCTACTCCGGCTTCATGGTGGCGGACGAGGTCACCCTGCTGACGCGGCGCGCGGGCGAGACGAAGGGCACCCGCTGGACGTCCCGCGGCGAGGGCACCTACACCCTGGAGGAGACCGGCGACGTGCCGCAGGGCACCTCGATCACGCTGCACCTCAAGCCGGCCGACCCCAACAACCAGCTGCACGACTACACCTCGGTGTGGAAGATCAAGGAGATCGTCAAGCGCTACTCGGACTTCATCACCTGGCCCGTCAAGCTGGTCGGGCAGCCGGCGGGCGAGGACGACGGGCCGGCCGAACCCGAGACGCTGAACTCGATGAAGGCGCTGTGGGCGCGTTCCCGCGACGAGGTGTCCGAGGACGAGTACCACGAGCTGTACAAGCACATCAGCCACGACTGGCGCGAACCGCTGGAGACCATCCAGCTGCAGGCCGAGGGGACCTTCGAATACCAGGCCCTGCTGTTCGTCCCGTCGCACGCCCCGCACGACCTGTTCACGCAGGACTACAAGCGCGGGGTGCAGCTGTACGTGAAGCGCGTGTTCATCATGGACGACTGCGAGGAGCTGCTGCCGCCGTACCTCCGCTTCGTCAAGGGCGTGGTCGACGCGCAGGACCTCTCGCTCAACGTCTCCCGCGAGATCCTTCAGCAGGACCGGCACATCCGGATGATGCAGCGGCGGCTGACGAAGAAGGTGCTGTCGTCGATCAAGAGCATGATGGCCAACGACGCCGAGCATTACGCCACGTTCTGGCGGGAGTTCGGCGCCGTGCTGAAGGAAGGGCTGGTCACCGACTCCGACAACAGTGACGCCGTGCTCGCGGTGTCGTCGTTCGCGACCACGTACGGCGAGGACGAGACGGTCACGCTGGCGCAGTACGTGGAGCGGATGCGGGACGGGCAGGAGGACATCTACTACATCACCGGCCAGTCCCGGCAGAGCATCGACAACTCCCCCCACGTGGAGGCCCTCCGGGAGCGGGGCATCGAGGTACTCCTGCTCACGGACCCCGTCGACGAGGTGTGGGTCGACGCAGTGGGCGAGTTCGAGGGCAAGCGGCTGCAGTCGATCGTCAAGGGGGAGATCGACCTCGGTACGCAGGGGGACGAGAAGTCCGAGGGCGAGCGGGAGAAGCAGGCCGAGGAGTACGCGGGCCTGCTCGACTGGATGGGGGAGCAGCTGGACGAGGACGTCAAGCAGGTGCGCCTGTCGTCGCGCCTGACCGTGTCGCCGGCCTGCGTCGTCGCGGACGCGGACGATATGACACCGGCGTTGGAGAACATGTACCGGGCCATGGGGCAGGAAGTGCCGCGCACCAAGCGCATCCTCGAACTCAACCCCGACCACCAGCTGGTGAAGGGCCTGAACCAGGCGTACCGGGAACGCGAGGACCGCTCCGACCTCACCGAGACCGCCGAATTGCTGTACTCCTTGGCCGTCTTGGCGGAGGGCGGCCGGCCGGCCGACCCCGCACGCTTCGTGAAGGTGGTTGCGGACCGCCTGGAACGCACCCTGTGATCACCCCCCGCTCCGCGACAGGGGGATGAGGGCGTCCGCCAGTGGGCGACAGAAGGGGTGCGGGCCAACTCCCCGATCATGAAGTTCTTCACGCTTCGTGATCACTCGGGGTGTCCATGCATCCGATGACCTACTGGCGGACCCTCTTGCGCGGGTCTACCGACGTATGGGGATCGGCCCCCCCCGGGTCCTGTCGTCACGCTCCCCTCGTCCGCCTGCCGGGTGGACGACGGGAGCGTGACGGCAGGACCTAGCCCATGCTTTTGGCGCCGTCCAGGGACTCACGGATGATGTCGGCGTGGCCGGCGTGCTGAGCGGTCTCGGTGACGATGTGCATCAACACCCGGCGGGCCGACCACTGCGCGTCGGCCTCGAACCAAGGGGCCTTGGGCAGTGGCCACGTGCGGCCCAGGTCGGGCAGAGTAGCGACCACATCGTCGGTCCGGCGGGCCACTTCCGCGTACTCGGCCAATACGCCGGCCAGCGTCTCACCCGGCAGTAGCCGGAACTCGTCTGCCCGACGGGCCCAGTCGGACTCGGTCATCGCCGTGAAGTCCGGCAGCGCCGAGGGGCCGTTCAGGATGAAGTCCACCCAGTGCCGCTCGGCCGAGGCGACGTGCTTGATCAGGCCGCCCAGGCACAACTCGCTGGCGGTGGGCCGCAGTCCGGCCTGTTCGTCGGTGAGGTCACGGGTGGTGAAGCGCAGGAAGTGCCGGTGCTTGGCCAGGCTCTCAAGCCATTCGGCGCGCTCATCGGTGACGGCCGGATTCGCGGCCAGATCGCGGGTGGTCACGTCGTTGTCGGTCATGGTCTCCGCCTTTCGGTGTTCCCGTTCCGTCGGTCAGGACCACGCTAAAGACCATCTAGGTCAGATTCGGTCCTAGATGCCCTGGAACTCTTAGCTCCCCTAACTCGCCTAGCTCCCCAAGTTCCCGGAAGGCGGAGTCGAGCGAGGCGAGGACCAAGTCTCGGTATCCATACCGCCGTCGGTCGCCGTCCGGCCCCTCCGCCGGCGTGCGGCAGTTTGACTCTGACATCCGTGTGAGGGTCTAGCGTCCCGATCACCAGTGCGGGCACCAGCGCCCGCACCACACGAGAGGGACTCACCTGCCATGACCCACAACCCCCGTCCGCTCGACGAAAAGATCGCTCTGGTCACCGGTGGCAGCCGGGGGATCGGGCGCGCCATTGCCGAACGACTCGGCCGCGACGGAGCCGTGGTCGCCCTGACCTACGCCCGCGACGCGGCTGCGGCGGACGAGGTGGTCGCAACGATCCGCAAGGACGGTGGTCGCGCGGTCGCGCTGCATGCGCCGCTCGGCCACCGGGGCGACGCCGCCGACCTGTGGTCGGCCTTCGACGAGCAGATCACGGGATGCGCCCCCGGGACGGGGCCGCAGCCGGCGGTCGACATCATCGTCAACAACGTGGGCATCGCGATGGTGGCGGCCCTTCCCGCACTGACCGAGGACGACTTCGACAAGGTCTTCGCGGTCAACGTCCGCGCCCCGTTCTTCGTCGTACGGGAGGGGCTCAAGCGTCTGCGTGACGGCGGCCGGATCATCAACGTCTCCAGCGGCGCCGGTCGTCTGGCCATGCCCGAGGCCATCGCCTACGGCGCCACCAAGGGTGCGCTGGACAACTTCACCCTCAATCTGGCCAAGGAGCTGGGCCCCCGAGGCATCACCGCCAACGCGGTGGCGCCGGGGATCATCGACACCGACGTGAACGCCGAGTGGCTGCGCGGCAACCCGGTCGCAGAGGCAGACGCCGCGTCACGGGCCGCGTTGGGCCGGGTCGGCCAGCCGGACGACGTGGCCGATGTCGTCGCGTTCCTCGCCTCGCACGACGCACGGTGGGTCACCGGCAAGGTGATCGACGCCACCGGCGGCGTCAGGTTGTGAAAGCAGTCGAAAGTGCAGGAGCAAGCCGACGACCGGTATCGGGGTGAGCGTGGGCGGCGGGGCCCGTCCCTGACCACCCGGCCCCCATGACACGCACTCGACATCAAGTCGCCACACAAGACCGGGAATCAAGCGTCAACCCGGCCTGTTCTGAAGGGACATGACTGTTGGAGCTGCCCTCAATCCGATCGACCCCACGAATCAGATCGACGCGAGCGTGGAGCTCGCCAAGGAGGCCGCGGCCGCCGGACTGAGCTCCGCCTGGTTCGGCCAGACCTTCGGCGCGGACTCGCCCCAGCTCGCCGCGATCGTCGGCCGCGAAGTACCGGGACTACAGGTCGGTACGTCCGCCATCCCGGTCTTCGGGCGGCATCCGCTGCACGTCTCCAGTCAGGCCCAGACCGCGCAGGCGGCCACGCACGGCCGCTACCACCTCGGGCTCGCCCTGGGCACCAAACTCCTGACCGAGGCGGGCTTCGGCATCCCCTTCGAGCGGCCCATCGCCCGACTGCGTGAATTCCTCACCGCAATACGGCAGTTGAACGAAACCGGCAGTGCCGACTTCCACGGCGAACTGCTCACCGCAACCACACCGATCCCCGCCCGGGTGCCCGGTGCGGAGCCCGGCGTCCCGCTGCTGGTCGCCGCCATGGGACCGCAGGCACTGCGGGTCAGCGGCGAGCTGGCCGACGGGATCCTGCCCTACCTCGCCGGACCCCGCGCCCTCGCCGAACACATCGTCCCGGCCGTCACCGCGGCAGCCGAGGCCGCCGGGCGCCCCGCACCCCGGATCGTGGCACTCGTCCACGGCGTGGTCACCGACGAGGTCGACGCCGTGCGGGCCACGGTCACCGAGAATCTGGCGTTCTACGAGCAGATCCCCTCCTACGCGCGGGTGATCGGGCTGTCCGGCGGCCGGCGGGCCGCCGACGTCGCCGTGATCGGTGACGAGAAGAAGGTCGCCGCCGAGGTGCGGCGCTACCGCGACGCCGGGGCAACCGAGGTGGTGTTCGCCGGGACGGAGGTCGCCGGCGCCGCCGACCGACGCCGCACCTGGGCACTCCTGGGCGAGCTGGCGGGCTGACCAGGCACCCCGTCCGGAGAAATGCGGATGCGCCGGCCGGCGGCCGGCCGTTTCGGTGTGCGCATGTCTACGTCCCGAATTTCCTGGCCGAGGACCCGCTTCCCCACCAGAAGTGCGTCGTCGTGCTTTTTCGGAGCGTTAACCCATCATCGCCATTCGTGATGTCGAGCTGCGTGCCGGCGCCCGCCTGCTGCTGCCCGATGTGTCATTCGCCATCCCTCCCGGCGACCGGATCGGCCTGGCCGGCCGTAACGGAGTGGGCAAGACCACCCTGACGACCACCCTCGCCGGCCGGGCCAAGCCCGCCGCCGGGAGCGTCACCCGCACCGGCCCGGTCGTTCGCCTCGCCCAGGACTCGACTCCCGCTACGAGGTCCTGTCCGAGGTCGATTCCTATCCAGGCGCGATCGTAATGGTCACCCACGACGAGGGCGCCCTCGATGCCCTGCGCCCCGAAGGCGTGCAGCTTCTGCCGGACACGGACTCAGACGCGGACGAGGACCTGTGGAGCGAGGAATGTCGGGACCTGGTTGCCTGTCTGCTGACAGATCCGGACTCATCCGGACCTATATGGACCTATATGGACCTATATGGACCTATCTGGATCCATCGCGGTCAATTGGTGCGGATCGGGATCGATTCGGGCCCCGGGCCGCGCTGGCGGCCGGGGCCCGGGATCCCGCTTCCCTCACCTCACGGCGTGGGCGTGGCCGTGGGTGCGGGGCTGGCCGGGGCGGCGGCCGCCACCTGACGCGCCTCCTTGGCCACCAGGGCGGCCAGCTTGCTCGGCGTCAGCTGCTTCGCCGGGTCCGCGAGGGTCTGTCCGTTGATCTGGACGACGGGGACCGGCCCCAGGCCCGAGGCGGCGTAGTCCTCCTGCGACTTCTTCACCCACCCCTGGCGCTGGTTGCGGTCCAGGCACAGGTCGAACGTGTCGTGCTGGATCTTCCCGGCCTTCTTCGCGATCGCCTTGAGGAGCTTGGGGTCCTTGAGGCCGTCGGTCTGCGGAGCCGGCTGGCGCTTCCAGAGCTCGTCCATGAACTCGGGGAAGCGGCCCTGGTCCTGGGCGCAGGCGGCCGCGGCGGCGGCTTCCTTCGCACCGGTCCCCCCGTACGTCTGATCGCTCTGGGTGACCAGGCGGTACTCGATCTGGGCCTGGCCGGACGCGAGGAGCTGCGAGAACGTGGCGGCGTACTGCTGGGCGAAGTCGCGGGACCGGGGACTCCGCGGGTCCTCGTACACCGTCAGCGTGACCGGCACGGTCGGCTTGACCGGCAGGGCCAGTTTCGTGGCGTCCGAGGTGCCCACGGCGCCGGAGGGCGCCTCGAACGCGGTCGCCTCACTGGCCCGCGAGAACTGGCCGACCATGACGGCTGCCCCGCAGACCACGGCGAGGCCGACGGCGGTCACTGCGTAGGTGCGCCACTTGCCGCCGGAGGTCTTTCTCGTCTCGTCGCCGTTGTTCGTCTTCCCTGCGGAGGCCACCATGCGCACCCTTTCACCAGGCAGTTCGATGTGCTTGCCGACGGCGCCGGTCATCGAACCGCGCCGTCCTCAGCCGCTACCGCGGGGAGCGGGCACAGCTGCGGCACGCACAGTGTGGCAGCATCCGCCGGCTGCCCCGGGCGCGGGGCCCGCACGCCGCTCCAGTCGGGACGGCCGGAGGTGCCGCACCCCGGTCAGGAAGCTCGGACGGTGAGCGGACCGGTGTGCGTGAGTCTGTGCAGGGCGAGCAGGCCGCCGATGCCGGGGAGACACGCGAGGATAACCGACCGGCCGGTGCGTTGCGGATCGCGGGCGACCGCTCCGATGGTGAAGAGGTACGCGCAGCCGTGGAGGGGGCCGGCGAGCGAGGCGACGGCCGGCAGGTGGACCGTCGCGAGGTTGGTCAGCAGAACGATCAGCGAGACCAGCTCGACGGTGGCGGCGCTGCGCAGTGGGCGGCGGGGGTGCGGATCGGGCACGTCAGGCTCCTGTGGACGAACCGGGGCGGACGATCATGAGGATGGTCACGGCCGCCCAGAGGAGGTTGAACAGGCCGGTGAACATGGCCAGTTGAGGGATTCCGGCACGGTCCGGGGCGGCCGGTGCGTCCTCGTCGAGGGCGGCCAGCAGCGCGTCCTGCCGCGGCAGTACGAGGACGGCCAGGACGCCGGCGGCGGCCGCGGTCAGCGCGATGGAGGTGAGCAGCCAGCCGTCGCCGAGGACTCCCATGGCGGAGGCGGTGGCGAAGCCGAGGACCGGCACGGCCAGGCCGACCCCGGCGTACACCCGGCAGATGCGGTGCAGCAGCCGTACGGTGCCCACCGCCTCCGGCCGGTCGGCCGCCCCGTTGCCCCGCGCCCCGGCACGGCGGACGGCGGGCGGGAACATGCTGGCGGCCACGGTGACCGGGCCGACCGCGATGATGGCGGCCAGCACGTGCAGCGAGAGCAGGATCTTCGTCATCGGGCGGCCGCCGTCACAGGGCGAGGGCGGGAACGGCACCGGTGGCCGACCACACGACCCCGCGGCGCTCGTACACCAGGACCCGTTCGACGGCGTACGCCACCCGGGGGCCGATCTCCCGCTCGACGAGGTGCAGCGCGAGGTCCAGGCCCGAGGTGACCCCGCCGCTGGTGAGCAGGTCACCGTCGTCGACGACCCGGGCGTCGACGTGCTGGGCGCCGGTGCCGTCCAGGAGCTTCCGGCCGAGGGGGTGGGTGGTGACCGGGCGTCCCTGGGCGAGTCCGGCCATCGCCACGATCAGGGATCCGCCGCAGACCGTCGCCACCAGCGTCTCGGGCCGGGCCAGCGCGGCACCGACCAGACGCGGCAGAGCGGTGTCGAGGGCACGGCGCAGGATCGCCGGGATCGTCCTCGCCCGCTCCGCCTCGGTCAGCTCCGCCGGATCGCGCAGATCGCCCACCGCGCCGGGCAGGACGACGAGGTCGGCGCGCTCCGGGTCCAGCGCCGCGGTGGCCCGCAAGGACACGTCCGCCAGCCCGCTGGGGACCTCCCGCGGCCCCTCGGCACTGACCAGTTCGGTACGGACGGCGCCGGCGGTGAGTTCACCGGCGCAGTGCAGTACCTCGTAGGGCGCGACGACGTCCAACGGATCGAACCCGTCGAACAGAACGAACTGGGCGAGCATGGCGGTGCCTCTTCTCCGGTCGTGATCACCAGTGCCCGACCCACGCTAGGAAGATCGACCGAGCCCGCACAGCGGCTGGAATGACAACTGTCAACGGATTCCCGCCAGCGCTCCCACATGGGCATCCAGCAGCACGGGAGCCGTCCACCTCGCACTCTGGTGGCTGGCGGGAACCCGTCTATCGTGTGGCCATGCACACGGTGGCCATCCTCGCCCTCGACCACGTGGTGCCGTTCGATCTGGCGGCCCCCCTGGAGATCTTCGGCCGCACCCGGCTGCCCGACGGGCGCCGTCCCTACCGGACGCGGATCTGCGCCCCCACCCCACAGGTGCGGACCGACGGCTTCGCCCTGCACGTCGAACGGGGACTGGAAACACTGGCAGAGGCCGACACCGTCATCGTGCCCGGCTGCGCGGAGCGGGCCCCCGCACCGCCCCCGGAGGCACTGCGCGCACTCCGCGCCGCGGCGGCCGCCGGGACCCGGATCGCCTCGGTCTGCGTCGGCGCCTTCGTCCTGGCCGAAGCAGGGCTGCTGGACGGTCTGCGCGCCACCACCCACTGGGTGGCGGCGGCCGAACTCGCCCGCCGCTACCCGCGCATCGACGTCCAGCCCGACGTGCTCTACGTAGACAACGGCCAGATCCTCACCTCGGCCGGCGCCGCGGCGAGCATGGACCTGTGTCTGCACATGATCCGCCGCGACCTCGGCTCGGCGGTCGCCGCGGACGCGGCACGGATGTCCGTCATGCCACTGGAACGGGAGGGCGGCCAGGCGCAGTTCATCGTCCACGAACATCCGCCGGTGCCGCAGGGCTCCACGCTCCAGCCCGTACTGGACTGGATCGAGGACAACCTCGCCCACGAAATCACCCTCAAGGACATGGCGCACCGCGCCGGCATGAGCGAGCGGACCTTCAGCCGGCGCTTCCGCGAACAGACCGGTACCACCCCGGTGCAGTGGGTGCTCCGGGCCCGGGTCCGCCGGGCCCAGTACCTCCTGGAGAACACCGACCACCCGGTCGAACGCATCGCCCACCAGGCCGGCTTCGGCTCGCCGACCGCCTTCCGCGAACGGTTCCGCCGGGTGGTCGGCACCACCCCGCATGCCTACCGCACCGCCTTCCAGGGCCGGTCCGCCGCACGTCAGGGCCGGGGCGGCGACCAGACGTAGGGCGTGGTGGTGGTGACGGCGCGGAAGCCCAGCCGCCGCAGGACGGGGGCGCTGTCCGCGGAGGCGTCGACCTGGAGGAACCGCACGCCGCGGGCCGCGGCGAGTTGGGCGCGGGCGGCGACCAGCGCACGGTAGATGCCCCGGCCGCGCCAGGCGGGGACCGTCGAGCCACCCCACAGACCGGCGAACTCGGTGCCCTCGCGGAACACCAACCACGCCGCGCAGACCACCTCGTCGCCGGCCTCGGCCACCATGACGGCGATCCCGTCCGGGTCCGCCGCGACCCGGCTGACCAGGTCCTCGCCGAGCCAGCTCCAGTCCTGCCCCCAGACCGCCGACTCCATGGCGGCGATGCGGTGCATGTCGGCGTCCGCGGTCACCTGCCGCAGGACGACGCCGTCCGGCAGGACCGGAGCCGCGGCCCGCTCGTCCGCCCGGCCGATGAGCACCGTCTCCGGCTCCTCGGGGACGAAGCCCGCGGCACGCAGCCGGTCGGTGAGGTCCGCCGGCCGGTCGTGCCCGCGGGTCTTCCACTCCACCGCCTCGCCGCGGGCGGCGAAGTAGTCACGCTGGCGGGCGATCAGCCGGTCCAGTTCGGCACCGCGCACGCCGACGTCCGACGGGGTGCTCACGAAGCCGCGGAACTGGCCGACGACCCGCAGTACCGGACCGTCCTGTTCGTAGCGGACCCCGTGGGGAGGGGTCGGCGGTACGCCCCGCATCTGCTCGTCGTAGGCCGCGAGCAAGCCGTCGATGTCCGTCACGCCCACGACAGTACGGGCGGTGGCAACTGGTTTTCCGGGCCCGGTCGGTGGGGCGGGCCCGTTAGGCGCCGCGATTATCGTCGTCCACCACCCCTCGTCAGATCAGACTCGGAGAGGCACCACCATGACTTCGACCATGACCGTGGAGACCGTGACGGTGCGGGGCCGGCGACTGGCCTACGCGGATTCCGGGGGGCCGGGGTTGCCGGTGTTGGCGCTGCACGGGCACTTCGGCCGGGCCCGGGCGTTCGCCGGACTGGCCGCCGCCCTGGCACCGGAGTTCCGGGTGATCGCACTGGAGCAGCGCGGCCACGGGCTCAGCGCACACGACGACGACATGTCCCCGGACGCCTACGTGGCCGACGCCGCCGCCTTCGTGCGGGCGAGGGGGCTGGGGCCGCTGGTGCTGCTCGGCCATTCGATGGGCGGGGTCGTGGCCTTCCGGTTGGCCGCGCGCCATCCGGAACTGGCCCGGGCGCTGATCATCGAGGAGGCCGGCGCACTCAACCGTCGGCCCGAGGTGGCCCATCCGGTCCTGGACGTCCGGGACTGGCCGCGCCGCGCACCGACACTGGGCGAGCTGCGCCGCCAGGTGGAGGCCCGCGGGATCCCGGACGCGAGCTACTTCCTGGAGAGCGCCGTCGAACGCCCCGACGGCTGGGGATTCCTCTTCGACCACGAGGACATGGTGCGGTCACAGGAAGCACTGATCGGTGACTGGTGGCCCGACTGGCTGGCCACCAACTGTCCGACGCTGCTGCTGCACGGCCTGGACAGTTTCGTCCTGCCGACGTCGATGGCACGGGAGATGGCGGAGCGACGACCGGCCACCACCCTCCGGGAGTTCCCCGGGTGCGGCCACTGGCTGCACGACGACGATCCGGCCGGATTCGCCGCGGCCGTAAGGGAGTTCCTCACTGCGCTGTGAGGGGCGGTGGCGGTCGGTCCGCACGGTCGACCCCGGCGGTGCGGTGCGATGCACCGGCCGAGCGCTGACACACACGGGCTACGGGCCGACAGACACGGGCTATGAGCCGAAAGGTACGGGCTACGGGCCGAGCAGGCCGTCCAGGACGCGGCCGTACAACCACCGCGCCGACCGGGCCACCACCGGGCGGAAGACACTGGGAATCCCGCGCGGGCGCACCTCGCCGCGCCAGACGACGCGACAACCCCCGGCCCAGGGACCCACCTCGATCTCGGCCCAGCCGGACACGATCCGCCCCCGCTTCGCCAGCCGGCACCGGCCCGCCGCCACCGGGCCGGCGGCGTCCGGCGGTTCCCACCGCACGACGTGCATCACGTCGTCGAACCCGAGCGGGCCGAGGCCGGTACGGGCGACGAACGTGGTCCCCACCCGGGTGGGCGGTGGTGTCGTCACGGTGAGCGTGGTGAACGGCACGTACGCGGCGTGGGCTTCCCAGTCCGTCAGCCGTTGCCACGCGACGTCGGGGGAGAGGGGCGTTGTACGTTCGATCCGGAACTCGGCCACCGGCCCATGCTAAACAGCCGGCGCAGCGCCGGATCCCGCAACGCCGAGGGCACGGAGGACATCGTCCGAGAGACCCGTGCCCCGCTCCCGGAAGGAACCGACACCACCATGCGCACCATCACCACCGCCACCACCGCCAGCATCACGGAGGTGTCCCGGTGACCGCCGACGACACCGTACTGCTGCGGACCGAGGGCCGGGCCGCCTACCTCACCCTCAACCGCCCCCGGGTACTCAACGCCCTCACCCACGCCATGGTGCGCCGGATAGACCAGGCGCTCACCGCCTGGGAGTCCGACCCGGCCGTCGAGACCGTCGTGCTCACCGGCGCGGGGGAGCGCGGCCTGTGCGCGGGCGGCGACATCCGCGCCATCCACGACGACGTCCGCACCGGCGGCGGGTCCGCCTCGGCCGCCTTCTGGCGCGACGAGTACCGGCTCAACGCGCGGATCGCGCACTACCCCAAGCCGTACGTCGCCGTGATGGACGGCATCGTCATGGGCGGCGGGGTGGGGGTGTCCGGACACGGCAGCGTCCGCATCGTCACCGAACGGTCCCGGATCGCGATGCCCGAGACCGGTATCGGCTTCGTCCCGGACGTCGGTGGCACCCACCTCCTCGCCCAGGCACCCGGCGAACTCGGCACCCACCTGGCACTGACCGGCACTCAGGTCGGTGCCGGCGATGCCCTGTTGTGCGGCCTCGCCGACCGTTTCGTGCCCGCCGCGTCCCTGCCCCGGCTGCTCGCGGACCTCGCCCACGTCCCCGCGCACGAGGCTGTCGGCCGGTACGTCGAGCAGGCGCCGCTGGGCGAACTCGCCGCGCGGCGGTCGTGGATCGACACCTGCTACGCCGCCGACACCGTCGAGGAGATCCTCGAACGGCTGCCGGTCGACGACGAGCAGGCGGCCAAGGAAGCCGCGGAAACCCTGTTCACCAGGTCGCCGACCTCGCTCAAGGTCACCCTGGCCGCACTGCGCCGGGCCCGCCGACTGGGCTCCCTGGAACGCGTCCTGGACCAGGAGTACCGCGTCTCCTGCGCGGCCCTGTCCGCTCCCGACCTGGTCGAGGGCATCCGGGCCCAGGTGATCGACAAGAACCGCACCCCGCGGTGGTCCCCGGCCACCCTCGCCGAGGTGACAGACGCGGACGTCGCCCGCTTCTTCGCGCCGCTCGGCGACCGCGAACTCCGGCTCGCCACCGGCCCCGAGACCGGACCGGTGACCACCGGCGGCTGACCGGACGGGACCGCTGACGACGCCACCAACCGTCCGCCCCGGGCACCGCCCGGGGCACGAGGGCTACAGCGTGCGCGTCCTGAACGCACTGTTGGGGTCGGTCCGGCAATCCGCGAACGGCCCGCAGGGCAGAACCCGAACTCCTCGTCCAGCTTCCTGGCGGGCAGGAGGTGCTGCGACCGGCCGCGCGTCAGGCCGGCGCGTAACCACGACTGCGCACGAGCTCCCGGGCGAGACGGGTGAAGGCGCGCACCGCGGCGCTCCGGTAGGCGTCGGTGCGGCGGAGCAGGGTGACGGTCCGGGTGGGGAGGGCGGGAGAGAGGGGGAGGGGGGTCAGGTGGGGGTGGTCGTGCGTGATGGCGTCGGGGAGCACGGTCGCGAGTGACGTGCGCCGGACGATCTCGGTGAGCGCCTGGATGGAGTTGGCCTCCACCGCGATGCGCGGGCTGACCTGGTGCCGGGCGAAGTAGGCGTCGATGTGCGTACGGGTCGCGAAGTCGCCGCTGAGCAGGGCGAGTTGGCGGTCCGTGACCGCGGTCACCGGTAGTGACTCCGGCTGGCCGGCGCCGGGAGCGGGGGCGGCGGTCACCAGGCTCAGGGTCTCGGTGAACAGGGCGGCCGCCTCGATCCCGGCCAGGTGGGGGCCCGCGAACGCGATGCCGAGATCCAGCTCGTCGTCCAGCAGGGCCGTCTCGATGCGGTCCTGCGGCATCTCCCGGACCGCCAAGGTGACACCGGGGTGCCGCGCGTGGAGTTCGGCGGTGAGCGGACCGACGAGGTAGGCGGTGAACGTCGGGGTGAGTCCCAGGCGCAGATGGCCGCGGGAGAGGTCCTGCACGTCATGGACGGCCCGCTCGGCGGCGGCCAGGTCGCGCAGGGCGTGCCGGGCGTGCCGGGTGTACGCCTCGCCGGCGTCGGTGAGGCGCACCGTGCGGCCGGTGCGGTCCAGCAGCTGCACTCCCACGGTCCGCTCCAACTGCTTGATCTGTTGGGAGAGGGTCGGCTGGGAGATGTGCAGGTCCTCGGCGGCACGGGTGAAGCTGCCGTGCTCCGCCACGGCGAGCAGATAGCGCAGATGACGCAGTTCCAGGGCCATGTCACCAGTATAGAAGCACCCATAGATGTGATCTATAGGAGACATGGCCAGTAGCTCTTGGACTCTATAGCGCCAGGTCATGCATGGTGGATCTCGCCAGCCAATCCGGACCGGCCGGCACCGACCGAAGGGAGCGACCATGCCTGACCTCGCCGAGCGCGTCGCGCGTTTCCAACGCGACGTCCACCCGGCCAAGGCCGAACTGTTCGACCACCTGGCCAGCCACCACCAGCCGCACACGCTCTTCATCGGCTGCTCCGACGCCCGTGTCGTCCCGGAACTGATCACGTCGTGCGAGCCGGGCGAACTGTTCGTCGTCCGCACCGCCGGCAACCTCGTCCCCGCCTACGACCGCCGGTCCGGCGACGGGGTGACGGCCAGCATCGAGTACGCCGTCGCCGTACTCGGGGTCACGGACGTCGTGGTGTGCGGACACTCGGCGTGCGGGGCGATGACCGCCCTTGCGGAGGGCCATGACCTCTCCGGCACTCCCGCGACAGCCCACTGGTTGCACCACGCGGACGCCTCCCGGGCCCGCGCCACGGCCGCCGGGGACGCCGGGGGTGTCGCCGACCTGATACGGCAGAACGTCCGCGCGCAGCTGGCCAACCTGGTCACCCACCCCTCGGTCGCCCGCGCCCGCACCGAGAACGCGGTCCGCCTGCACGGCTGGGTCTACGACATCGCGACCGGCGCCGTGGAACGAACCGAAGCACCACGCGAGGCGCCCCCGGGCGACGCACCCCGCGCCGCCTGACCCTGATACCCCACCTTCTCTCCCCCCTCTCTTCCTCTCCTCCGAAAGGAAACCTCTCCCATGACGGACGCCACGACCCCCACCACGCCCCACGCCCAGCTTCACCCCGCCGCCCGCCAGGCCCTCGCAAATGCCGCGGTCGAGGCCAAGACGCGCAAGAACCTCACCTGGCAGCAGATCGCCGACGCCGCCGAACTGTCGGTCGCGTTCGTCACCGCCGCCGTCCTCGGCCAGCACGCCCTGCCGGCCCGGTCCGCCCAGGCCGTCGCCGAACTGCTGGGCCTCGACGAGGACGCGGTGATGCTGCTGCAGACCATCCCCACCCGCGGTTCGATCCCCGGTGGCATACCCACCGACCCGACCATCTACCGCTTCTACGAGATGCTCCAGGTCTACGGCACGACCCTCAAGGCCCTGGTCCACGAGCAGTTCGGTGACGGCATCATCTCCGCGATCAACTTCAAGCTGGACGTGAAGAAGGTCGCCGACCCCGAGGGCGGCGAACGCGCCGTCATCACCCTGGACGGCAAGTACCTCCCGACCAAGCCCTTCTGACCCCGGCCAGCGACCCACCCGCCCCCACCCGTAAGGAAGCCCCACCCCATGGACTTCGCCCAACGCACCGTCGACCTCGCCCGCCAGAACGTCATCGAGGGCGGCCGCCCCTTCGCCACCGTCATCGTCAAGGACGGCAAGATCCTGGCCGAAAGCCCCAACAAGGTCGCCCAGACCAACGACCCCACCGCGCACGCCGAAGTCCTCGCCATCCGCGAGGCGTGCACGAAGCTGGGCACCGAGCACCTGGTCGGCACCACCATCTACGTCCTCGCCCACCCCTGCCCGATGTGCCTGGGCGCGCTGTACTACTGCTCCCCGGACGAGGTCGTATTCCTCACCACACGCGACGCCTACGAGCCGCACTACGTGGACGACCGCAAGTACTTCGAACTCGCCACCTTCTACGACGAGTTCGCCAAGGACTGGGACCAGCGCCGGCTGCCGATGCGCTACGCACCGAGCGACGCGGCAGTGGACGTCTACCGCTTGTGGCAGGAGAACAACGGCGGCGAGCGCCAGGCAACCGCGGTGCCCGGCCAGTAGGGCCGTTCCGCCCCCCGGCTCCGCCCGCCCGGCGCCCGGCAGCAGGTGCGCTCCTCCGCGCACCGGAGCCGCCGGGCGTCGGGCCGTGCGCCGCAGCACTCCCCGCACAGGCCGACCGCACCGCACCGCACTGCTACGCGTCGAAGTCCGTGGACCGGATCAGCTTCTCCCACGTCGCGAACTCCGCACGGGAGTCGTCGAGATGGGCGGAGAGCGCATCGGCGGCGTCGTTGCCCAGCGGCAGCCGCAGCGGGGGGTGCTCGGCGTCGAGGGCGGTGAGGAGGGCGGCGGCGGCCCTGGCCGGATCGCCGGGCTGCTTGCCGTCACTCTCCGAGAGCGACGCCCGGACCGGGCCGACCGTCTCCTCGTAAGCAGGCAGGGCCGCGGACAGCTGGAGGGCGCCGGCGCCCGCGAACCCGGTCCGGAACGCACCCGGTTCGACGATCAGCACCTTGATCCCCAGCGGCGCCACCTCGGCCGCGAGGGCCTCCGACAGCCCCTCCAAGGCGAATTTCGACGCGCAGTAGGCGGAGACACCGGCGAACGCGAACCGGCCACCCATGCTTGTCATCTGCACGATCGCCCCCGACCGGCGGTGGCGCATGTGCGGCAGCACCGCCCGGGTCAGCGCAGCCGGCCCGAACAGGTGGAGGTCCATCACCTCGCGCAGCTCCTGGTCGGTGGTCTCCTCGACCGCCCCGACGATGCCCCGGCCGGCGTTGTTGACCAGCACGTCGATCCGGCCGTGCCGCTCGACGATCTCGTGTACCGCGGTCCCGACGGCGGCGACATCGCTGACGTCCAGGGGCTGCGCCTCCACCTGCCCCGGGTGCGCCGCGACGAGATCGTCCAGTGCCGAGGTGCGCCGGGCCGCGGCCACCACGAGGTCACCGGCGGCGACCGCGGCCTCCACGATCGCCCGCCCGAAACCGCTGCTCGCCCCGGTCACCAGCCATACCCTGCTCATCCCTGTGCTCCCTCGCTCGCCTGGGCTCTTGTGGAACAAGCCTGCCGCGCCGGCCCGTTATCCGTCCAAGAGTTGTGGTGATAGCCGATGGTTATCACCGCGCGCCGGCGGGACCGCACCAGCCGACACCGGGTGCCGCCGGGCTACGGGTGGGAAGGCGGCCGTGGCGGGGTGGGACGCGTTGGTCGGGGGCGGGAGCTTCAGTGGGCCGCGTGCAGGGCGTGCGCCGGTGCGGTGTGCCGGATCAGTTCGTCGACGACGTCCCGGGCGTCGCCCCGGCGCGCGAACGCGGCCCGCTGCCGTTGCGCACCACCCCCGCCACCCGCATGCGCCCCACCACCGTCGTCGCCCGCCCCACCGGCGAGCCGGGTCACGGCCGCGGTGACCGCGGCCAGTTCCCCGGCCTCCTCAAGGGCCGGCCGGGCGTACGCGAAGAGATCCCGCAGCAGATGACCGGCCGGGACGGGCCGGCCGCTGTGCAGGTCGAGGGCGTGGTCGGTACAGCCGTCGCGCGCCGCGCGCCAGTACGCCGCACGCAGCAGAGCCGGGCACAGGTCCGGGCCCGGGTCGCCACGCCGCACCCGCTCCAGGGCCTGGACGACCACGGCGCGGACCAGGACGGCGAGCACCGCCGTCTCCTCGACGCCCACGGGCACGTCCATGGCGCGGATCTCCACGGTGGGCAGGTGCGCGGACGGCCGGACGTCCCACAGCAGCGTGTGGTCGCCGACGACGGCGCCGGCGTCCTCCAGGGACGCGCACAGCTGCTTGTAGTGGTCGGCGGAGCGGAAGTACGGCGGCGGGCCGGCGACCGGCCACTGGCCTCCGGCGGCGGTGCGCCAGCTCGCGTACCCGGTGTCGCGGCCGTCCCGGAACGGGGAGTTCGCCGACAACGCGACCAGGACCGGCAACCACGGCCGCAGGTGGTTGCAGACGAGGACGGCGTGGTCGAGGTCGGGGACCTCGACGTGGGCGTGCAGGGCGCAGTGCGTGTGGGTCTCGTTGAGGGCCCGGTACGCGGCGAGTCCGGGACCGTACGCGGGGTCGTCGCGGAGCGGCGCCGGGCCGGCCGCGCTCAGCACGGGCGTCCCGGTGGCCGCCATGCGCAGCCCCTCCGCGGCGGCCGCCTCGGCCACCGCGGTCCGCATCCGGTCCAGGTGGCGGCGCAGATCGTCGAGGTCGGCGCAGGGCGGCGTCTTGGCCTCGATCTGGTACTCGGTCAGCTCGCCGGATACCTGGTCGGCCAGGGTCGCCACCGCGCGCCGCAGGACCCGGGATCCGGCCGGCACCACCTCACGGCTCTCGGGGTCGACGAGGAAGTACTCCTCCTCCACGCCCACGGTCGGGATCCGCTCGTCACTGCTCATTCCGGTGTCCTTCGTCGCCCGGTCCGGCCCCGACGCCACGGCCCGCGGGGCGCGTCCGGCCGGGCCGGCCAGGTCTGCCGGGAGGACCGGGCATCCGCGGGGCCGGACCGCCCCTGCCGCCGGAACCTCGTCGAGTTCCTGCGCCCCATCGTCGGGCCGCGGCGGAGGCCGTGCCACAGCGGTTCACCCGCCCGGGAGGCGTCGGGGTGCCCCGTCCGCCGCCGCCGTTCACACTGGTGGCGCAGTGTCCCGACCGTGCGAGCGAACCCGGAGACCCCGATGCCCCATCCGATATCCGTGTCCGACGACGGCCGTCCGGCGGTGACCGGCAAGGTCCCTGGCTATCTGCTCCGGGTCAGTGACCTGGACCCGGAGACCCTGGTCGAGCTACTGGACCTGGCGGCGGCGATGAAACAGGAACCGCTGGGCTGGGAGCGTGACCTGCGCGGCGGCGCCATCGGCTGCCTCTTCGAGAAGCCGTCCACCCGCACCCGCGTCTCGCTGGCCACCGCCGCGCACCGGCTGGGCATGACGGCCATCGTCCTGAACCGGGACGAGACGCAGCTCGGCCACGGCGAGACCGTCGCCGACACCGCCCGCGTCCTGTCGTCCTACCTCGACGCCGTCACGGTGCGCACCTTCGACCACGCCACGGTCGAGCAGATGGCCGAGGCCGCGACGATCCCGGTCGTCAACGCCCTGTCCAACACCCACCACCCGTGCCAGTCCCTGGCCGACCTCCTCGCGCTGCGGGAGCACTTCGGCAGCCTGGCCGGCCTGACCGCGGCCTTCCTCGGCGACGGCACGAGCAACACCTGCAACTCGTTCCTCGCGGCCTGTGCGGCGACCGGGATGCACCTCACCATCGCCAGTCCGCCCGACTACCCGACCGATCCGGACATCCTCGGCGAGGCCCGTGAAGTGATGGCCCAGACCGGTGGTTCGGTCGCGCTCACCACCGAGCCCATCGACGCCGTCCGCACCGCACAGGCCGTCTACGCCGAGGTGTGGGTGCCCATGGACAAGCCCCACGAACGCGATGAACGCGCCGCGCGCCTGGCCTCCTACCGGGTGGACGACGCCCTGCTGGCCCACGCCCCGCGCGAGGCGGTGGCCCTGCACTGCCTCCCCGCCGTCCGCGGCGAGGAGATCACCTCGGAGGTGCTCGACGGCCCCCGGTCCCTGGTCTGGAACCAAGCGGCCAACCGCCTCCCCACGGCCCAGGCGGTACTCCACACCCTCATCACCACCAACCGCCAGCGGATCGCCTGACCGTCGGGCCCGCAGCAGGGGAACGTCGCACGACGCGCGTCAAGCCGCCCGCCCTCCGCCACGGCTGCCATCTCGTAGCCGATGGCCAGGGGCGATGCGGCCCGGACCGTACGTCACGGGGCCCCGGCCGGCGGTGACACCGGCCGGAGCCCTCAGCGCGCCGCCTCGGACGTGCCGGAATCGGCCGCGTTGGAATCGGACGTGCCGGAGAGCGCGGCGTACTGTGCCACTCCGTTGCCGAGCGACCAGTCGATCGAGTCGTTCTCGGTCAGGAGGACGAACACGTTCCGCGGTTCGGTCCCCGCGTACTCCTGGGCCAGTTCGGCGATCCGCCGGTAGAGCGCCTGCTTCTGCTCGGGCGTGCGTCCGGCACGCAGGGTGATCGCGACGTACACGATGTCGTCGTCGCGCTGCACGCCGAAGTAATTGCCGTGGCGCAGCGTGCTGTTGACGCCGTCGTGGCTGACCAGGACCTGGAACCGGTCCTCCGGCGGGATGCCGATCGTCTCGATCAGGGCGTCGTGCACGGCTCGGCTGAGCGCGTCGAGCCGCTCGCCGTCGGCTCGCAGTGCGTCGATGCGAACGAAGGGCATGCCGGGGTCTCCTCGCGGGTCGGAGTCGAGGTCGGTGTCGGGGCCGGGTCCGGGGTCGGGGCCGCGGTGGCATCGGTGTCGGACGGACGGCGGATGCTTCGACCATGATCGTACATACTAGTAGGTACAATCGTGAAGCGTTGAGGGAGTCGGAGTCAACGCTCCGGCGCGAGAGTGAACGGGGCGAGGTACCGGCCCTCCCAGATGAGGCGGGAGGACCGCTCCGGGTAGGGCACGGTCGCCGATGTGGCGTCCAGGACGCGGGTGAGCCGCTGGTCGGGGCGGTAGGCGGCCCATCCGGGATCGCCGGTGGTGGCGAAACGGACCCATGCCCGCTGGAGTTCCCGCGACACCGCGACGGCCTCCGGGGCGGGCGGATCGCCGAGGAGTTGACTGCCGGTGGGGCTGTCCAGCGTGCCGAACGCCAACGGGACATCGAGACTGTGGCAGGCGCCCAGGGCCCCACCGAGCCCCGGGGCGGCCAGTGCCAGCTCGAACAGGAACGAGGTGCCGCCGGCTGTGGCGTTCGCCTCGGCCAGGTGCAGTGACGGCATCCGGAACAGGGCGTCGGAGTACACCGTTTCCCACAGTTCCGCGGCGGTGGCCCGCGGGTGGGCGGCGCGGTAGGCCGCCGCGCCGCCCGGAGCCGGAGCGAACAGGTCCAGGGCGGTTCGGGAGTCCTGCTCCGTGAGTTGGCCCAGCCGCCCGCTCAGGACGCTGAACAGCCGGAATTCCTCGCGGGTGTGGCCGACGAGCAGTTCGATCCCGTCGGCGCGGCCGTCGGCCAGCGCGGTCCAGGGTGTGGTGGCGAGGACCTGGCCGTCCACGACCGGGTACATGGCGACACCCATCTGGGAGAACCGTCCCCATCTGTCGCGGTAGCCGGGAAGCTCGGTGCCGAGGGCGGTGACCGCCTCGGCCAGGCGGGCGGGAGGGACGTCGGCGAGGGCCGCGGCGGTGGGTGTCGTGCCGAGCCGGTCCGCGAGCGCGCAGGTGAGCTGTTCCGCCAGGGCGCGGGTGCAGTAGGTGCCTGGTACGGAGTGGGCGATGGCGCGTCGGAACAGGCCGCGCACCGGCTTCATCGTCAGCAGTGCGGCGATCGACCCGGCCCCGGCGGACTGTCCGGCGACGGTGACGTGATCGGGGTTGCCGCCGAAAGCGGCGATGTTCCGCCGCACCCAGTGCAATGCCGCGATCTGGTCGAGGAACCCACGGTTGGGCGGGGCGCCGTCGATGAGCGCGAAACCCTCCGCGCCCACCCGGTAGTTGATGCTGACCACGACGAGGCCCGCCGCGGCGAGTGCCGCCGGGTCGTACATCGGGTCACTGGCGGCGCCCGCGATGTAGGCGCCCCCGTGGATCCACACCAGTACCGGGAGGCCCGCCGCGCCCGGATCCGGCGTACAGACGTTGAGCGTCAGCCAATTCGGGTCCGCCGTCGTGCTGTTCCGGGCCGGCCCGGACTGTGGTGCCGCGGGGCCGAACGTCGTCGCCTGGCGGGCTCCGGTCCAGCGCGGAGGGCGGGCGGGTGCGGCGAAGCGGAGCGTTCCCACGGGTGGTGGTGCGTAGGGAAGGCCGCGGAACTCCGCATTCCGCTGCCGCCAGCGTCCCAACACCACGCCTTCCGTGGTGCGGACCCTTGGTTGTTCAGGCATGCCGTGTCCTTCCTGTGGGGGCCTGCCTAGCGTTATCGGTCAGCTGTATTATGTCAACCGTATGGGAAAAGGGGGTGTGTTGTCGGCCCGTCGGTCCATCGGCCCGTTGACCCGGCAGCGGCACACCGCACTCAGCCGCGCCCTCGCCCGCCACGTCGGCCGCCATGTGCATCCGGACGTCGGGCAGTTCGGCGATGGGCGCCGTCCTCAAGGCCCTTCGCGATGCATAGGGTGACCCCCTGTGAACCACGTACAGGACCTTGTTGACGACGAACTCGGGAACATCGTCTGGGAAAAGACGGCGCGGCCCACGGCCCCGGGCGAGGCCGGATACCTGCGGGAGCTGGGGTCGCTGCTGACCGATCGGCACGCCGACGCGGTGGAGCGCGTCCGGGCGTACGAGCGCAGCCCGGCCCACGTCCTCCGTACCCTCGCGCTCAGTCCCGGCCGGGACAACGTGGCGCAGCTGCTCCACCTCCTCGACGAACAGCGCACCTCCACCGCGCACGCCGGCCTCCGGATGCCCGCCGTCGCCTCGCTCCTGGCCGAGGGTCAGCGGGTCGCGGACCTCGCCGCGGAGGTCTTCGACGGGCGCGGCCCCACCGACCGTTTCGAGATCGCGCAGCGTCCCCTCGATGCCGTCTGGCGCCTGCTCTTCGCCACCGCGTCGATGGGCGGCATGTACAGCGACGGCGCGCACGGCGCCTACGGCCGGCTCGCGGCATGGCGGTCATTGGCCGGTCTGGCGGGAGCGCCGCGGGGCAGCAGCGCGGCGGACGTCGAACGACGCGCCCTGGACGGCACGTGGTTCCAGTTCCTGGCCGATGCCGAGTGGTTCCACAACGAGATCTACGACTACGGCATCGCCTGCCTCTCCCCGGACCGACGCCGACTCGCGGTGCTCACCGCGACCGACACCGACTGACGCCCGCGGCGGGGGCGCACGGCGCGCCTCCCGAGGGCGAGGCGGCCGACTGTAGGGTTCGCGGATTCGTGAGCATTGGATCCTGCGGGAACGTCGGGGTGCACCCGACGCGACAGATGTGTCGCAGGCGTGGGGCCCACTTGGATGTACCGGGGTAAGCGATCACTCTGCTGATCTGGGGTTTTTGCGCTGGTTGGCATTGAAGCGCGCTTTCTTCTGACGATTCCCGCACGTGTTCATGTCACACCATTTGCGGGTGCGACTTTGGCTGGTGTCGAAGAAGGCGGCTTGGCAGGTTGGTGATGCGCACAAGGCCAATTTTCCGTCTCGTTCGCCTGCGATGATGCTGATCGCATCGGCGGCGATCACGCTGAGGGCATCTTCCACGCAGGAAGCCGAGCTGAGCCGCCATTGCCGCTTGCCCTCGGGCGTCAGGATCGCCGCGGCCCGACCCTGAGTGCTGAAGTCATTGATGACTTGGACAGCAGATGCAGGGAGGGCGTTCTGGCTCGCGGCCGCTGTCGCGGCGGCGTGAATCGACTCCCTCAGTTCCCGAGCGAGGTCGAGCTGGGCAGTGGTGCAGGAGTCCACGGCGAGGCCGTTCACTGCCAGCCAGTCGACGAGTCGCTGCGGCGTGGGAATGCGCTCCACAGGGTCACCATGACGCTCCGACAGAGTCCCCGTGAAGCTGGTCGCCAGCACGGTACCGAGGCGGAAGTCAGGGAATTCAGCACGCATGGAACCACCTTAGGGGGTTGCAGCGTGGCTCGGGGAACTGCTAGAACCGCCTTAGCCGGTTCCACGATGGCCAGGAGGTCTCATGCCCCGTCCAACCAGCGACGTGCAAGCATTTGAAGCCCACGCAACTGACGCTGACCTCGACGATCTGCGCGCGCGACTGGCCGCGGCGCGACTACCGGAGGCCGAGACGGTCCATCGCGCCGCGCCCGACCCTCGCCGATGGGAACAGGGCGTTCCTCTCGCCGACCTCGTCGATGTCGTGAACTACTGGCGCACCGGGTACAACTGGCGGTCGTTCGAAGAGCGCCTCAACCGGATCGGCCAGTTCCGCACGACCATTGACGATCTGGGAATCCACTTCCTGCACCGCCGATCCGCGCGAGCGGATGCCACTCCTCTGATCTTGACGCACGGCTGGCCAGGCAGCATTGCTGAGTTCATCGATGTAGTAGACGAGTTGGCAGATCCGACAGATGCGGACGCGCCGGCGTTCCACGTCGTGGTCCCGTCGCTACCGGGCTTTGGTTACAGCGACAAGCCGGCCACCACCGGGTGGGGAACCGAAAAGATCGCGGCCGCATGGGTGGAACTGATGGGAAGGCTCGGCTACAGCAAGTTCGTAGCCCACGGCGGCGACTGGGGAGGAAATATCACCACGGTTCTCGGTGGCAGGTTCCCGGCGCACGTTCTCGGCATCCACACAACGTTCGCGGAGGGGCCGCCCGGTTTGACGACGGACGGGCTGACGGCGGTCGAGCGCAAGTGGACCGAGGAAACCCGCGATTTCTGGCGCCACCGAGCGGCGTACGCGAAGCAGCAGGCGACCCGACCGCAGACCATCGGCTACTCGCTCGTCGACTCACCGGTCGGGCTTCTTGCCTGGATCCTTGACAAGTTCGCCGAGTGGACAGATACCGAAGACAGCCCGTTCGAGACGATTTCCAGAGACCGCATTCTTGACGACGTCACCCTGTATTGGCTGACGCGGACCGGCGCATCGTCGGCCCGTATTTACTACGAAAGCCACAACTCGCTGGACCCCGAACTTCGGGTCGACGTCCCGTCGGCAATCAGTATCTATCCCCGCGACATCGAGAAGTGTCCGCGTCCCTGGGCACAGCAGCGGTACCGACAGATCGTCCGATGGAGGTCGCCCGAAACCGGGGGACATTTCCCGTCGCTGGAGGTTCCCGAGTATTTCGTCAAAGACCTGCAAGAGGGCCTCGCGGCAGTGCTGGCCGCTAATCGGTGAACGCGGCTCGGCGACCCGGCACTCGATCACCGCCTGATCCGGCTCAAGCCGTTGCCCGACGGCTTCCAGGCCGAGTTCATCGAGACGGCGGAACGTGGTCAGACAGGGCGCGGCGAAGATAGCGTGGAGTATGTCGAGGTCTTTCGGATGGGCAGTGTAGGAACTTCCATCCTGGAAGACCTCGACGCCTACCCGCCAACACCCTCAACTGCGAAGAGCCCCAGTGCCAGCCGTCATCGTGGCCCCACATGACAACGTCATGGCCAAGCCAGTCCTTCGTGCCCAGGCAGGATGCCTCCGTGCGCGAGTGCGCCGGCCAAGAGATCCACTGAAGCCGTCAGGGTGATCTGACGGCCACCTCGGAGCTCACTTCGATGACTTCCGCCGGTCATGGGGATCCCGCACCGAATTTGCTACCAGTCGCGGTCGGGTGCCCGTCCTCGTCCCAGGTGCGGATATCAGCAGGGTCCCCCATGCTGTCGAAATGCTGCTCTCTTGCCAACTGGCCATTGTGGTGCCATTTACGCCATACTCCGGCGGGTACGCCGTAATCTGATTGCCCCTCGGACATCGGTCGGCCATCCGCCCACCATTCCCGATCCGGGCCGTGCGGAATGCCTTCGACATAGAACATCTGCGAAAGCAGGTGGTCGCCGATCGCTTCGACCACCTCTCCAGTGAATGGCACACCTCGGTACTCAAGCCGCAGATCTGCGTCCGTCGCAATGTCGTCGTGATCGATTCTCAAGTCGATTCTGATCATGTCAACCCCGCTGATTCCGTAGTCGTTTTACGCCCTGGACCAGGCAGTCTTGCTCAACCCGGGCGATCTGGTGTGCTGTGCGGCTTGGCGTTCGGCGAGAAGCGCGTCGAGGAGTTGGGACATCATGTCGATCGCGTGATCCTCGTCCTCGGGCGGCAGGTCCCACATGTTGCGCTACTCGTCCGGCAGGGCGATGTGGAGGACTCACCCGGACCGTGCGTGGTTGCAGTCCTGGCCGCGGTGGCCCGATAGCTACGGACCGTAACGGATGCGCATCGCTCCCCGGATTTGCGCATTCGCCGCGCATCCTCAGCCGACATCGCGCATCAACTAGCGGATCCTGGACCGACCGTGCCGGTTCAGGGAATCAGCCGCTGCTCCTTGGCCGCCGCGACCGCGCCCGCGCGGGTCTCGACGCCGAGCTTGGCGTAGATGCGGACCAGGTGCGTCTTGACGGTGGCCTCGCTGATGAACAGGGCGCGGGCGATCTCGCGGTTGCCGAGGCCACGGGCGAGCTGGCCGAGGATGTCCAACTGCCGCTCGGTGAGCGCGGCATGGGGCTTCCGTACGCGTTCCATCACGCGGTTGGCCGCCAGCGCCGAGAGCACGGCCCGCCCCTCCGCGGCCGCGGCGATCGCGGCGAACAACTCCTCGGGCCGTTCGGCCTTGAGGAGGTAGCCGGTCGCGCCGACCTGGACGGCACGGGTGACGTCGGCGTCGGTGTCGTAGGTGGTGAGGACCAGAACGCGGGTGCCGGGTACCTCGGCGACGATACGGCGGGTGGCCTCGACCCCGTCGATGCCGGCGCCGAGGCTGAGGTCCATGAGCACCACGTCGGGCCGCTGCCGGGCGGCGACGGCCAGTGCCTCCTCGCCGGTGGCCGCCTCGCCGACGACCTCGATGCCCGGGTCGGCGGAGAGCAGGGCGCGCAGACCGGCCCGGACCACGGCGTGGTCGTCGCACAGCAGCAGGCGCACCCGCCGGCCGGGCGCGGCGCCGGAGCCGTCGGGGGAGTGGGGTGTACGGGACATGCGGGTCACTCCTCGTCCGGGTCGGTGGCCGGACCGCTCGCCCGGAGCGGAACCGCCGCGGAGACGACAGTCCCCTCCCCGGGATGGGACTCGATGGTCAGTGTGCCGGCCAGCTGCCGCAACCGGACCTCCATGGCGCGCAGCCCGTGGCCGCGATGTGGCGCCGCCCCCGGTGCGTTCTCCTGGCCCGGGGTGAAGCCGCAGCCGTTGTCGGCGATGTCGAGGACCACGTCCTCGTCGAGGTAACTGAGGGTCAGGACGGTATCGCTGGCGTGTGCGTGCTCGCGGACGTTGGCGACGGCGCCCTGGGCCACCCGGAGCAGACCCGCCTCGACGGCCGGTGGCAGGGGAACGGGGTCGCCGTCGATCCGGAAGTGCACGGCCGGGCCCCCGGCCGGCGACTCCGTCGCGGCTCCCGCGGTGGCCGTGCCGGCGGCGGTCTCGCGCCGGGCCAGCGCGCGCAGGGCCTCGGGCAGTCCGCCCCCGCCGGAGAGGTCGGCGGGCGCCAGGTCATGGACGAACCGGCGCGCCTCGACGAGGTTGCGTTCCGCGATGGCGGAGGCGGTGGCCATGTGTTGGTGGGCCGCGTCGGGGTCCGCGTCCCAGAGCCGCTCGGCGGCCTGGAGCAGCATCCGCTGGCTCGACAGTGCCTGGGCGAGCGTGTCGTGGATCTCCATCGACAGCCGCTCGCGCTCGGCCAGCATGCCCGCCCGCCGCTGGCTGGAGGCCAGGACCCGGCGGGTCCGCACCAGGTCCTCGATCAGGGAGTGTTGCCGTGCCGACTGCCGCTGCATATGCGTGAACACCGTCGCGGCCAGGCCGGCGACCACCGGCGGCACGACGATCAGCAGGGGATCGGGACCGTTGATCCGCACCTGCGCGACCACCACCAGCACCGTCAGCACGGTGATCAACGCCAGTGCGGCCCGCGCCGGGAGCAGCTGCAACGCCGTGTAGACGATCGCCACCGCGCTCCAGGCGAAGCTCGGCGCCTGGAGCACCAGGGCCGCCCAGCCCAGGACGAAGACCCCGAGCCAGACCCGCCGCCACCGCGGCGCGATCGCACCGTCCGCGGCCGGCCGCGCCACGTACGCCACCGCCAGGAGTGTGGTGAGCGCGATCACCCACCACGTGCCGGGGGCACCGGGATGATGGGTCAGGAAACGGGCCATCGCGGCGATCAGCAGCAGGACGAACGAGGCCGAGATCACCGCCTCCATCCTGCGGCCGGCCGGACCGACGGCGGGGTCCGTCCGCGGTACGCCGTCCGCCGCCCGGGTCCGGCCACCGCTCACGTGCTTCACGTCCATCCTTGATTCGTAGCCTGGTTTCCGGCCCCCGCCCGTCAACCGATCGGTTGACACCGACGTCATCCATCATGCTCCGCGACGCCATCCGCTCCGAGGACCGCTGCCCGCCCGGAGCCGCCAAGGATGGAAGCACCGCAACCGCTGCGGACCACGGGGCCACCCGGCCCCCGGTCGACGAAGAGGAGCACATCCCATGCAGATGCCGTCCACCCGTACCCGGATCATCGCCGGCGCGGCCGTGCTGGCCGCCGTCGGGGTGACCGCCGTCGGCGCGGTCGCCGTCGCGGCCCCGGACGACGCCAGCCGCAGTGGTGCGGCCACGGCAGCCCAGGCGCAGACCCAGAACGTCGTCGCCACCGACCACCTGACCGTCGCCGCGGCGGCCAAGGCGGCCCAGGCCGCGCTTTCCGCAGCGGAGAAGGCCAACCAGCACGTGTCGGTGTCCGTGGTCGACCGCAACGGAAACACCATCGTCACGCTGCGCGGCGACGGCGCCGGCCCGCAGTCTTACAAGGCGGCGGAGGAGAAGGCGTTCACCTCGGTGTCCTGGAACGCGCCCACCTCGGCCCTGGTCAAGCGTCTGGAGCAGGCACCGACCCTGAAGGACATTCCGGGCACGCTGTTCCTCGCCGGCGGCGCCCCCGTCCAGGCCAAGGGCGCCCCGATCGCGGGCATCGGTGTCGCGGGCGCGCCCAGCGGTGACCTGGACGAGCAGTTCGCCCAGGCCGGCGTCGCCGCCCTCAACGGCTGACCCGAACCCGCCGACCGGCGGGCCGACGGTGTCGACGCAGCCTCCACGGCACCCCCGATATCCTGGGCTTTCCTCCTCAGCGCCCCCGACTTCGGGTGCATCCCACCAGAAGGGAAGCCGCCCGTGGAGTTCCGGCTGCTCGGCACCGTCTCCGTCGACACGCTCTCGGACCGCTGCTGCTCGGCCCCGCCAAACGCCGCAGTCTGCTCGCCGCACTGCTGCTCTCCGCCAACACCCGGTCTCCGTGACACGGTTGACGGACTGCCTGTGGGACGACGTGCCACCGCTGCACGCCCGCAACGTCATCCTGGGGCACGTCTCCCAGCTCCGCGTCCTCCTCGTCCTTCCGTGGAACGGTGTGGCGTGCAAGGGTGTCGAGCAAGATCGTCGCGGCCGTCGCGCCGCCCGCACCCTGGAGGACGCCCGATGAAGGGGAACCGGACCGTACTGGTGACGGGAGCCGCTCGCGGCATCGGCCGCGCGATCGCCACGGCCTTCGCCGCCGACGGCGACCGGGTCGCCCTGCACTACGCCTCCCGCCGGGAGGCCGCCGAGGACGCCCTGCACGCCCTGGAGGGCAGCGGCCACGTCCTGGTGCAGGGAGACATCAGCACCCCGGACGGTGCGGCCGCGGTGGTCGCCGCGGCCGTCGACGCGCTCGGCCCGCTCGACGTGCTGGTCAACAACGCGGCGGCGAACGTCGAGCACCCGCTGGACCGCACCTCCTTCGAGGACTGGCAGGACGCCTGGCGGCGCGTCGTCGACGTGAACCTGCTGGGCACGGCCCACGTCACCTACTGCGCGGCCCGCAACATGATCGACCACGGGATCAGGGGCCGGATCGTCAACATCGGTTCCCGCGGCGCCTTCAAGGGCGAGCCCGACCATCCCGCCTACGGGGCGACGAAGGCCGCCGTGCACGCACTGGGCCAGTCTCTCGCCGTCTCCCTCGCCCCCCACGGCATCGCGGTCGCCTCCGTCGCCCCCGGCTTCGTCGCCACCGAACGGGTCACCGACCGGATCACCGAGACCGTCGAGCAGCAGAGCCCGTTCGGACGGGTCGCCGCGCCCGAGGAGATCGCCGCCGCCGTTATGTACCTCGCCTCACCGGAGGCGGGCTGGTCCTCGGGCGCCGTGCTCGATGTCAACGGGGCGTCTTACCTGCGGTGAATCCGTCGGGCTGCTGCCCCTGACCGGGGCCGGGCGCCGCCGCTGCCCGGCCCCGTGTCGTCCTACCGGCCCCCGTTGACGACCGCGCGCTCCACCGCTCCGCCCTCGACGGACCACTTCTTGAGGATCTTCGCGTACTCGCCGCTCTTGATGAGGTGGTCGAGGGCCTGCCGCATGGCGTCGCGCAGGGCCGGGTTGGTCTTGGCGACCGCAATGCCGAGGGGCTGCGGGTCGATCGGTACGCCGATGAGTGCGAGGGCGCCGCCGCTTGCACCGGTCGCCACGGTGTAGGCCGCGACCGGGAAGTCGTCGAGGCAGGCCACGGACCGGTTCTGGGCGACGTCGTCGTAGACCTCGGCCGGTGAGTCGAAGGTGTGGACCTGCACCTGCGCGGGGACCTTCCGGTTCAGCTCGTCGAGGTAGCTCTGGGCCGCCGTGCCGCGCTGGACGGCGACCGGCTTGCCGGACAGGTCCTCGGGCTTCTTGACGCCCTCCGGGTTGCCCTTGCGGACGACGACCGTCAGCCCGGACCTGAAGTAGTCGATCAGGTCGACGCCGCCGACGGCCTTCCCGGCGCCCGCGCGTCCGTCCTGCCGGTCCTTGGTATCGGTCAGCGCCGACATGACCAGGTCGAAGCGGCTCGCGTTCAGTCCGGTGAGGAGGGTGTCGAAGGTGGCGTTCCGGAACTCGCAGCGCACCCCCAGCGCATGGCCGAGGGCGTCCGCGAGATCGACGTCGAGACCGGCGGGCGCGCCTGCCTTGAGGAACTCCATCGGCGGGTAGACGAGGTCCGAGCCGATGGTGACGATGCCCTTGTCGCGTATCGCCTGCGGCAACAGGGTGGACGGCTTCGTGCTGCTGCTGGGCCCGGCGCCGGCGGTCGTGCCGCCGCCGGGGCCGTTCCCACCGTCCGGCCACAGCGTCCAGGCGAGCGCCCCGCCGCCGGCCACGACCCCGACGGCGGACAGGGCGGCGAGCACCCGGCGCCGACTCGGTCCCGGGGACGCGGGCTGCCCGGGTGGGGGCGGTGGCGCGGTGGCGAGGTCGGAGTGGTACGGGCCCTGGGGCGGAGCGGTGGGCAGCGGGGGCGCCGGGCTGCTCGCCATCGTGCGGGTCTGCAGTCCGTCGAAGGCGACGTTGGCGGGTCCCTCGGTCGGGGGTTGCAGCACAGCCTCCCCGGACCTGGGGTCGCCGAGCCGTGTGGACAGTTGGCGTAGTTGCCTGGCGAGGGGCTCCGGCAGCCAGTCGTCGTACGGGCCGGGGGCGCCCATCCGCGCCACGAGGTCGGGCAGGGTGGGCCGCCGCACCGGATCCTTCGCCAGACAGGAACCGGCCAACTCCGTGAGGCCGTCCGGGAGTTCGCCGAACTGTGGCTCCTCGTGCACGGTGCGGTACATCAGGATCTGCGGTTCGGCGTTCCCGTACGGGCCGTCGCCGGTCACCGCGAAGACGATCACTCCGCCGAGCGCGAAGATGTCCGCCGCCCCCGTGATCCGGGCGCCCGTCATGGCGAGTTGTTCGGGGGCCATGAACCCCGGGGTGCCGAGGGCGGTGCCGGTCATCGTCAGGGCGGTGTCCGCGGCGGAGTGCGCGATGCCGAAGTCGATGACGCGCGGGCCGGTGGCGGTGAGCAGGATGTTGGAGGGCTTGAGGTCGCGGTGCACCAGGCCGTGCGCATGCACCGCCGTCAGCGCGTGCAGCAATCCGGTCGTCAGCAGCCGCACCGTCCGTGCGGGCAGCGGCCCGTGGTCGTGCACCGCGGCGCTCAGCGGCACACCCGGCACGTACTCGGTCGCCATCCACGGCACTTCGTCGTGCGGCGCGGCCTCGACCACCGGCGCCACGAACGGCCCGCCCACCCGCTGGGCCGCGGCCACCTCACGGGCGAAGCGGGTGCGGAAGCCGCGGTCGTCGGCGAGTTCGGAGCGCGCGGTCTTCACCGCCACCGTCCGCCCGTCGGTCGCGCGGCCGAGGTAGACCCGCCCCATGCCGCCGCCGCCGAGCAGCCCGATCACCCGGAACGGTCCGATCTGCCGTGGATCGTTCTTCGCCAGCGGTTCCACCCGTACCCCCACCCGTGCCTGCGGTTGAGTACCGCAGTATTCCGTACGCCCCACCCGCGCGCCGGCGCAGGCCGCGGGTGGGGCGTGCAACAGCCCCGATCGCTACGTGTGATGGGGGACGGGTTCGGGTCCGGGGTCGGGGTCGGGTCTGTGTCTGTGTCTGTGTTCGTGTCTGGGCCTAAGCCCATACCAATGTCTTTGTCTGCACCCGCACCTGCACCTGCGTCTGTGCGGGGCCGCGCCTATCTCGTTGTGCCGGGGATGCCACGCTCAGGCTGCCCGGCAGGGGCAGGGGTTGGAGGCTCGGTGGGCGGGGCGGTCGACGGGGCTGGCCAGCGACGGGCGAGGTAGGCGCAGAGCACGAGTTGGAGGGTGTGGTAGAGCATCAGGGGCAGGACCGTGATCCCGATCCGGTCCGGTGGGAACAGCACGGTGGCCATCGGCAACCCGCTGGCCAGGCTCTTGTTGGAACCGCAGAAGACGGCCGTGATCCGGTCGGCGCGCGAAAGTCCGATCAGGCGGGCGGTGCCGTGGGCGGCGGACAGGGCGAGGGCCAACAGCAGTGCGCAGACCCCGGCCAGGAGCAGCAGCCGGAGGGGCGGGATGCGGTGCCAGATCCCGGCGGTCATGCCGTGGCTGAACGCCGAGTAGACCACGAGCAGGATCGAACCGCGGTCGCAGAGGGTGGTCAGGGCCCGGTGCCGGCCCAACCAGTCGGCGATCCAACGCCGCAATGCCTGTCCGGCCAGGAAGGGCAACAGGAGTTGGACCGCGATGTCGGTGAGTTGGGACGGGGTGATGGGGACGTCGTCGGGCCCGGCACCGGTCTGCCGCAGCAAGGCGACCGCCAGCAGCGGGGTGAGCAGCACGCCGAGGACGGTGGAGAACGACGCCGCGCAGATGGCCGCAGCCACGTTGCCGCGCGCCATGGAGGTGAAGGCGATGGCGGACTGGACGGTGGAGGGCAGCACGGTCAGGAAGAGGACACCGGCGGCCAGTTCGGGGCTGAGCAGGCCGGGCGGCAGCAGCCCGACCGCCAGGCCCGCCGCCGGGAAGGCGACGAACGTGAGGGCGAGGACGGGGAGGTGCAGTCGCCAGTGCCGTACGCCGTCGAGGGCTGCCTGAGGGGAGAGTCGGGCACCGTAGAGGAAGAAGAGCAGTCCGACCGCCAGGCGGGCGGTGAACGAGACGCCGTCGGCGGCGGCCCCGTCGGCCGGGGCGAGTGCGGCCAGGCCGATGACGCCGAACAGCGCGACGATGTACCAGTCGACGCGGCGCAGCACCCGGCGCGCGGTGCCGGGGGAGTGGTGCGGCACGGATTCCTCCGGAGGGAGGGGGCGGGGGAGATGTGCGGGGGAGGGCAGGGGCCGCGCCGTGCGGCCGCCGCCGGGGTTGGCGGCGCGGCCCCTGCGCAGGTGGGGAAGCCGGGCGTCAGCGCGCGGCGTCGACCGGGACGCGGTCGTGGTGGCGGCTGATGTTCTGCTCCAGCAGTGCCAGGCACTCGGTGACGCCCACGGCGTCGGGGGTGTGCTCCGGCAGGCGGCCGTCAGCCCGTTTCAGGTCGCCCAGTGCACGGTCGATGGCGGTCTGGGCGGCGAAGAGGCAGGGTGTGCTGTAGATGGCGACGTCGACACCGAGTTGGTGCAGCTCGGTCAGTGAGAGTCGGGGCGACTTGCCGCCCGCGATCTGGTTGAACAGCAGCGGCTTGTCGTCGATGACGCGGCGCACCTTGTGGATCCAGTCGACGCTGCGCACGCCGTCCACCAGGATCACATCGGCGTCGGTCGCGGCCAGTGCCTTGGCGCGGCGCAGGATCTCCTCTTCCTCGGTGGCGTCGGTGCGGGCGACGACGACCAGGTCCCGGCGCGACCGGAGGACCAGGTCGAGTTTGGCGAGGTACTCCTCCAGCGGTAGGACCTGCTTGCCGTCGACGTGGCCGCAGCGCCGGGGACGTTGCTGGTCCTCCAGGATGACGCCGGAGGCGCCGATGGACTCCAACTGCTGGACGACGTGGCACGCGGTCTCCGGGTCGACGTAGCCGTCGTCGATGTCCACGAGCAGGTGCTGCTGGGGGAAGGCCAGCCGGAGCCGCTGCACGAAGGCGACGATGTCGGGCCAGGCGATGAACCCGATGTCCGGCAGGCCGTAGTGGGACGCCGCGAAGCCGAAGCCGGAGACGAACATCCCGTCGTAGTGGCGCGCCGCCAGGGACGCGGAGAACATGTCGAAGACGCCGATCAGCGGGGTGGTGCCGGCCGCCTGTATCGCGGCTCTTAATCGGTCGGGGTGGTTCACGGTACCCTCCGATGCGTGGTCGCGTGGACTGCGCGTCGTGGCCGACCGGTTGCCCGCCAGAGCTGGTGGTCGGTGCGACGCGTCACGGGCCAAGCAAACCGGGGGCACGCTTGAGTGGCGTGCCCCCGGTTTTGTCATGCGTGTGCTGGCCCGTGCGGAGTGCGGTTGTCGCCCTCCGCATCAGTAGGTTAGGAAAAGGATTGGTCATGTGACAACCATGAGTTGGTAATGACGGGTGGTGGGCGTCGCTTTTGAGCCGTTCGCGGGCGGCGGGTGCGGGCCTGTGCGGCGCGTGCAGCGGGTACGACGATGGCGGCACAGCCACTCCGCACACGACCTACCAACGCCTCGTCCAGGCACGGCCGGTGCACGACGACGGACATCCACCGCGCATGAACTGGCTTGATGGGAATCCCGGGAAGACCCACCACGGATGCTCGGCGCCCCGCGGCCCGCGCACGTGAGCGGAACGAACAAGGCGAACGGAACGCCCGGCACGCCATGGCCCGCCGGGCCAGCGCGCACCCCCGTCAGCAGACCGATTCCGTTGGGGCAACAGTCGACGCGGACCCGAGGCGGTAATGGGGGGCAGGGGGATTACTGGTTTCGCCGGGCCGTGGCGATGGCGTGGGGATCCCATCCCGGACGGGGGACGGAGTCCAGCAGCAGCTGGGTGTAGCGGTGTTGGGGTGCGCTGAGGACATCGGCGGTGCTGCCGGATTCGACGATCCGTCCTCGGCGCATGACGGCGACGTCGTCCGTGACGCAGCGCACCACCCCGAGGTCATGGGTGATGAACAGGTAGCTGATGCCGGTCTGTTCGCGGATGTCGGCGAGCAGGTTGAGGATCTGTGCCTGTACCGAGACGTCGAGTGCGGCGACGGCCTCGTCCAGGACGAGGACGGCAGGCTCCACCGCCAGGGCCCGGGCGATGGCGACCCGTTGCCGCTGGCCTCCCGAGAGCTGGCGGGGCAGTGCGCCCGCGGCGCGGGTGCCGAGGCCGACCTGGTCGAGCAGCTCGGCCAGACGGCGGGAAGGGTCGGCCCGGGGAAAGTGGAGCCGCAGGGTCTCCCGCAACGCCGCGTCCACGCTGACTCTGGGATCGAGGGAGAGGTAGGGGTCCTGGAAGACCATCTGCACTTCGCGGGCGCGCGCCAGCCGGGCGGCCCGTCCGTGGGCCCGGCCGTCGCGCGCCTGGCCGCGCACCACGACCCGGCCGGTGTCCGGGCGTTCCAGTCCCACGACGATCCGGGCGGTGGTCGTCTTGCCCGAGCCGGATGCCCCCACGATGCCGAGCGATCCGCCGGTGGGGAGGGTGAACGACACGTCGTCCACCGCGCGGACGGTGCCGTACGAGCGGGAGAGTCCGGTGACCTCCAGCGCGGGCTCAGTCATGGTCGGCGCTCCCTTCGAGCCGGTCGCTGTGGTGGCAGGCGACGGAGTGGGCGGATGTGCCCGGCACCGGGCGCTCGCCGGGTTCGTGCTCGGCGCAGCGGTCGGTCGCGAACGCGCAGCGCGGCGCGAACGGACAGCCGGTCAACTCCTCATGCAGACCGGGTGGTTGGCCCTCGATGGCGGCCAGCCGTCCGTGCGGTGCGTCGAGCCGCGGGGTGGCGGCCAGGAGTGCGGTCGAGTACGGGTGCCGCGGCCGGGCGAACAGGGCATCGGCTGGGCCGGACTCGACGATCCGGCCGGCGTACATGACGCACACCCGGTCGCTGATGGCCGCCGCCAGGCCCAGGTCGTGGGTGACGAAGAGCAGCCCGGTGCCGAAACGTGCGCGCAGGTCCGCGAGCAGGGCGACGACCTCGGCCTGGCTGGTGACGTCGAGGGCGGTGGTGGCCTCGTCGGCCAGGAGCAGGGCGGGTTCGCCCATCAACGCCGCCGCGATCATGACGCGTTGGAGCATGCCGCCGGAGACCTGGTGCGGGTGGCGGCGCAGTATCGCGGGAGTGAGCCCGACGGCTTCGAGCATCTCGCCGGCGCGTCGGTCCGCCTCGGCCGCCGGCATTTTGCTGTTCAGGCGCAGGCTCTCGGTGAGGAAGTCGCCGATGCGGCGCAGTGGGTTGATGGCCGCCCGGGGGTCCTGGAAGATCATTGCCGCGGTGCCGGTGCGCAGCGCACGAAGCTGCTGGGACGTCATGGTGAGGACGTCCGCGCCGGCGACCTCGATGCGGCCTTCGGCGGTGGCGCCGCGGGGCAGCAGGCGCAGGACGCTGCGTGAGGTGAGGGTCTTGCCGGAGCCGGACTCGCCGACCAGGGCGACGGTCTCACCGGCGGCGACGGTGAGGTCCACGCCGTCCAGCACCGGTCGGGCGGTACGGGGCAGCCGCAGTCGCAGACCTCGGATGTCGAGCACGGGAGGGGTGTCGGGGGCGTTCATCAGCGGTCCCTCCTGGCGACCCGGTCGGCCCAGCGTTCACCGACGACGTTGAAGGCGACGACCGTCAGCACGATCGCGGCGCAGGGCAGGATCGCGGACAGGGGATAGCCCTGTTGGACGGCGGTCTGGCCGTCGAAGACCATCCGGCCCCAGTCGGGGGTGAGTGCCGGGACGCCCAGGCCGAGGAAGGAGAGGCCGGCCAGGTCGATGAGGGCGTAGCCGAAGTTGACGGTGGACTGGGCGAGGACGACGGGGGCGACGTTCGGCAGGACGTGTCGCAGACACACCTGGATGCCCGAGTGCCCCTGCACCAAGTAGGCGTTGACATATGGGCGTTCGCGTTCCGCGAGGACCAGGGACCGGGTGAGCCTGCTGACGTACGGGAGGTAGGCGACGGCGAGGGCGATGACGGGCGCCATGAGTCCTTCGCCGTACACGGAGACGATCAGGATCGCGAGCAGCATTCCGGGGAAGGCGAAGACCAGTTCCGTACTGCGGGAGAGGACCGAGTCCAGCCAGCCGCCCCGCCAGGCCGCGGTCGCGCCGACGACGACGCCCGTCAGTGTCGAGAAGGCGACCACCCCGAGCGGGCCCAGGAGTGAGGTTCGGGCGCCGATCAGCAGGCGGGAGAGGGTGTCGCGGCCGGAGGCGTCGATGCCGAACGGGTGGGCGGCCGACGGTCCGGCGAGCGCGTCCCCGAGGTCCACCGCGTTGGGGTCGGCCGGGACGAGCCAGGGGGCGAGCAGCGCCGCCAGTACCAGCAGGGCGACGCATCCGAGGCAGAGCAGGTACAGCGGCGCGCCCGCGGTGCGGATCCGGGCCAACCCGGGTCTGCGCAGGGGGAGGACAGTGGTCATCCGGCCGACCTCCCGGGGCCGTGGGCGACGCGGGGGTCGACCAGCGGATGGAGCAGGTCGACCACGAGGTTCACCGCCATGAACAGTCCGACCATGATCAGGGAGATGGCCTGCACCGTGGGGAAGTCCTTTGTGGTGATGGACAGTTCGAGGAGTTGCCCGATGCCGCCGACACCGAACGCCGACTCGACCAGGACGGTGCACACCAGCAGGGTGGAGACGATCAGGCCACCGGTGGTGAGCACCGTGCCCAGCGCGTTGCGGAACACATGACGCCCGATGACCTTGCGCTTCGGCACGCCGCGGCTGAGCGCCACGGTGACGTGTTCCTGGCCGAGGACGTCGAGCATGGCGCTGCGGCTGACGCGGGCCAGCATGCCGATCAGGTACAGCGCGAGGGCGACCGCGGGCAGGGTCAGGTGCCAGAGCATCTGCCCGAGGCCGTCTCCGGTGCCGCCGGCGGGGAACCAGTGCAGTCGCAGTGCGAACAGGCCCTGGAGCAGGACCGCGGCGACGAAGGACGGGGTGCCCACGGCGAGCGTGGTGGTGAGCAGGATCGTGGAGTCCACGGCGCCACCGCGCACCGCGCCGATCCGGCCCAGTGTGAGGCCCACGACCAGCACCAGGAGCAGCGCCATGGCGACCAGGAGCAGGGTGGCGGGCAGCCGGTCCGCGAGGAGCCGGGACACGTCGGTGCGGTAGGTGATCGAACGGCCGAAGTCGCCGTGCAGCAACTGGCCGAGCCAGCGGAAGTACCGGACGGCGAAGGGGGCGTCGAGGTGGTACTGCGCGTTGATGGCTCGGAGGGCCGCCGGGGACGGGGACCGTCCGGACAGGAGGAAGCTCGCCGGACTGCCGGGTGCCAGATACATCGCGCCGAAGATCACGAACGAGGCGCCGAGCAGCGTGGCGGCCATCTCCACCAGCCGCCGTAGGACGAATCTCAGAACGTTCATCGGGCGGCCCCGACGTCGGCGGCCCAGGGGTAGTACAGGTAGGAAATGGTGGTGGGCGCTCCGGTGATCCGCTTGTTGAGGAACACGGCGGTGGGCCACTCGGCGACGGGGATCCACAGGACCTGTGCGGCCGCCTTCTGCTGGAGCCTGGCCTCGATGCTCAGCCGCCGGGCCGGGTCGTCGGTGGCCCGGGCCTGGTCGACCAGGGCGTCGTAGGCGCGGTCGTGGTAGCCGGCGTAGTTCTGGTAGGCGCCGGTCCGGAAGTTGCTCAGCAGGTCCAACGGATCGGTGATGGAGTCGTAGTACGTCTCCGGGAACATGTCGATCCCCTGGCGCGCCGTGGGATCGGTGAACAGCGCGGTGAACGCGTTGGGGGCGATGGTCTTCAGCCGGACGTGGAGTCCGATCCGGGTGCCGGCCGCCTGTACCGCGGTGGCCAGCAGCGATACGTCCTGGCCGATGGAGCTGGTGGCGATGGTGACCGTCTTGCCGGTGGCACCCGCCTCGTGGACGAGCTTCCTGGCCCCGTCCAGGTTCCGCGCGGTGGGCGGCAGTCCGTCGAAGGCGGCGCGGCGGACCGCTTCGGGGGCGGCGGACCAGGCGGCCTTGGTGGTGAGCGAGCCGGTGGCGGCTCCCGCCCCGCTCAACCCGGTCTTGACGAAGCCCCGTCGGTCCAGGGCCAGGGACAGTGCGCGGCGGACCCGGACGTCGCCGAGCGGACCGCGCATGTTCGTGATGTTGACGTTGACGGTGCTCAGCCCCTCGCCGAAGAAGAGGGTCCCGACACCGCTGGAACGCAGCGCGGCGTAGCTCTCGGTGGGGATGAGGTATCCACCGTCCACCTCACCACCGAGCATCGCCTTGGTCCGTGCGGAGGAGTCGGGGAGGAAGCGGAACACCACTTTCGCCGACTTGGCCCTGGTTCCCCAGTAGCCGTCGAAGCGGCGCAGTTCGACGGACTGGCCCTTGTTCCAGGCCCCGAGCCGGAAGGGACCGGTGCAGTCCAGACTGCCGGAGGTGCCGTAGTTCTGCCCCGCCGCCCGTACACCGGACCGGCTCGCCACCACCCCGGCCGTGGTCGCCATGTACTGGGGGAACTGCGAGTCGGGCCGCTTGAGCTTCACGGTCACCTGGAGCGGGCCGGTCTTGGTGAGGGCGGCGACGTTCTTGAAGACCGATGCCCACGCCGACCCGTTGGCCGGGTTCATCTGCCGGCCCAGGCTGAACACCACGTCGTCGGCGCTCAGCACGCCGCCCTCATGGAAGCGCACACCCGGCCGAAGGTCGTAGACCCAGGTCAGCGGGTCGGGATGGGTGGCCTTCCGAGCCAGGCCCGGGGCCACGGTCAGCCGGGGCGTCCACCGCATCAGGCTCTCGCAGACATTGGAGAGGATCATGTTCTGCGGGTAGTCGAAGGCGGAGAGGAAGTCGAGCGTGGACGGTTCCGCATAGAGCGCCCAGCTGAACGAGTCGATCTCGCCTTTGGCGGCAGGGGTGTTCGCGGACAGGCGGAAGTCCGTTCGCGCGCCGGACGCCCCGGCATCGGGCGGTCCCGCACACGCGGACATCACCAGGAGGGCGGACAGGCCCCCGGCCGCGAGGGCACGCCGACGGGTGCGGCGCCTCCCCGGCCGGGGTGGTGGTGTGGGCATGGCTGTGGTTCCTCTCCGTACACGGCGGGACGGGGCTGACGGGCGGGCGACCCGGGGCCGTCCGGACGACGGACAGCCCCGGGACCGGCGGGGGAGTGCTTACGTCGCGGGAGCCACGGCGGGAACCTGCTGGGTGATGCAGTGGACCCCACCCCCACCGTGGGCGATCACGCGGGTCGGTACGCCCACCACCTTGCGGCCGGGGCAGGCCGCGGCGATGACGGCCAGCGCCTCCGCGTCCTGCGGCAGACCGGCGACCGGGACGACGACGCCCCCGTTGGCCAGATAGAAGTTGAGGTACCCGACCTCGACCGGCGCACCGGCGACCTCGACGAACGCGCTCTGCGGAAGGTCGACGATCTCCAGACGGCGTCCGCGGGCGTCAGTGCCGGCTTCCAACACCGCGCGGTTGGCCCGCATCCGCGCGTAGTCGGGATGCGCGGGGTCACCAGGCACCTGCACCACGACCTTGCCCGGGGCGACGAACGCGCAGACACCGTCCACGTGCCCGTCGGTCTCGGTGTCCAGCAGGCCGCCGTACGGCAGCCAGATGACCTTGGTGACACCGAGTCGGGCCGTCAACTCGGCCTCGATCTCCGCCCGGTCCATCCCCGGATTGCGGTTCGGGTGGAGCAGGCACTGTTCGGTGGTGATGAGCGTGCCCTCGCCGTCCACGGTGATCGCACCACCCTCCAGAATCATGTCGGAGCGCACGGCCCGCTCGCCGAGCAGGCCGAGCAGCAGGCCGCTGACCCGGTCGTCGGCGTCGAACGGGTGGTGCTTGCCGCCCCAGGCGTTGAACCGGAAGTCGACTCCGGCCCGCCGGCCGTCGGGGTCGAGCACGAAGATCGGTGCGGAGTCGCGGAACCACGAGTCGTCCAGGGGCAGTTCGATCACCTCGATGCCCTCTCCGCACCGTGCGCGGGCCTCGTCACTGTGGCCGGGCGGCGCCACCATGGTCACCGGCTCGAACTCCGCGATGGCACGCGCCACGTCCGCGTACTCCTGCTTGGCGGTCTCCAACACGGTGCCCCACAGGTCGTGCCGTGTCGGCCAGGCCATCAGACAGCGTTCGTGCTCGGTCCATTCGGCGGGCATGCGGAAGCTCATGGGAACTCTCTTCTCCGGTCTTTTCCGGGGGCTGAGGGGAGGGGGTGGGCCGTGTGCAGGACGCGGCGGGTGCCGAGGCGGCAGAGGCGAGGGGATGGCCGTAGACCGGCCGGTATGCGGAGGTCCAGCAGAGGCTGGACCTCCGATGTGCCGGAATCCTGCCCCGAACTGAAAATTCAGTCAAGGAGCCGGGGTGATGAATCCTCCGCGTGCCCACCGGCGGCGGAACCAGAGCACGAGCCGCTGCGCGAGCCACTGCGCGAAGGAGAGCTCGCGGAAATCCGGGCATGCCGGAACGGCCCCAGGCAGAGTGCGTTGCGGCCGCGAGACCTCTCCCGCGCACTGCTCTGCCTGGGGACTCCGGCCGGTGCCGCCTACAGGAAGTACAGCCGGCTGAGCGGCACTTCCTGGATCGGCTCCGAGCGGATCGGCTCCCCGTCCAGCGTCACCAGTCCACTGTTCGCGTCGACCTGCACCTCACCCAGGCGCGCGTTGTTCACCAGATCGGCAGGGCCGATACCCCGGGTGCCGCGCACGGCCACCCTGCGGCGCCGGGTCGCCAGCGCGTCGTACGGCCTGCCGAACGTACTGGACTCGGCGGCGGCTCGGCTGACGAACGCCACCGACAGGTCGGCCGCCGTCGCGCCGTGCGCCCCGAACTGCGGCCCGAGCACGAGGGGTTCACAGCGGTCATTGGCGGCGTTGGGGTCGCCGGTGACGCCGTAGGCGGGGAAGCCGGACTTGAGTACCAGCTGGGGTTTGGCGCCGAAGAACTGTGGCTTCCACAGGACGATGTCGGCCATCTTGCCGACCTCGATCGATCCGATCTCGTGGGAGAGGCCGTGGGCGATGGCGGGGTTGATGGTGAGTTTGGCGATGTAGCGGAGCACCCGGGCGTTGTCGTCGTGGGTGCCGTCGCCTTCCATCGGGCCGAGTTCGGCCTTCATCTTGCCGGCCATGGCGAAGGTGCGTCGGACGGTTTCGCCGGCCCGGCCCATGCCCTGGGCGTCGGAGGAGGTGATGCCGATCGCGCCGAGGTCGTGCAGTACGTCCTCGGCGCCCATCGTGCCGGCCCGGATGCGGTCGCGGGCCATCGCGGCGTCGCCGGGCAGGTCCGTTTTGAGGTCGTGGACGGAGACGATCATGCCGTAGTGCTCGGCGACCGCGTCCCGCCCGAAGGG
>NZ_JBHVQS010000012.1:0-202018 GCF_042886435.1 Streptomyces sp. NPDC058000
GTGCCGGACGTAAAGCGAAGCAGTCCGGCACACCCCCACCCCACAGCCCCGGCACCGCGGCCGAACAGCCCCGCGCAGCGGCAACGTACGAGGCCCCGCGCCGCCAGGCGCAACGGCCGACAACGTACGGGGCTAGCCAAGCGCAGCGGACCGGTCCAGCCCCACGACCCGCCCCTCCGTAGCGGAGCGCCTCGCGGCCTCCAGGACGCGCAGTGCCGCCGCGGCCTCGGTGGCGGTCACCGGCGGTGCCCCGCCCTCGCGTAGTGCTCGGGCGATCGCCGCGTAGTAGGCGGGGTAGGCGCCCGGCAGGGTGGGAACCGGTTGTCCGGCGCCGGTCTGCGGGGACTCTCCGCCGGCTGTCGCTGGGGGTGTCCCCACGGCGCCGAGCCGGCCCCAGGCGGACTCGGGCTCCACGCCCCAGGCGTCGCCGTCGGTGCCCGGCCGCCGGCCGGCGCGCAGTGCGGCCTCCTGCGGGTCCAGGCCGTACTTCACGTAGCCCGCGCGGCTGCCCAACACCCGGAAGCGCGGCCCGAGTTGTGCGGCGGTGGCGCTCACCCACAGGTGGGAGCGGACGCCGCCTGCGTGGGTGACGGCGAGGAAGGTGTCGTCGTCGGCCTCGGCGCCCGGGCGGCGGACGTCGGCCTCGGCGTAGACCGAGACCGCCGGGCCGAAGAGGGTCAGTGCCTGGTCGACGAGGTGGCTGCCCAGGTCGTAGAGGAGTCCGCCCAGCTCTGCCGGGTCGCCGGACTCGCGCCAGCCGCCCTTGGGCTGCGGCCGCCAGCGTTCGAAGCGGGACTCGAAGCGCCGTACCTCGCCCAGTGCGCCGTCCGCGAGCAGCTGGCGCACGGTGCGGAAGTCGTTGTCCCAGCGGCGGTTCTGGAAGACCGAGAGCAGCAGTCCGCGGCGGTCGGCGAGCGCGGCGAGCTGCTCGGCCTCGGCGGCGGTGGCGGCCAGCGGTTTGTCGACCACGACCGCGGCACCGGCCTCCAGGGCGGCGGTGGCGAGCGGTACGTGCGTCTTGTTCGGCGACGCCAGCACGATCAGGTCGAGCGCGCCGGCGGCGGCCCGGTCCAGCACCTCCTCGGCGCTCGCCACCGTGCGGACCTGCGGGTGCTCGGCGCGGGCCTGGGCCTGCCGCTCGGGGCTGCGGGTCGAGACGGTGTCGAGCAGCAGCCCGTCGGTGGCGGCGATCAGCGGGGCGTGGAAGACCGAGCCCGCCAGGCCGTAGCCGATCAGGCCGACGCGGAGGGGGGCGGTGCGGGGTGCGGCCGCGGTGGCGGCGCTGCGTGCTTCGGGGTCGCTCATGCCGTCCACTTTCGCAACGCTGTTGCCAAAGTGCAAGCAGTGCGGAGAATGGGACGGTGAGCAGCAACGATCCCGCCCGCCCGGCCACCGGCGACCACCGGCACACCGCCGCACCGGCCCCCACCGCGGCAGCCCCCGCCCCCACGGCACCGGTCCGCCCCACGGCTCCCGCCGGCCCGGCCGGGGCCGCCATGCCGGGCGCGCCCGTCGCCCCGAGCGCCTCCGCCGCCCCCGGCGCCAACCTCCTCGCCCTGCGCGGGCACAACGCCGCACTGGTGCTGGGCCTGCTGCGCGCGGCGGGGGAGGAGGGCGTGAGCCGTCTGGAACTGGCCGAGCGGACCGGACTCACCCCGCAGGCGGTCAGCAAGATCACCGCCCGGCTGCGGGCCGACGGCCTGGCCGCCGAGGCGGGCCGCCGGGCCTCCACCGGCGGCAAACCGCGCACCGTACTGCGGCTCGTCCCCGGCGCCCGGCACGCCGTCGGCGTCCACCTGGACCGCGACGAGATCACCTGCGTCCTGGCCGATCTCACCGGCCGGCCGGCCGCCGTCCGCCGCGCGCCCCTGGACTTCGGCGCCGACGCCGGAACGGTACTGGCCACCGCCGCCCGCGAGGTCGCGGCGCTACGGGACGCGGCGGGCGGGCCGCCGGTGCTCGGCGCGGGGGTGGCCTGCCCGGGCCCGTTGGACCACGCGACGGGCGTGCTGCGCCAGGTCACCGGGGCCCCGAAGTGGGCCGGCTTCCCCCTGCGGGACGCGCTCGCGGAACGCCTGGGCCTGCCGGTCGTCCTGGACAAGGACACCAACGCGGCGGCCCTCGGCCTCAGTCGTGCGCCGGAGGAGGCCGGCGGCGCCTCGTTCGCCTATCTCCACCTGGGGACCGGGCTCGGCGCCGGGCTGGTCCTCGGCGGCACCCTCTACCGCGGACCGCACACCGGCGCCGGCGAATTCGGCCACCAGGTGGTGCAGTTGGACGGACCGCGGTGCGACTGCGGGCGGCGCGGCTGCGTCGAGGCGCTGTGCCTGGCGGCGGTGGCCCGCGGCGATCTGCCATCGGCGGCCCGGGTGTTGGGCGTGGCCGCGGCCAACCTCGTGGAACTGCTGGACATCGACCGGGTGCTGCTCGGCGGCCGTACCGTCCTCGCGCACCCGGAGCGGTTCCGGGACGGCGTGGCCCGGGTCCTCGCCGACCATGCGGCCCTCCGCGGCCGGCCGGGGACGGCACCCGGTGACGGCCCCGCGGCGGCGGTACCGGCGGCGGTACCGGCGGCGGTACCGGTGGCGCTGGCCCGCGGCGGGTCCCGGACCGTCGCGGACGGCGCCGCGGAACTGGTCCTGACGGGACTGTTCCGCTGAGGCGTCGCCGCCCCGCCCCGCCTGACGTCGCGGACCTGCCGGACCGGCCCTCACCCCTTGCGAAGCCACCGCGTTCTCGGAGACGGGCCTGGCTCATGTCCGGGCAGCGCGGAGGTGGTCAGTCGAGGTGGTCAGCCGATGGGGTTGACGAAGGTGGCCGGGTGGGTGGCGGCGCGCTGGTCGACGAGCGTGCCCCAGGGCCACTTGATGGTGAGCGACTTGGTCTCGTTGGGCGGGGTGATGTCCGCCCAGGCGGGCTGGTAGAAGCCGGTGTCTTCCTTGGTCATGGCGACGTTGATGGTGAAGTCGGTGCTGTCGCCGGGGCCCAGGGTGATCGAGCCGTGCTTGGCCGACGAGCGGGCCAGCGACCAGCGCTCGCCGCCGTTCTCGGACGTGAGGTCCACGCCCGGGAACCCGCCGATCTTGCAGGTGCGGCTGCCCTTGTTGGTCAGCACGACGCTGGTGGTCGTCGCGCCGGCCGCATTCGGGTCCGGGGCAGCGTCGCCGCCGGTGGCGAACGACGCCTTCAGACCGGAGGTGTGGCAGCGCTCGACACCCGAACCCGCCCCGCCACCGCTGGTGGCGTGCGAACCACCCGACTGCTTGCCCGCGGCCTCCGCCTTCGTACCGCCCTCGGCGCCCGAACCCGCCTTGGCCCCCGAACCCGGCGCGCCAGCGGAGGAACCGGAAGAACCAGAGCCGGAAGAACCAGAGCCGGAAGAACCGGAGCCGGAGGAACCGGCAGCATCCACGCCCGCGGCGTTCACACCACTCTCCGTCCCGCCCGCGGCCTTCGAACCGGCGGCGTCCGAACCGGAGCAGGCGGTCAGGGAAAGCGCGGCGGCTGCGGTCAGGGCCGCGGCGGCAACGCGCAGAGTGCGGCGACGAGCGGTACGGGCAGCGGTGTTGGAGCGCATTTCGGGTCCCCCGGGGGCAGTGGGTGTCGTCGTTTCCTCGGTACGACACCCACTTTGCTCGGGGCCACTGTCGCAAGGCTGCCGCGCCGCTAACATCCGGCTAACACGGGCGTGAGCAGGGGAAGGACGCCCACGAGGACCCGAAGAGCCAGGCCGCGGCCGCTGTATCGCGAGGTGATCGGGTATCCGGCCGCCTGCCACGGTCCCGGGGTGCTGTCCGCGAGGCGCCGGGAGTGGTGGGGCGGTGCCGGGGTGCCCGGGGTGGCGGTCCTCCCGGCCGGCCACGGGTGCGAAGATCGCCGGGTGGAGTTCCCGTACGGCCAGGATCCTGGCGCACCCGTCCGGTCCGGCATCCCCGAGCACGGACGCATCCCCAAGTACTACGCGGCGAAGGTCGAAATCGCCGCCCTGCTGACGGAGTTGGGCGAGGGCGAACCGCTGCCCGCCGAACGCGAACTGGCCCTGCGCTTCGAGGTGTCCCGCGAGACGCTGCGCCAGGCCCTGCGGGAACTGGTGCTGGAGGGGCGGCTGCGCCGGCTGGGGCGCGGCACGGTCGTCGCCGGCCCCAAGATGGCGCAGCCGCTCTCGCTCGCCAGCTACACCGAGGGCGTCCGCCGCCAGGGCCGCACCCCCGGCCGGCACCTCGTCTCGCTCGACCGCTTCCCCAGCCCGCCGGCGCTCGCCCGTGACCTGGGGCTCGCCGCGGGCGACGCGGTGTGGCACATGGAACGGGTACTGCTCGCCGACGACGAACGGGTCGGCCTGGAGAGCACCTACGTCGCGGTGGCCCGGGTCCCGGACCTGGCGAGCGACTTCGAGCCGGACTCGTCGTTCTACGCCTACCTCCACGAGCGGCTCGGCATCGGCTTCGGGGACGCCGACGAACGCCTGGAGACGGTGCTGGCCACCCCGCGCGAGGCGCTGCTGATCGGGACGCCCGGTGCGCTGCCGATGCTGCTGATCCACCGACTGTCCCGGGACACCGGGGGCCGCCCGCTGGAGCGGGTGCGCTCGCTCTACCGGGGCGACCGGTTCTCGTTCACCACCCACCTGGGGGGCGCGCGGGAGTCCTGACGGGGACCTTCCGCGGCCCGCCGGACACCCCGTTATGTCACGGGAAGGTAACGGGTCTAGGCCAAGTTTGAGCCCGTGTTAACCGACCCGTCGCCGACCCGTCCCCCGCGGGCCACCCGCCGCCGCGACCGTCTGGGGCATGCGAGTCATAGTCGTCGGAGCCGGCGTGCTGGGAACCCTGCACGCCTGGCACGCAGTCGAACGGGGCCACGAGGTCCTGCACATCGAGCGGGAGGCCGAGGCCCGCGGCGCCTCGGTCCGCAACTTCGGGCAGATCTGGGTCAGCGGCCGCGCCGGCGGCGAGGAACTGGACACCGCCCTGCGCGCCCGCGAACTCTGGGAGGGCATCGGCGCCCGCGTCCCCGGCATCGGGTTCCGGGCCATCGGCTCCCTGACCGTCGTCCGGAACGACGCCGAGTACGCGGTCGCCGAGGCCGCCACCCGCCGCCCGGACGCCGCCGCCCGCGGCTACCGGCTCCTCGACGCGGGCCGGGCCCGCGCCCTCAACCCCGCCCTGCGCGGCGACTTCACCGGCGCCCTGTGGTGCGAGCGGGACGCCGCCGTGGAACCCCGGGTCGCCCAACGCGCCCTGAAGGAAGCCCTGTCGGCGTCCGGCCGGTACACCTACCTCGGCGGCCGCGAGGTCCGCGACGTGGTCGGCGAGCGCGCGGTCCGCGACGACCACGGCGCCACCCACCACGGCGACGCGGTGGTGCTGTGCACCGGCGCCTGGCTCGGCGGTCTGGTCCGGGAACTCGTCCCCGACCTGCCGGTGCGCCGGGTGCGCCTCCAGATGATGCAGACCGACCCGCTCGGCGAACCCCTGACCACCTCCGTCGCCGACGCCGACAGCTTCCGCTACTACCCGGCCTACCGCGGCGACGCCCTGGACGCCCTCAACGCCGGCCAGGCGCAGACCCCGACCGCCGCCGCCCACAAGATGCAGCTGCTGATGGTCCAGCGCGCCGACGGCGGCCTGACCATCGGCGACACCCACGAGTACGAGACGCCGTTCGCCTTCGACACCGTCGAGGAGCCCTACGAGCACCTCACCGGCGTCGTCGAGGCGATCCTGGGCCGCCCGCTGCCCCGCATCCGCCACCGCTGGGCCGGCGTCTACGCCCAGTGCACCGACACCAGCCGGGTCGTCCACCGCCAGCAGGTCCGGGACGGCGTCTGGCTGGTCACCGGACCCGGCGGACGCGGTATGACCTGCTCCCCGGCCATCGCCGAAACCACCGCGAACGAACTGGGATGGTGAGCCCGTTGACGAACCCGCCCGCGCACCCCGCGCACCCCGAGCGCCCCGAGGACGTCCGGCTGGTCGTCCTCGACATGGCCGGCACCACCGTCGCCGACGACGGCCTGGTGGAGCGGGCCTTCGACACCGCCGCCCGCCACATGGGCGTCGAGCCGGGCAGCCCCCGGCACGCCGAGCACCTCGCCTACGTCCGCGCCACCATGGGCGAGTCCAAGATCTCCGTCTTCCGGCACCTGTTCGCCGCCGCCGACGGCGACCCCCACGCCACCGAGGAAGCCGCCCAGCGCGCCAACCGCGCCTTCGAGTCGGCCTACGGCGCCCTGGTCGACGACGGCCGGATCGCCCCTGTCCCCGGCGCCCGCGCCGCGATCGAGTCCCTCCAGGCCGCCGGCCGCACCGTCGTCCTCACCACCGGATTCGCCCGGGTCACCCAGGACGCCATCCTCGACGCGCTCGGCTGGCGCGACCTGGTCCGGCTCACCCTCTGCCCGGCCGACGCCGGCGGCCGCGGCCGCCCGTACCCCGACATGGTGCTGGCCGCCCTGCTGCGCACCGGCGCCGCCGACGACGTGGCGCAGCTCGCGGTGGCCGGCGACACCTCCTACGACATGACCGCCGGGCGCCGCAGCGGCGCCGCGGTGGTCGCCGGGGTGCTCACCGGCGCCCACGACGCCGCGCAACTGTCGGCCGCCGGCGCCACCCACGTCCTCGGCTCGGTCGCCGAACTGCCCGCCCTGCTGGGAGTGGTGTGAGATGCCCGCCCCCTCCGCCGCGGCCGCCGCCCCCTCCGCCGCGCCGCGCCCCGCCTCCGGCATCCGCTTCGACCGCGTCACCGTCGCCCACGGCCGGCGCGGCGAACACACCGTCCTGGACTCCCTAGACCTCACCGTCGAACCGGGCGAGGTGATGGCCCTGCTCGGACCGTCCGGTTCCGGCAAGACCACCGCACTGCGGGCGGTCGCCGGTTTCGTCCGGCCGGTCTCCGGGCGGGTCCTGATCGGCGGCCGGGACGTGACCGCCCTGCCGCCCTACAAGCGCGGCATCGGCATGGTCGTCCAGCAGTACGCGCTCTTCCCGCACATGAAGGTCGCCGAGAACGTCGCCTTCGGCCTCAAGGCGCAGAAGGTCCCGCGCGCCGAGATCCCCGGCCGGGTCGCCGAAGCCCTGGAGATGACCGGTATGGCCGCCTACGCCGACCGGCACCCCCGGGAGCTGTCCGGCGGCCAGCAGCAGCGGGTCGCCATCGCCCGGGCGCTCGCCATCCGCCCCGGCGTGCTGCTGCTGGACGAGCCGCTGTCCGCGCTCGACGCCCAGCTGCGCTCCGGCATGCTCACCGAACTCGCCCGCCTGCACCGGGAGTTGCCGGACGTCTCGATCCTCTACGTCACCCACGACCAGGTCGAAGCGCTGACCCTCGCCGACCGGATCGCCGTACTGGAGTCGGCCCGGCTGCGCGAGTGCGGCACCCCGCAAGCGCTCTACCGCAGCCCGCGCACCGCGTTCACCGCGTCGTTCGTCGGCACCGCGAACCTCCTGCCGGTGACCGTGCGCCACGACGGCGGCGTGGAGTTCGCCGGCCGCCCGCTGGCCGTCCCCACCGGGGACGCGACCCCGGGCGCCACCGCCACGCTGTGCGTCCGCCCGCACCTCCTCGGCCTCGGCGCCGGCCCCGACCCGCACGGCAACACCCTGCGCGGCACCGTCACCGAGGTCCAGTGGCGCGGCGCCACCCACCGGCTGTACCTCACGGTCGACGGCCACCGCGTCCTGGCCGACCTGCGGGAACTGCGCGAGACCCCACCGCTCGGCACGGAACTCGCCCTGCACTTCGCCCCGGAGGACGCGGTCCTCATCCCGGCGGGCATCCAGACGGGAATCCCGACGGAGCCCCCGACGGACACCCCGACGGACACCCCGACGGTGGCCGTGGACGGCGGACCGCGCCATGCCTGACCGTGCCGTTCCCGACCGTGCCGTGCCCGACCGCGCCATGCCGGAAGCCGGGCGGCGCCACCGTCGGACCGCCGCCCTGTGGGCCCTGCCGCCGGTCGCCGCCCTCGCGGTGGTGTTCCTCTACCCGCTCGCCCTGGTGGTCCGCCAGTCCGTCACCCCCGAGGACGGCGGCGGACCGTCCACCGCCCCGTACGCCGCCGTCCTCGCCGCCACGTCCTTCCGGGACGCGCTCACCCACACCGTGCTGATCGCCGCCGGCGCCACCCTCGGCGCGCTCCTCCTCGGCCTGCTGCTCTCCCTCGTCATCGCCTTCGTCCCGTTCCCCGGCGGCAGGGCGCTGGCCCGCTTCATCGACATCTTCCTGGCCTTCCCGTCCTTCCTGATCACCCTCGCCCTGCTGTTCCTCTACGGCACCGTCGGCATCGCCAACGGCCTGTGGACGGACGTCACCGGCGCCGCCCACGGGCCACTGGACTTCCTGCACACCCCCTGGGGCGTCCTGCTGGCCGAGGTCACCTACTTCACCCCGTTCGTGATGCGCCCGCTGCTCGCCGCGTTCTCGCAGGTGGAGACCGCGCAGGTGGAGGCCGCCGGATCGCTGGGCGCCCGGCCGTGGCGGATCGTGCGGACGGTGATCCTGCCGGAGGCGCTGCCCTCGCTCGCCGCCGGCGGCGCGCTGGTCCTGGTGATGTGCCTGAACGAGTTCGGCATCGTGCTGTTCACCGGCGCCAAGAACGTCGTCACCCTGCCGATGCTCGTCTACACCAAGGCGATCCTCGACGGCGACTACACCGGCGCCTGCGTCGTCGCGGTCATCAACATCGTGCTGTCGGTCGCCCTCTACGCCCTGTACCGGGCGGTGATGTCCCGCACGAGCGGCACCGCCGAGCGCCGCAAGACCCCCCGGGCCCCCGCCGGCAAGACCCCCGCCGGCCACGCCCCCGCGGGCACCGTCCCGGCCGGGCGCACCCCCGCGGGAGACCTCCCCGCCGGGCCCGTCCCCGCCGCCCCCGTCCCCGCCCTCGCCGCAGGAGGTGCCGACCGTGCTCGTGCATAGCGCAGCCGCCCGCCGGGTCGTCTGGGCGGTGTTCTTCCTCCTCTTCGTCCCGGTCTTCGCGCTCCCGCTGCTGGTGATCGTCGCCGCCTCGTTCGCCGGCGGCTGGAGCGGAGCCCTCCCCTCCGGCCTGACTCTGACGCACTATCAGGACATCGCCAAGGGGGACGCACTCACCGCCCTGACCACCAGCGTGCTCACCGCCCTCGCCGCCAGCGTCGCCGCCCTGGCCGCCGGCACCTGGGCCGCCCTGGCCGCCGAAAAGCTCGGCCGGCGCGCCCGCCGGGTCCTCGACGCGCTCTTCCTCCTGCCGGTCGCCGTCCCCTCCGTCGTCGTCGGCCTCGCCCTCCTCGTCGCCTTCTCCCAGCCCCCGTTCCTCCTCAACGGCACCCCGCAGATCGTGATCATCGCCCACACCGTGCTGGTCACCGCCTTCGCCTACCAGTCCGTGACCGCCGCGCTGGCCCGCCTCGACCCGGCCTACGAGCAGAGCGCCGCCGGCCTCGGCGCCCGCCCCGGCTACGTCCTGCGGCGGGTCAAGCTCCCCCTGCTCCTGCCGTCCCTGACCGCCGCCGCGGGCCTGTGCTTCGCCCTCTCCATGGGCGAGTTGAGCGCCACGATGATGCTCTACCCCCCGGACTGGATGCCGCTGCCCGTCCAGATCTTCGCCGCCACCGACCGCGGCGCCCTCTTCACCGGCGCCGCCCTCGCGGTGGCCCTCATGGCCACCACCCTCCTCGTCCTCCTCGGCGTCTCCCGCATCCGCACCCGGGCCACCTACCGCTGACCCCACGCCACCCCCCGACTCCCCGTCGCCCGCGACCCGTTCCCCAGGAGCACCCGCCATGTCCAGCCGCCTGCCCCGCCCCCTCACCGCCGGCGCCGCCGTCCTCGTCCTCGCCGCCACCGGCACCGCCTGCGGCACCCCGGCCGCCGACCCCAACGCCAAGGAGATCACCGTCTACAGCGCCGACGGCCTCAAGAGCGAACAGGGCGACGGCTTCTACGACAAGGTCTTCAAGGACTTCGAGAAGCAGACCGGCATCAAGGTCGACTACGTCGAGTCCGGCTCCGGCGCCGCCGTCCAGCGCCTGGCCCGGGAACGCGCCAACACCAAGGCGGACGTCCTCGTCACCCTGCCGCCCTTCATCCAGCAGGCCGACGGCAAGGGCCTGCTCGACATCTACCGCCCACACGGCTCCGAACAGGTCGCCGCCGCCGACAAGGACCCCAACGGCAAGTGGGTCTCCATCGTCAACAACTACTTCTGCTTCATCTACAACAAGAAGGAACTCAAGGAGCCCCCGGCCACCTGGCAGGACCTCACCGACCACCGGTTCGCGGGCAGGCTCCAGTACTCCACCCCCGGCGTCGCCGGCGACGGCACCGCCGTCCTCATCAAGGCCCTGCACGACTTCGGCGGACAGGGCCCCGCCATGGACTTCCTCAAGAAGCTCCAGGCCAACAACGTCGGCCCGTCCTCCTCCACCGGCCAGCTCGCCCCCAAGACCGACAAGGGCGAACTCCTGGTCGCCAACGGCGACGTCCAGATGAACTACGCCAACATGAAGTCCATGCCCCACCAGGGCATCTTCTTCCCCGCCGCCAAGCCCGGCGCCCGCCCCACCACCTTCGCCCTCCCCTACGCCGCCGGCCTGGTCAAGGACGCCCCGCACGCCGCCAACGCCCGGAAGTTCCTCGACTACCTGCTCAGCAAGCCGGTCCAGGAAGAGGTCTCCGCCGTCGGCGGCGGCTTCACCTCCCGCAAGGACATCAAGCCCACCGACCCCAACGCCACGGCCCTCGCCGCGATCATGAAGGGGGTCGACGTCTTCCAGCCCGACTGGAACGACGTCGACAAGAACCTCGACACCTACATCGGCGCCTGGAAGACCGCAACCGGAAGCTGACCGTCACCGACCAGGGCCGGTGCGCCGCCGCTGACTTAGGCTGGGGCCGTCGGCCGCCCGTTCGGGCCCGGCCGGCGCCCTGGCCATCCGGCCAGCCCTGGTCAACACGCACGGCAGGAGTGGCAGTGGCAGAGCGCAAGCCGATCGAGTCCTGGCTCACCGACATGGACGGCGTCCTCATGCACGAGGGCGTCCCGGTCCCCGGCGCGGACGCCTTCATCAAGCGGCTGCGCGAATCGGGCCGGCCCTTCCTCGTCCTGACCAACAACTCCATCTACACCCCCCGCGACCTGCACGCCCGCCTCAACCGCATCGGGCTGGACGTCCCGTGGGAGTCGATCTGGACCTCGGCGCTGGCCACCGCCCAGTTCCTCGACGACCAGCGCCCCGGCGGCACCGCCTACGTCATCGGCGAGGCCGGCCTGACCACCGCCCTGCACGACATCGGCTACATCCTCACCGACCACGCCCCCGATTACGTTGTCCTCGGAGAGACCCGGACTTACAGCTTCGAGGCCCTCACCAAGGCCATCCGGCTGATCGACAACGGCGCCCGCTTCATCGCCACCAACCCCGACGAGACCGGCCCCTCGCCCCAGGGCGCCCTCCCCGCCACCGGCTCCGTCGCCGCCCTGATCACCAAGGCCACCGGCGTCGAACCGTACTTCGTCGGCAAGCCCAACCCGCTGATGATGCGCCACGCGCTCAACGCCATCGGCGCCCACTCCGAGAGCTCCGCCATGATCGGCGACCGGATGGACACCGACGTGGTCGCCGGCCTGGAAGCGGGCATGGAGACCTTCCTCGTCCTCACCGGCCTCACCCGCCCCGAGGACATCGAACGCCACCCCTTCCGCCCCTCCCGCGTCGTCGACTCCATCGCGGACCTGGTCGACCTGGTCTGATCCCCGGCCCGGGGCCGGCCCCACACCCGGGCCGGCCCCACCGCCGCAGCCCCACCGCCGGAGCCCTGTCGCAGCCCCGCCGCCGGAGCCGCCGGCGGAGGCTCCCGGCCACCCGAACGGCGCAGCCCGGCCCCGCCCCGGATGCGCCCGGCCGCGCACCGGCGGACCTTCGGAGTATCCGGAGGTACACCATGCGCTCACCGCAGCTCGCACTCTGTGCCGCGGTCGCGGTATGCGCGGTGACGACGGCACCCGCGTACGCCACCGACGACGGACGCGGCCCCGGCACCGCCCAGACCACCATCGCCGCCCCGGCCGCGCACGGCCCGCACCGCACCGCACCCACCGGCCCGCACCCCGCCGGCCCCGACACCACCCGCGCCACCCACCCGGCCGGCTCGGCGCGCGCCCACACCGCGCCCGCCCTGACCGCCCATGTCCCCCGCACGCCCCGCCGGGTCACCGCCCGCCGGGAACTGAGCAGCACTTCCGCCGTCGTCCTCGTCCTGGCGGGCGGCGCCATCCTGGTCATCGCCGGCCAACTGCTCCGCCTCAGACTCCGGCTCCGCCGCGAACGCCAGGGGAGCGGCAGTGCCGACGAACGTTGAGGAAACGGCCACCCCGCGGGACGCCGAGCACGCCACCGCCGTACCGGACGCCGAGAACCCGGCCGCCCCGAGGGACGGCGAGCAAGCACCCGGCGGGAATGACTGGACGGGCACCGAGGACGCGGCACTCCTGGTGGCCGCGGAGCAGGTAGCCGTCCCGATGGGCACCGGCGTCGCGACCGTCCCGGTGGCCGCCGGGCGGACGGGGCCGCCGGGTGCACGCCCCGCATCCGCCGCCCCCCGCCTCCTGGCGGGCCTCGCCTGGGTCGTCCTGCTGCTGGCCTGCTGGTTCTGCGGCGGCCGTCCCGACCTCCCGGACGGTGGCCCGGCGCGGCTCCCCGCGACCGGCGACGCCGCCGCCGTCGGCCGCCCCCCGGCCCGTTCGCCTGCCCGACCGCACCCGCTCACCGCGCCCACGACGCGTACCGGAGCCCCGGCGGCCCCCGGCGCCACAACGGAACACGACTGAGGCCCCCCGCGATGCGAGGGGCCTCAGTCTTACGTGCGCCGCCAGGGACTCGAACCCCGGACCCGCTGATTAAGAGTCAGCTGCTCTAACCAACTGAGCTAGCGGCGCGCGCTGACGAAGAAAACTCTACACGAACTCCGGGGGTGGTCCGTACCCAGGAATGCGCCCCCCACGCTTCCCCCTCGTGTGATCCCCGCCACTCCCGCGCCCGCCTGGCCGTGGCCCCGCCCGTCGACCGCACCAACCCCACCCGCCCCGTACCCCACCGGGGACCCTCCCGCCCCGGGCCGAAAGTCCCGCGACATCGGGACCTTCGCCCGAGCGGGCGCCCGGATTGGTCTGTGAAGATCGACTTCGTGGCCGTAGTGCATCAGTTGCCCCGTCAACATGCGGTTTCTCCTGCCCGTTGAGAGGCTGAGGCCAGCGCCGGGGCGCGGCAGGGCCGATGCCCGGGCGTCGGCCCCGACGAGCAGCCGGCCTGGAGGAGAACGGGCATGACGGTCCCGCGACACACCGCCCACGGCACCCGGCACGTCACCCCGCCGCCGGGCCGGGCGCCGGGCCGCAACCCCCGCCCGCGCGTCCCCCGCGGACCATGGCGTCCATCACTAGTCCGCCATCACCTGCAACCCCATCCCGCGAGCCAACGTCTGCTAGGACGCGAGCCCCGAACCGGGGCCCCGGGACTCGCCCCTCTTTGGAAAGGTTGATCGTCGTGGTGTCGACAGCCAAGCGCACCCTTGAGATGCAGCTCCTCCTCGGGCCGGACGAAACGGTTCCGGTGGCCGGCCGGTTCGGCTACCGCAGTGACCGCCCCTACGAGGTCGAGGTCGCGTTCCTCAGTCGCGGCGAGACGGTCGCCACCTGGCTGTTCGCCCGCGATCTGCTGCTCGGCGGGCTGTGCGGCGAGGTCGGGCAGGGTGACGTGCGGGTCTGGCCCGCCTGTCGGGCGGGCGCATCCCGCCGGGTCCACATCGAACTCGCCACCGACGGCAACGTCTGCGAGCTGACGGTGCGCGCGACGGAGCTCACCGCCTGGCTGGAGCAGACCGCGGCCATCGTCCCGCCCGGCCACGAGGACCGCTATCTCGATATGGACGCCCACCTGGCCCGCCTGCTAGCGGGGAAGTGCTGATGACCCCTACTCCCATGACGACGACGCCCGACGCTCGCCTCGCCATACGCGCGGCGACCCCCGAAACGGGCGCCCCCGGAGCCGCCACGACCACCGACCCGCGGGACCCGGCCGGCGCGGCCGCCCCCGGCGCGGTCGGCCGGACCGCCGCCCACCGCATCCCCGCCGCCCGGACCGGTGCCGACCCGGCCGTCCGGATCCCGGCGCAGGGCGGCCCCGCCGGCGCCGGCGCCGACCCCACCGGAACGGCCGACGCCGCGCCCGCCGACGGCGACACCTCCGGCGCGCCGGCCCCGCACGACCCCTGCACGCACGGCTTCCTCCCCGAGCGGCCCCCCGTACGATCCATGATCGGCACCTGGACCCGGCTGGACGCCATGGCCCGCGAGGCGGCCGTCGCACCCGACCGCGCGACCGCCCTCGACGTCGTCAAACGCGCCGACCACGCCGAGGAGTTGACCGCCCTGCGACAGCGCGTCTCCCGCCTCTCGCCGCGCAACGCGGAGGCCGCCGCGATGCGCGTCGCGGTCATCGCGGTGTCCTGCGGCTGGAGCGCCCTGGACCCGCAGGCGCCGGCCGCCCGCGAGGTCGCCAACGAGGCGTTCCTGGAACTCTGGGCGGCCATCGCGCACCGCATCGACCACGACCAGTTCGTCGCCCTGCCCACCCTTGCGCTCCACAACTGGGCCCCGGAACGCAAACCACGCCGCCACATCCCCATCGACCAACTGGCCCGCACCGAACAACTGGTCCCGATCGTGCGCTGGGCTCCGGAGGGCCAGCCGCTCAGCCGCCTGGACCGGCTGATGCTCGCCGCGACCCGGCTGGAGGCGCACGGCATCTGGCTCTTCCGCCTCGCCGACACCCTGGCCGGCCGCGCCCCCGACGACTCGTCCACGCCGACGGCACTGCGCCGCCTGGTCCGCATCCAGCACGCCCTGCGCGCCCAGCTCCACTCCGAGGCCGCGGAACTGGCGTCCGCCCCGGCCACCGACCAGCAGCGGGCGGTGCTCGGCGCGCTCGCCGAACAGGGCGCCCTGGAGCCGCCGGTCCTCCAGGCCGCCGACGCCGTCCTGGGCATCGGCGGGCGCCGCCTCGGCGAGGGCCGGCGCCAGCACCTGCGCCGCCACCTCCCGGCCCAACACCGCGCCTGGCTCAGCGCCATGGACCGCCACTGCGCCCCCGTCCGCACCCTCGCCCACCGTGGCGGCCCCGACGCCGCCGTCTACCGCGAGGCCCAGGAATCCCTCATCGCCCTACGCCGCACCTACACCGCCCTCGTCCAAACCGCCGCCGCCCCCACCCCGGGCCCCCTCCCAGAGGCAGCGTGACCCCCCACCTCCCGGTCAGCCCGAGCTAGCCGGGCAGGCCGAGCCAGTTGGGTAGCCCGAGCCAGCCGGGCGGGCCAGGCCAGCCGAGCAGCCCAAGCCAGATGGGGTGGCCCGAGCCAGCCGGGTGGCCCGAGCCAGTTGGGCAGCCCGAGCCAGTTGGGCAGCCCGAGCCCGCCGGGCGGGCCAGGCCAGGCCCGCCGGGCGGCTCAGGCCAGTCGGGTAGCCCAGGCCAGCCGGGTGGCGCTGGCCCGCCGGGTGGTGCGACCCGGCGGGAGCGCCAGCCGGCTTGGCCGCGATGTGGGGTGCCTCAGGCGCCCGTTGTGCCGTCGATGCACTCCCGGATGAGGTCCGCGTGACCGTTGTGGCGTGCGTACTCCTCGATCATGTGGACCAGGATCCAGCGCAGCGAGACTCCCTGGCCACCGACGTGTCCGGCCTCCTTTTCCGAGAGCTTGCCGGCGTCCTCCAGCGACGAACCGGCGATCAGGTCCCTGCTCCGTGCGACCTCCGCGCGCCAGAGGCTCAGAGCTTCGTCGATCCCGCGGCCCGGGACGAGCGTGAAGCCATCGCCCGAACCCCCCTCGTACACCGGTGGCACGTCCCGACCCGCGAACACCCGCTGGAACCAGTTGCGTTCGACCTCTGCCATGTGCTGGACCAGGCCCAGCAGCGTCATCGACGACGGCGCCACCGAGGCCAGCCGCAGCTGACGGTCATCTAGGCCCGCGCACTTCAGTTCCAGTGTGGCGCGGTGGAAGTCCAGCCAGCTCTCCAGGCCCTCGCGTTCCCCGGCGTGCGGGGGCGGGACGGGGCGGCCATCCGGTGTCGTATCCATGCCCCTCACTCTCACACGGCCGCCGGCCGACACAGTCGGAACTGATGAACGCCGCAACCGATGCACGCCTCAGCGGAAGGCAAACGCGGCGTAGGGCCGCTGACGGTGCGACGGGCTTCGTGACGGACTTCGCGACGGACTTCGTACGGAGGCCGCACAGAAGTCGAGTGGACGTCGAGTGGTCGTCGAGCGGACATGATCGCGTCATGGTCTAGACATGTTCAATTCCCCTCACTAATCTGCCAGTTGGTCTGGACCAAGCGCAGCACCGCACTTCACTCGACTCGCAGAACTCCCCTCCCCCCAGCGTTCTTCAGGAGCGAAGCATGCGTAAGAAGCTCAGTGCCGCCGTGATAGGCATCGGTATCGTCGGGGCCTCCTTTCTCGCGACGGGCAGCGCCTCCAGTCACGGCTACAGCGACGCGCCGCCGAGCCGTCAGGCGCTCTGCGCCAACGGCACCGTCAAGGACTGTGGCGCTATTCAGTACGAGCCCCAGAGCGTCGAGGCGCCCACGGGATTCCCCGCCGCCGGGCCGGCTGACGGCAAGATCTGTTCCGGCGGGCACGACAACTTCGTGCAACTGGACGATCCGCGCGGTGGCAAGTGGCCGGCGACCAAGCTCTCCCCGGGGCAGGGCTACACCTTCACCTGGCGCCTCACGGCACGGCATGCGACGGCGGACTTCGAGTACTTCATCACCAAGGACGGCTACGACCCCACCAAGCCGCTCACCCGCGCCGACCTCGAACCCGAGCCGTTCATGACGGTGCCGATGGGGGGCGCACGCCCGGGGGAGACGGTGCAGCATCAGGGCACCGTCCCCACCCTCAAGTCCGGGCGCCACCTCATCCTGGGCGTATGGAACATCGCTGACACGGGCAACGCGTTCTACGCCTGCTCGGATGTTGACCTGTCCTGACCCTGACCCTGGCGCTGCCGCCACGTCCCGTCGGCAGGTGTGGTGTCTTCATCGGGCCTCCCCGTCCTCCCTCCGGGGAGGCCCTCGCCACCCCGGGACCGTCTGCGGCTCCTTCGTGCTCCCGCCGCCGTCTCGTTGTATAAGAACGCTACGGGCAGCGGCAGTTGGCGGCGTCACGCCACGGGTTGGTCTCGCATGGAGGAAGGGGTAGACCCAGGGGTTGATGGGACACCGGGCGAAGTGCTCCGATCAGAGGCCCGAGGCGTGCTGGTCTAGGGGTTCGGCGGGCTGGTGGTTCAGCAATCGCTGGTCGGCCCGTTACTCGTACCGGTACTTCAGCGAGTCCGCCTCCGCCTGCTCGATGTCGGCGATCGTCAGCTCCGGCATCCGCAGTTGGGCCAGCGTCACCTCGGCCGAGGTCGGCTGGGCGTCCGTCGGCAGCCACTGCTCCGGCTTCCAGGACCCGCTGCGCAGGAGGGACTTGGGGCAGTGCGGGTAGACCTCCTCGATCCCCAGCACCAGCGCACTGGCCGGCGGCTTGCCCACGGCGGTCAGCTGCGACAGCAGCTCCGGACGGGTGGAGACGCAGGCCCGGCCGTTCACCCTGAGCGTCGTGGTGCGCCCCGGGATGACGAACAGCAGCCCGGCCCGTCCGGTGGCGACGACGTTCTGCAGGGTGTCCAGACGCTTGTTGCCGGTCGCGTCCGGTATCGCCACCGTCCGCGTGTCTAAGACGGCGACGAACCCGGCGGGACCGCCGCGCGGGGAAACGTCACAGTTGCCCTCGGCGTCCGCGCTGGCGACCAGGACCAGCGATGAGCATCCGATCAACCACCTGGTCTGTTCGGTGAGTTCGGTCATCTGCTTGCGCACGGCCGCGTCGCTGGGGAGTTCGTAGGCCCGGCGCAGCGCCTCCTGGTCGGGCACGGCGTCGAGGCGGAGCGAGTCGAAGGCACTGCCGGCAAGGGGTGGCGTCATGCCTCGACCCTAATGAGCGACGTGAGGGCGACCGTCGGCGGGAGGCGGGAGCCGGGCCGAAGTACGAACTGGTCTTCACCGACCGGCTCCTGGCGACACTGGTCCATCTGCGGACTGGGCTCACCCATGAGGCGTTGGGTGTGCTCTACGAGGTGGGGTCCTCCACGATCGGCCGGGCGATCCAGGAGGTCCGCCCGCTGCCGGCGGACCGTGGGTTCGCCGTCCCCGACCGGCCCGGCATCCTGCTGCGGACCCTGGATGACGCGTTCGTCCATGCCGCGGCCGAGGGCGTTGCCGAGACGCACCGCGCCATCGCCGCTCTGGTCTCCGCCCGCGCCGCCGAGCGGCCCACCCGGCACAAACCCAGCACCGAGCCGGTGCACGTTCGCAGCAAGTCCTGCTGAACCACGACCCGGCCGAACCCGCAGGCCGACACGCCCCAAGGTCAATCGCGGGGCAGCCCGTTGCCCCTCGCCCGTTGCCCCTCGCCCCCTCATGGCATGCCCCTTCATGCTTCTCCGCGCCCTTCCGCATCCCCGCACCCTGCAAAACTGACGCAGCGTCAGTTAAGCTCCGCCGTCATGGTGGCCGACAGCTCCCGCAGCGACAGCCCGCTCGCCCGCGACGCCCATGAGCACACCCCACCCGGTCGCAAGGCACCTGCCCACAAGGCACCCGCCCACAAGGCGGCCAGCCACACCGTCCCCGCCCCGCCGCCTGCCCCCGCCCCGCCCCCCGGCCGCGGCTCCACCCCCGCCTCCGCCCCCCGCACCATCGCCGAGCTCGTCCAGGCGCAGTGGACGGACCACCGCATCGCCCTCAAGTATCAGGAGGTGGCGCTCACCCACCACCAGGTGGCCGGCGCCGCCGCCGCGCGGGCCGCGTTGCTGGGGGAGCTGCTGCCGCGCGGCGCGGAGCCGCACATCGGGGTGCTGCTCGACAACGTCCCGGAGTTCCCGCTCTGGCTCGGCGCGGCGGCACTCGCCGGAGCCGCGGTCGCCGGCATCAACCCCACCCGCCGCGGCCCGGAGCTGGCCCGCGACATCGCCCACACCGACTGCGCGCTGCTGATCACCGAACGGGCGCACCTGCCGCTGCTCGCCGGTCTCGGCCCGGTGCTCCCGCCCGAGCGGGTACTGATCACCGACGACCCCGCCTACCAGGAGCTGCTCGCCCCGTTCGAGGGTGTTCGGCCGGGGGACGTCACCGGCTCCGCGCTCCGTACCGGCGGGGAGGGGCGGGGGCCCACCCCGGGTCCCGCCACCCGCATGCTCCTCTATTTCACCTCCGGCTCCACCGGGGCGCCGAAGGCCGCCCTGTGCAGCCAGGGCCGGCTGGCCGCCGCCGGCCACTCCCTGGTCCGCTACTTCGGGGTGCGGAAGGAGGACGTCCATTACCTGTGCATGCCGATGTTCCACGGCAACGCGGTGATCGCCGGCTGGTCCCCGGCGCTCGCCGGCGGCGCGGCCGTCGCCCTGCGCCGCCGCTTCTCGGCCTCCGCCTTCCTCCCCGACGTGCGCCGCTACGGCGCCACCTACTTCACCTACGTCGGCCGCGCCGTGCAGTACCTCCTCGCCACCCCACCCGCCCCCGACGACCGCGACCACGCACTGCGCACCGGATTCGGGACGGAGGCGGGCGCCGTCGACGTCGCCCGCTTCGTCGACCGGTTCGGCGTGCGACTGGTCGAGGGGTACGGCTCCTCCGAAGGCGGCGCGGCACTACAGCGCACCTCGGACACCCCGCCCGGCGCCGTCGGCCGGCCCGCCCCCGGCGACGACCTCGCCGTCGTCGACCCGGACACCGGCGACGAACTGCCGCGCGCCCGGCTCGACCCGGCCGGCCGGCTGCTCAACGGGGACGAGGCCATAGGGGAGCTGGTCAACCGGGGACGCAGCGCCTTCGAGGGCTACTGGCGCAACCCGGAGGCCACCGCCGCCCGCACCCGGGGCCGGGCGTCGGGCCGCGCCGGTGCGGGGTGGTACTGGACCGGTGACCTGTTCTTCCGGGACCCGGCAGGGTTCTTCCACTTCGCCGGACGGGCGGACGACCGGCTGCGGGTCGACAGCGAGAACCTGGCCGCCGCGATGATCGAGAACATCCTCGCCCGCTACGTCCCGGCCACCGGCGTCGCCGTCTACGCCGTGCCCGACCCGGTCGCCGGCGACCAGGTCATGGCGGCACTCGCACTGCCCGACGGTACGGCCTTCGACCCGGACGACTTCGCGGCCTTCCTCGCCGCCCAGCCCGACCTCGGTACGAAGATGGCGCCCCGGTTCCTGCGGACCGTTGCCGCGCTGCCGGTCACCGCGACCAACAAGGTGCACCGGGTAGCCCTCCGGCGGGCCGGCTTCCGCTGCCCGGATCCGGTCTGGTGGCGACCGGTCGAGCCCCCGGCCCCCCGCTCGCCCGCCGGCGAGGACCGTGCCGCCCGGTGGCGGTACCGCCGCTTCACCGACGACGACCGTGCCGCCCTCCTGGCGCAGTACCGCGACCATGATCGGGAGCATCTCCTCGATCGATGACCGGCACCTCACTGACCGTGCCCCGTGCCCCACACTCCGAGCGCGGCGCGCGGTCCGGAACGCAAAAGAAGTGGGCGCCCCCGGTAAACCGGGAGCGCCCACTTCCTACGTGCGCCGCCAGGGACTCGAACCCCGGACCCGCTGATTAAGAGTCAGCTGCTCTAACCAACTGAGCTAGCGGCGCGCGCTGACGAAAGAAATACTACCTGGTCGAGAAGGGTGCTCATGACCACCCTCGGGGCCGCCCCCGTGGCGCCCCGGGAGCGCGCTCCCGGCCACCCTCGCGCTCAAGCCCGCAGGGGCCCGGGATCCCGGGCCCCTGCGACCTCAGGCGACGCTCCGACCTCAGATCGCCAGCGACAGGAGGACCGGCGCGGCCTTGCGGTTGAGGGTGTCGGCGGCCTGCCGCAGACGGTGGGCGTGCTCCAGCGGCATGGACAGGGCCAGGCAGCCGACCGTCTTGCCGGCGGTGATCGGAACGGCGGCGCAGACCGTGCCGACCGCGTATTCCTGGAGGTCCAGGACGGGGACGGTCGGCGGCTGGCTGTCCAGCTTGTGGAACAGCACCTTCTCGTTGGTGATCGTCCGGGAGGTGAGCCGGGCGGTCTTGTGGCGCGAGAGGTGGTCCATCCGGCCGTCGTGGTCGAGCTGGGCCAGCAGGCACTTGCCGACCGCGCTGGCGTGTGCCGTGCGGCGGAACTCGGCCCACTCGTTGACCTTGGGCGCCAGTGGGCCGTCGGCGTAGTGGAGGATCTTCACCTCGCCGTCGATGTACCTGCTGATGTAGACCGCCGCCCCGACCGAATCGCGTAGCTGGTCCAGCGTGCGCTGGAGCTTGTCGCGCAGGGCGCGGCTGCGGTCGGAGCCGGAGCCGAGCAGGAGCAGCGACTCGCCGACGACATACGCGCCGTCGGCGAGCTGTTGCGCGTAGCCTTCCCGGCGCAGCATCGACAGCAGTTGGGTGAGGTGGGCTGCCGGCAGTCCGGTCTCGCGGGCGATCTGCGCGTCGGTCACGCCGTTGGCGTGCCGGGAGATCGTTTCGAGTACGCGGAGGGCGTACTGCACCGAATGGAACGGCGCGGTCGGCTCGGGCTTCAGCGCCACGGTGTCCCCCTAAGAGGTTGGTACCGCTTGCGTCGTGGCCGTTGTGGACGGTCACGACCCCGTGGAACGCGGGCCGCTTCCGGACAACGGGCTCGTATCACGATAGCGGTCAACGAGCCCGGATGGAGGGGGTCTTGACTGAAAACCGGGTCGGTTCACGCGTCTGTGCAGGCGCCCTGCACTCTGGCATATGCCCTGGTCATGAACGGATCGTCGGATCCCGCGCGGACCGGCGGCAATGGCGGGCGGGAGCGGGGCGGACGGCCCGCTGACGGCCGGGGTTGACGGCCGGTGGTGACGTGCGAAGTTGACGGAGTGTCGGGTTTTCGCCTGAGGCTCAGGCACCTCACTCTTCCGTCTAGTGATCTTCTTCCCGTCGGGTATCCGTACGCCTCATCTTTCACTTCTATCGCAGTGGGCGCGGATGTCTCAAAACTCGTGGAATGCCGGGCAGCGGACCTCGGTCGCCGGGGAAACGGGCGGCGAGGCGGGGCGTGCCGGAGCGCGCACCACGTGCCGCACTCCCACACGCCCCAGGGCGGCGCCCACAGGGGCACCGCCCATCGCGCCGCCTACAGCACCGCGCTCAGGAACTCCCGGGTCCGCTCGTGCTCCGGGTCCGTGAAGATCTGCTCCGGCGGACCGAACTCGATGACCCGCCCGGCGTCGAACATCATCACGCAGTCGGAGATGTCCCGGGCGAAGTTCATCTCGTGCGTGACGCAGAGCATGGTGATGTCCGTGGAGTGCGCGATGTCCCGCAGCAGGTCCAGGACGCCGGCCACCAGCTCCGGGTCGAGGGCCGAGGTGACCTCGTCCAGCAGCAGGACCTGCGGGCGCATGGCCAGCGCCCGGGCGATGGCGACCCGCTGCTGCTGGCCGCCGGAGAGCTGGGTGGGGTACTTGTCGAGGTGGGCGGTGAGGCCGACGAGTTCGAGGAGCTCGCGGGCGCGCTCCTCGGCCGCGTCCTTGTCCAGCCCCAGGACGTGCACCGGGGCCTCGGTGATGTTCCGCAGCACCTTCATGTTGGGGAAGAGGTTGAACTGCTGGAAGACCATCCCGATGTTCTTGCGGATCTCGCGGCTGTAGTGGTCGCTCGCCGGGACGAGCTTGCCGCCCTTCTCCTCGTGGGTCAGGTACCGGTCACCCAGCTTGATGGTGCCCTCGTCCGGCTTCAGCAGCGTCATCATCAGCCGCAGGATGGTGGTCTTGCCGGAGCCGGACGGGCCGATCAGGGTGACGTGCTTGCCGGAGTAGACCTTCATGTCGAGCGAGTCGAGGACGGTGTGTGCACCGAACCGCTTGGTGACCGCGTCGAAGCGGATCAGCTCGGTCTCCTCGGAGGGCGCGTCGTCGCCGGTGGTGGGCGGGGTGTTCGGGGTGCTGCGGTCAGCGGACAAGGCGGCGCTCCAGGGCTCGCAGGAGAAGAGAGGCGGGGTAGGCGATGGCGATGAAGGCGACCCCGACGACCGTGTACGGCTCGACCGTCTGGAAGGTCTGGGAGGAGAACTGCCGGGCCTCGCCGAGCATCTCCAGCACGCCGATGGCGAAGAGCATCGGCGAGTCCTTCAGCATCGCGATCACGTAGTTGCCGAGGGCGGGGGCCACGCGGCGGATCGCCTGCGGCAGGATCACCGCCGTCCAGGTGCGGTGGCGCGGCAGGCTCAGCGCGATGGCCGCCTCCCACTGGCCCGCCGGGACGCCGTCGATACCGGAGCGGTAGACCTCGGCGGTGTACGTCGAGTAGTGCAGGCCCAGCCCGATCACGCCGGTGGCCAGGGCGCTGAGCGTGAGGCCCCACTCGGGCATCACGTAGAAGAGGAAGAACAGCTGCACCAGCAGCGGGGTGTTGCGCACGAACTCGGTGACCGCGGTCACCGGCCAGCGCACCACCTTCAGGGACGAGCGCTGCGCCAGCGCCCAGACCAGGCCGAGCGCGAAGGCGATCAGGGAACCCAGGACCAGGGCCTGGAGGGTGACCAGCACGCCCTTCCAGAACGTCGGCAGGAAGTCGCCGACCGCGGACCAGTCGAACTTCATCGGGCCTCACCTTCCGCGGGAGCTGCGGTACCGGTGACCGCCGGGCCGGTGGCGGGCCGGAGCCGCAGCCGCGACCGCTTGGCCGGCGCCTGCCCGACGCCCGCCTTGGCGTGCCGTTCCACCGCGCGCATCCCGCGGGTCAGGGTGAACGCCAGGACGAAGTACATCACCAGGATGATCGTGTAGACGGGGGCGCTCTGCGCGGTGGCGTTGCGCACCAGGGAGGCGCCGAAGGCGATGTCGCCGACGCCCAGGATCGACACCAGCGCGGTGCCCTTGAGCAGCTCGATCAGCAGGTTGTTGAAGGGCGGGACCATGCCCGGCCACGCCTGCGGCAGGACGACCTTCCGCAGCTGCTGGCCGGGCGAGAAGCTGAGCGCGATCCCGGCCTCGCGCTGGCCCGGCGGTACCGCGGCGATCGCGCCCCGGACGACCTCGGAACCGTACGCGCCGTAGGTCAGGCCCAGCGTCAGCACCGCGGCCCACATCGGGACCAACTGCCAGCCGAACCCCATCGGTAGCACGAAGAACATCCAGAACATCAGGATCAGCGCGGAGGTCCCGCGGAAGATCTCGAAATAGGCCCCGGACAGGAAACGCACGATCCACCGCCGGTGGGTGCGCGCGAGACCGATGCCGAAGGCCACGACGGCGGCCAGGGCCGCGCTGTAGACGGTCAGCTGGACGGTGATCCAGACGCCTTTGAGGAGGAGTTCCCACAGACCCCAGGTGATGTCAGTCATGGCCGGCACTTCTCCTTGGCGGTGATCTTCGTCATCTGCTGCGCGGTGAAGCCGAAGGGCCGCATGAGGTCCAGGAGTTCCCCGGACCGCTTCATCTTGTGGAGTTCGCGGTTGAACGCGTCACGGAGGTTGGTCTCGGGGGTCCGGAACGCGAAGCCACCGACGTCGATCACCGGCTTCCCCTTCACGTACGGGGTGACCTCGGGCGTCGCCTCCGCCTGGGTGGTCCGCGACTGCGCAACGACGTTGCGCACCGTCACCGCGGTCCCGACGAAGACGTCCACCCGCCCCTGCTCGACCGCCAGCAGTCCCGCCAACTGGTCCGGCAGCGTGGTGATTTTCGTGATCCCGGCTTCCTTGGCGTAACCGATCTCGGCGTAGCCGACGCCGGTGGCCATCCGCGCCCCGGTCCGCGCGATGTCCTTGTAGGAGCGCAGCTTCAGCGGATTGCCCTTGCGGACGATGAAGGCGTCCAGCATCTGGTACTCGGGATCGGCGAAGACGACCTGCGCGCAGCGGTCGGGATTGATGTACATCCCGGCCGCGACCACGTCGAACTGCTGGGAGTTCAGCCCGACGATCAGCGAGCCGAAGTCGGTCGGGAACGGCTCGACGCGCGGCACGCCGAGCCGTTTGAAGATCACTCGGGCGATGGTGGGCGCCGAACCGGTCATCTTGCCGTCGGTGCCGATGTAGCCGTACGGCTGCTCGCCGGCCACGCCCAGGGTGACCGAGCCCTTCTTGCGGAGCCGGTCCAGCAGCTGACCGCCGCCCGCCACGTCCGCGGTCGGAACCCGGCTGCAACCGCTCGCCGCACCCATCGCACCCGCTGCACCGAGCGCCGCTACCCCCGCGAGCAGCGACCGGCGGCGGATGCCGCTGGTCCGTTGTCCTGTTATGTCGTGTCCCCGGGTGTGCTGTCCTGGAGGGTCATGAGGACCTTGATTGTCTGAGGCCGTGCTCTGTGGAGGAGCCATGGGCGCGCGGCTACCCGAACCGTTCACACCTATGCCGATGGTTTCCGGCCCTTCACACCGGCACGGGAGATGTTCCGTACGCCGGTAATGCCCCCTACGCTCGGGATATGACCGATCGCTTCATCGAAGTCTCCCTGGACAAGCGCGGCGTCAGCTGCACGGCCAAGTTGCTCGACGATCGCGCTCCACTCACGTGCGCCGCCATCTGGGACGCGCTCCCGCTCGGCGGCGACGTCTACCACGCCAAGTACGCCCGCAACGAGATCTACGCACTGGTCCCGCCGTTCGCGCCCGAGGAGCCGCCGCTGGAGAACCCGACGATCACCCCGATCCCCGGCGACCTGTGCTACTTCACCTTCAGCGACACCCAGTTGGGCACCGCCTCCTACGGCTACGAGAGCGCGGCCAAGCACCGCGGCCGCGCCACCGTCGTCGACCTCGCGCTCTTCTACGAGCGCAACAACCTGTTGATCAACGGTGACGCGGGCTGGGTGCCGGGCATCGTCTGGGGCGCGGTCGTCGACCGCCTGGACCGGATGGCCGACGCCTGCCAGGACCTGTGGCGGGCCGGCGCCCTGGGAGAGACCCTCACCTTCCGCCGGGCCTGAAAGCCACCGCCCACTCCTCCCGCCCCCGGGATGCCGGAATACCCTCCGCCACCGCCACGTTGTGGCCCCGCAGGGGGCGCCGGCATCCCCTAGGGGAAGTGTTCGCCCCCGCCCCAGGGTCCGTCCGGTGGGTCAGGGCCGGACAAGCCGCGGTGCCGGGATCTCCGCCGCCCCCGCCTCGTAGAGGGCGTGCGCGGCGCGCAGCACCAGCGCATCCGCGTGCCGCGCACCGACCAGTTGCACCCCGATCGGCAACCCGTCGCCGTCCACCCCGCACGGCACGGTCGCGGCCGGCTGCTGGGTGAGGTTGAACGGATAGGTGAACGGCGTCCAGCCCGTCCAGCGGGTGTGGCCGGAACCAGGCGGTACTTCCACGCCGGCCGCGAAGGCGGTGAGCGGCTCGGTCGGCGTCACCAGCAGGTCGTAGACGCTGTGGAAACGCCCCATCGCCCGACCCAGCGCCATCCGCACGTCGACCGCCGCCAGATAGTCCAGCGCGCTGTAGCGGGCGCCCTGCTCGCAGACCTCCCGCAGCCCCGGGTCCAGCAACTCCCGGTCGGCCGCCCCCAGCGGCTGCACCACCCGGGCCGCGCCGCTGAACCACAGCGTGTGGAACGCCTCCACGGGATCCGCCACCCCCGGGTCGATCTCCTCGACGTCCGCGCCGAGCCCGGCCAGCGTGTCCACCGCCCGGCGGACCGCCGCCGCCAGCTCGGGCGCGACCGGCACGTCCCAGCCCAGCGACGGGCTGTAGGCCACCCGCAGCCCCGCCACCTTCCCGGCCAGCGCCGCCCGGAACGACCCCGGCTCCGGCGCCGACTGCGACCAGTCCCGCCAGTCCGGGCCGCAGATCACGTCCATCACCAGCGCCGCGTCCGCCGCGTCCCGGGCCATCGGCCCCACGTGCGCCAGCGTCCCGAACGGGCTCGCCGGATACAGCGGCACCCGCCCGTAGGTCGCCTTCAGACCGAAGACCCCGCAGAACGACGCCGGGATCCGCACCGACCCCCCGCCGTCCGTCCCCAGACTCAGCGGCCCGGCCCCCAACGCCACCGCCGCCGCGCTGCCCCCGCTGGAGCCGCCCGAGGTGCGCCCCGGGTCGTACGGATTGCCCGTCACCCCGTGCCGCGGACTGTCGGTGACACCCTTCCAGCCGAACTCCGGGGTGGTGGTCTTGCCGACGAACACCGCCCCGGACTCCCGCAACCGGGCCACCGCCGGCGCGTCCTCGTCCCACGTCGCACCCTCGGCCCGAACCGTCCGGGACCCGCGCAGCGTCGGCGCCCCCCGGGTCAGCAGCAGGTCCTTGACGGTGACCGGCACCCCGTCCACCGGTCCGGCCGGCGCACCGCGCCGCCAGCGCTCCGCCGACTCCGCCGCCTGCGCCAGCGCCTGGTCGGCATCGATCCGGGTGAAGGCGTTGACCGCGGCCTGGGCGGTCTCGGCGCGCTCCAGCACCTCCCGGGTCGCCTCCACGGGGGAGAACTCGCCGGCGGCGTAGCCGGCCGTCAGACGGGTGGCGGACAGGTCGGCGAGGCGGGTCGGTCCGTTGGTCATGCGTCCTCCGAGCGTCGGCCGCCCCGAGCGGGACGGCGGGCGGGGCGCGGACCGCCGCGGGTCGGGCCCGGACGGCCCGCGCGGTCACTGCACCGGTACGTATCCGAGGTGTTTGTCGACGACGTTGAGCAGCGGCTCCCCGGCCGCCCACCGGTCGAAGTTGTCCTGGAACTGCGCGGCGAGCACGTCCCGCCAGCCCAGGGTGTCGCCGCTCATGTGCGGCGAGACGATCAAGTGCGGCACGTCCCACAGGGGGCTGTCCGTGCCCAGCGGCTCGTGCTGGAAGACGTCCAGCGCCGCCGCCGCGATCCGCCACTCCCGCAACGCCGCGACCAGCGCTTCCTCGTCGACCAGCGGCCCGCGTGCGACGTTGACGAAGCGGGCCCGGCGCGGCATCAGCGCGAACGCCGCGGCCCCGAACATCCCCTGGGTCTGGGCCGTCAGCGGCGCCGCGCAGACCACCCAATCGGCGTGCGGCAGCAGCGCGTTCAAGGCCCCCGCGCCGTGCACCCGGCCGAACTCCGGATCACCGGTCCGCTCCCGGCGGCCGACCAGATCGACCTCGACACCCAGTGCCAGCAGGGTGGTGCCGATGGCCCGGCCGATCGGCCCCGAACCCACCACCACCGCGCGGGTCCCGGCCAGCCGCAGCGTCTCCCGGTGCTGCCAGCGCCGCTGCCGTTGCAGCTCCCAACTTCCGTAGAAGTCCTTGGCCATGGCGATCACCAGCCCGGCGACGTACTCGGCGATCGGCTGCTCGAAGACCCCGCGGGCGTTGGTGACGACGGTGTCGTCGGCGATCAGCGCCGGGCACAGCAGCCGGTCCACGCCGGCGCTCGCGGTGTGCACCCACCGGGGGCGCGGGCCGCTCTCCGGCCAGCTCTCGCGGATCGCGTCGGAGGTGAAGTCCCAGGCCAACAGCACGTCGGCGGTGGGGAGTAGGCCGGCCAGCGTCTCCTCGTCGGCGAAGACGACGTCGGCCCGGCCGGCCAGCCGGTCCAACCGGGGGAGCGGGTCGGAACCCAGTACGAGAAGGGTGCTGCCGGTGCTATCGGACATAGGTCAGAAACCGTTCTGAAGCGTGTGCCCCGTATCGCGGAACAGGGCGCCGACAGATGCCTGAGATGCGAGGATTGACCACGCTAAGAAGTCGTATCTACCGTGTCAACAACGGCTCTGTCCCGACGTCCCCGGCTTGTCCGGCTGCACCATCTTCTCCGGCCACTGGCCGGGCCATACCAGCCCTTCGTGCCTTCTAGGGGCCTTCATGGACGTCTCTTTCCTGGGTGGCCCACAGCCGCAGCTCGGCGTGGGCGTCGTCGCCCCCTTCGACTTCGCGCTCGACCGCGAGCTGTGGCGCTGGGTCCCCGACGACGTGTCCCTCCACCTCACCCGAACTCCCTTCGTGCCCGTCGAGGTCAGCCTCGACCTGGCCCGTCTGGTCAGCGAGCACGAGACCCTGCACGCCGCCGTCCAGGCGCTGTGCGCGGTATCGCCCCAGGTCATCGCCTATGCCTGTACGTCCGGCAGTTTCGTCGGCGGCATGGCGGGCGAACGCGCGATGTGCGCGGCGATGGCCCAGGCGGGGGAGGTACCCGCCCTCACCACCTCGGGTGCCGCGGTCGCGGCGCTCCATGAGATCGGGGCCCGGCGCATCGCCGTCGTCACCCCCTACACCAAATCGGTCACCGATTCCCTGGAGGAATACCTGGGCGAGGCCGGCATCACGGTCACCGGCCGCGCCTACCTCGGACTCACCCGGCACATCTGGAAGGTCCCCTACCGCGACGTCGTCGACATGGCCCGCGCAGCCGTCGTCGGTGCCGCCGACGCCCTCTTCATCAGCTGCACCAACCTCCCCACCTACGACGTCATCCCCCAACTGGAGGCCGAGCTGCGGATGCCCGTGCTCTCCGCCAACCAGGTGACCATGTGGGCCGCGCTGCGCGCCATCGGCATCCAGGCCGTCGGGGCGTACCAGGCGCTGCTCGACCCGGTGGCGCGGAGCGGCCCGGCCGCCATGACCGGCACTCAGCCACCGCCGCGGAGCGTCCCCCCGCCCACCCCCGAGGCGGCCTTCGCCGGACCGCCGGCACCGCCCGAAGCGGAGCCCGGCGACGGCCCCGAACCGCCCCCGTACCTCCCCGAGGATCCCGGCCCTCAGCCCCCGCTCTGAGCCCGGTCCGCCGTACCACCGCGCACCGCACCCACCACCCGCAAGGGAGACCTGCATGGCATCGGTCGGCTTCCTCTACCCCGGCCACTCCGCCGAGGACGACTACCCCCGGCTCGAAGCGCTCCTGGGCGGCACGGTCCGCCTGCCACTCGTCCACACCGACATCGGCGAGGACGCCCACCGGGTCGACGCCCTGCTGGAGATGGGCTCCGCGGCCCGGCTCGCGGCCGGCGTCGGCGCGCTGCGGGACCGCGGCGCCGAGGCCGTCGTCTGGGCCTGTACGAGCGCCAGCTTCGTCTACGGCTGGGAAGGCGCCCACCAACAGGTGCGGGAGCTGTCGGCCACCGCCGGGCTGCCCGCCTCCAGTACCTCCTTCGCCTTCGCGCACGCCGTCCAGGCCCTCGACGTCCACCGGGTCGCGATCGCGGCCACCTATCCCGCCGATGTCGCCGAGCGCTTCCGCGCGTTCCTCAAGGCCGCCGGCGCCGAGGTCGTCGCCACCCGCGGCAGCGGCATCATCACCGCCGCCGAGGTCGGCACCTGGGGCCGCGACGAGGTGCTGGCCCTGGCCCGTCTCGGCGACCACCCGGACGCCGAGGCCGTCCTGCTGCCCGACACCGCCCTGCACACCGCCGCCCACCTGCCCGCCCTCGAAGCCGCGCTCGGCAAACCGGTCCTCACCGCCAATCAGGTGACGGTCTGGGAGGGCCTGCGACTGCTCGACCGCCCGCTGCTCTGCCCGGAACTGGGCGCGCTCTTCTCCCGTACGGCCCGCGGGTAGCGCCCCGCCGCCATCCGGCCGCGACCGGCAGCCATCCGGCCGCGACCGGCGGCCGTCGGGTCGCGGCCGGAAACCGTCGGGCGGTGGCCGGGAAGCGGGCGTCATCGCGATCCGGCCGGTACCTGGCCGGAATCACCACCCCCTCCCGGGAATAACCGGAGAACTGCTCCGGTTACCCTCCTCGCAGACCAGACCACCGACGTCAGATCGCACGACGCGAGGAGGACCCGCACCGTGAGCGGCGAAGACCAGCAGACCCCGGGCACCGACGGCGAGCCCGGGGGCGACGGGATCCGGGGCACGGCCCTGGGCACCGCGCCCGTCCCCCTGTCCGTGCTCGACCTGGTGACGGTCGGCGCCGGCAGTACCGCCACCGCCGCGGTCCGCACCGCCGTCGAACTCGCCCGCACCGCCGAGCGCCGCGGCTTCCACCGCTACTGGGTCGCCGAGCACCACTCCATGCCCGGCGTCGCGTCCTCCTCGCCCGCGGTGCTCCTCGCCCACATCGCCGCCCACACCGACCGCATCCGGCTCGGCTCCGGCGGCGTCATGCTGCCCAACCACGCCCCCCTGGTCATAGCCGAGCAGTTCGGCACCCTGGAGGCGATGGCCCCCCGCCGCGTCGACCTGGGCCTGGGCCGCGCCCCCGGCACCGACGGCGCCACCGCCGCCGCCCTCCGCCGCACCGAGCGGCTGCACGAGGGGGCCGACCAGTTCCCGCAGCAGCTCGCCGAGTTGACCCGCTTCCTCGACGACTCCTTCCCCGACGGCCACCCCTACGCCCGGATCCACGCCGTCCCCGGCCCCGTCCAGGCCACCGCCCCCGGCGGCGTCCAGTCCCCGCACCGCCCGCCCCTGTGGCTGCTCGGCTCCTCCGGCTTCAGCGCCCGCCTGGCCGGCACGCTCGGCCTGCCGTTCGCCTTCGCCCACCACTTCTCCGCGGCCAACACCGTCCCCGCACTCGACCTCTACCGCGCCTCGTTCCGCCCCTCCGAGGTCCTCGCCGAGCCCTACGCCCTGATCGGCGTCTCCGCGCTGGCCGCCGAGGACGAGCAGGAGGCCCGCCGTCAGGTCCGCACCGGCGCACTCGCCATGATCCGGCTGCGCACCGGCCGCCCCGGCCTCGTCCCCAGCCCCGAAGAGGCCGCCGCCCACCACTTCAGCGACGTCGAGCAGGACTTCGTCGACAACTGGCTGGGGAACGTCGTCCACGGCACCCCCGACGCCGTCCGCCAGGGCCTCGACGACCTCGCCAAGCGCACCGGCGCCGACGAGCTGATGATCACTGCCAACGCCCACACCGGCGAGGTCCGCCGCCGCTCCTACGACCTCATAGCCGACGCGTACGGCCTCCCGCAGGGCTGACGCACGGCGCGGCGCGGGGCGCGCGGCTCAGCCGCAGGCGCGCCCCGCGTCCAACAGCGCCTCCACCCGGTCCGGGGCCACCGGCCGGGAGTAGAGCCAGCCCTGACCGGTGTCACAACCGATCCGGCGGAGCCGCTCGGCCTGCTCGGCGCTCTCCACGCACTCCGCGGTCACCGTGAGCCCGAGCCGGTGCGCCAGCGCGACCAGCGCCTCCACGATCATCTCGTCCGCCGGGTTGGGGTGCTCCTGCGAGCGGAAGCCGTGGACGAAGGATCCGTCCAGCTTCAGCACGGACACCGGCAGCCGGCTGAGGTAGGCGAGGTTGGAGTACCCGGTGCCGAAGTCGTCGATGGCGATCCGTACGCCCATGTCGCTGAGGGCCTGGAGGGCCTGGAGCGGCCGGCCCGCCGACCCCATCACCGCGGACTCGGTCAGCTCCAGCTGGAGCAGCTGCGGCGGCAGCCCGGTCTCCGCCAGGATCCCGGCGACGTCCGCGACCAGATCGGAGTCCCACACCTGACGCACGGCCACATTCACACTGACGAACAGCGGCTGGCCCCCGGGGTGCGCCAGTTGCCAGGCCCGCGCCTGATAGCAGGCCCGCTCCAGCACCCAGCGGCCCAGTTCGACGATCGCGCCGTTCTCCTCGGCCAGCGCGATGAACCGATTCGGCGACAGCACTCCGAACTGCGGATGCCGCCACCGCACCAGCGCCTCCACGCCCTGCGCCCGGCCGTCCCCCAGCCCCACCAGCGGCTGGTACTCCAGAGTGAACTCGCCGCGGTCCACCGCCGGCCGCAGCGTGCTGGACAGCGCCTGCCGGGTCATCCGGTGCGCGTTGCGCTCCGGGTCGAAGAGCGTCCAGCGGGCCTTGCCGTCCTCCTTCGCCCAGTACAGCGTGGTGTCCGCGGCCTGCATCAGCCCGGTCGCGGTGGTGCCGCTCGCGGTCCGCTCCACCACACCGATGCTCGCCGACACCGACAGCCGCTGCCCGGCGAGGTCGAACGGCCGCTGGAGCGCGTCCAGGACGCACTGCGCCAGCTCGGCCACCTGCTCGGTGCCGGTGGAGTCCTCGACCAGCAGCGCGAACTCGTCGCCGCCCAGCCGCGCCACCAGATGCCCGCCACGGCCCGGCCCGCGCTCCGCGGCGCTCTCCGCACAGCGCGTCAGCCGCTGTGCCACGGCGCTGAGCAGCCGGTCGCCGACCCGGTGCCCCAGGGTGTCGTTGACCGCCTTGAAGCCGTCCAGGTCCAGGTAGCACAGCCCGATCCGACCGGTGCCGGACCGCTCGAACGCGGCCGCCTCCAGCGCCGAGGAGAGCCGCTCGAAGAACAGCGTGCGATTGGGCAGCCGGGTCACCGGATCGTGCATCTGAAGGTGCCGCAGCCGGGCCAGCAGATCGTGCCGGTCGCTGATGTCCGCGATCGACAGCAGCACCCGTTCCGCGCCGCCCAGCGGCCCCTCGGTGACCGGCTCGACGGTCACCTCCACCCACACGGAGCTCCCGTCGGACCGTTTCAGCCGCCGGGTGCAGCACAACCGGTCGCTGCGGCCGCCCAGCACCTCCCGGTACGCGGCCCACACCCGCGGGTCGGCGCCCAGGTCGGTGAGATCGGCGGCGGTGGCGGCGACCAGGTCGTCCGGGTCGGTGCCCACCAGCTCGCCCAGTGCGGGGTTGGCGGCGAGCACCAGCCCGTCGCGGTCGAGGACGGCCATCGGCAGGCTCGCGGTGCGGAAGGCGGCGCGGTAGTCGCCGAGCGAGGCGGCGGTGCCGTCGCACCGCGCCGAGGCGTCGCAGGCCGGAGGAGCGGGCCGGGCAGCGGATTCGTTGGTCGAACCATCACGCTCCGTCACCGAGGCCAGTGTCGCTCCGGGCGTGCGGCCCGTGCTGTCGGGGTGTCCGCTCACTGCTCGCTCCCGCATGGCACTTGTCTCGTGACGGAGGGGGTCCTCGCGCTGGAAAGTGTGGCGATCATAGAGGCTGGCACGAGGGCCGATCCAGCGACGAAGCCGTGACCATCCGCACGCATGACGGAAGTTCAGCCAATTCTGCCCGGCTCTGTTCGCCCCTATTGCCCCTTTGGTCGCTTGTGACTTTCCGTTACGGGGCGGGGGAGGCGCGACGGTCACTCATACGGGCTGCCATAACGAGACGAAGAGCATGAAATCACCTCAGGGTAAGTGGGTGTCCCGAATCCATCCCTGGAGGTCTACGTGCCGCGCGCCCAGACACCCCACGGGGTGGACCGCCGTCGCATGCGGCGCGTCGCAGCCGTCGTCACCTCCTTGAGCGCGCTCATCGCGACCTCCATCGTGGCCGGCCCGGCCACCGCCTCCGAAGCGGCCCTCTCCTGCGCCCTGGGACGCACCGACGCCCACCACTCCGAGGGCGTCGACAACTGGAACGGCGCCTACCCCCGCCCGGCCCACCGCCTCGACGCGGTGATGATCTACCTCTCCTTCCCGGGCGCCCGCCCCACCGCGACCCCCCGGCGACTGTCCGGCGACTACTTCCCCAGCACCGCCCGCTTCTTCGAGCGCGCCTCCTACGGCAAGTTCCACCTCCGCGCCCACATCCACCCCCGCTGGGTCCGCATGCCGCACCCCGCCACCTGGTACGGCATACAACGCGACTGGGAATCCGGGCGCCGCTCCGCCTACCTCCGCGACGCGGTCGCCGCCGCCGACCCCGTCATCGACTTCAGCCGCTACGACCTGGTCTACCTCGTCGCCGACCCCACCGCCCCCGGCGTCGACTCGGACGCCACCAAGGTCGTCAACCTCGATCAACCGATGCACGCCGACGGCGTCGAGCTCCGCCGCTTCGTCACCGTCTTCGAGCACAGCCCGCCCGACCGCAACGTCCTCGCCCACGAAACCGGCCACGTCTTCGACCTGCCGGACCTCTACCACCGCCCCGAGAACGGCCACGGCGACTGGGACACCTACGTGGGCGACTGGGACCTCATGGGCAGCCAGTTCGGGCTGGCCCCCGACCCCTTCGCCTGGCACAAGTGGCGCCTGGGCTGGATCACCGACGGCCAGGTCGACTGCGTCGGCCTGGACCACCCCCGGATGCACTCGCTGCGCACCCTCTCCGCCCCCGAGGACCCCGGCGACCACCGCCGCCCCCGCCTCCTGGTGGTCCGCACCGGCCCGGACAGCGCCCTCGCCATGGAGGCCCGCGGCGCCGAGGGCAACGACCGCTCCATCTGCACCGAGGGTGTCCTCGTCTACCGGGTCCGCAGCGCCACCGCCTCCGGCGCGGGCCCCGTCCAGGTGCTCGACGGCCACCCTGGCACCTCCGCCTGCTGGGGCACCTCCGTCTACCCGCCGCTCGCCGACGCGCCGCTCGGCGTCGGGGAGAGCCTCAACGACACCGAGGACGGCGTCCGCATCCAGGTGCAGGGCCGGTCCACCGACGGTGAATGGGCGGTCAAGGTCACCCGCAGTACCTCGTGAGCCCGCCCCGCGGCCGAAGGCCCCCACGCACGCCGAAGGCCCCCACGCACGCCGAAGGCCCCCACGCACGCCGAAGGCCCCCACCGGAGTGGGGGCCTTCGACTGTCTGTGCGCCGCCAGGGACTCGAACCCCGGACCCGCTGATTAAGAGTCAGCTGCTCTAACCAACTGAGCTAGCGGCGCCTGCTGACGGAGGAAACACTAGCATCCTGGCCGGGGAGGGCAAAAATCGATTCTCCTCAGCCCCCCGTCAGTGCGGCATCCACCCCCTGAGCAGCGGGTTCGTGGTGTGCGCGGGCGGTTTCCCGGTCCGCGCCGAGCACGCTGCGGGCGGCCCGTACGCAGGCCCACAGCAGGATGTCGGGCCCCGGTAGCCAGGGGGCGCGGACGTCCGGCGCCACCAGCCAGCGCGACCCGGTGGGCGTTGCCGGGTCGCCCGGGTCGGCGCGGTCGCCCGGATGCCCGGCCCCCGACGCCGTCCAGCCGTAGCCGAGTCCGGCGCCGGACTCGACGTACCCGGGGCCGTCCGCCGGCTCCCGCCGGTCGCCCGTGCGCCCCTGCGCCCGTACGGCCCGTGCCGTCCCCGCGCCGGCCGTACGGGGACGGGGGTGCAGCGGCGGCACCGTCACCGCGTCCCCGCTGCCGTGGCACATCAGGGGCGGTACGGCGCTGCCCCACTCCTCCCAGGCCAGCAGCGCGGGCAGGCGCTGGGCGGTACCGGGAGTCGCGAACAGCAGGATCCGGCCGCGGTGCGTGGCCACCGGCCCCGACCCCGGACCGGCCGACCACAGGCGGTCCACCATGCGCCGTCCGAAGAGCGCCGGGGCGTTGATCACGTCGAAGACCCCGCCGCACGGCAGGACGCTGGGCGCCGCGGGGTGCTCCGCCCACAGCATGTGCATGCCCTCCGGATGCGGGCTGGCGGAGGCGAGCCAGTCGGCCCCGGCGAGCGTGACGTACGCCGTGGTGGGGAAGGCCAGGTTCCGGGGGGTCTCAGGCAGCCAGTCGCTCATGGGACAGGTCTACCGATCCGGCGCGTCCCGGCAGAGCTGATTGGCGGAAAACGGGACAGGGCGGGGCGGTGGGGAGTATCTTCCCCTCCCCGCATATGCCAGCGGCTCATGATCTTGGACCATGAGCCGAGAGGGGGGCCTGCGGTGGGTGTGGTTCCTGTGAGGTGGTGGCCGGGGCCGTGGGCCGGACCGCTGCGCTGACGGTCCCCGTGGGTGCGCCGGACGCGCCGGACGCCCGCGCGAGCGCCGGTCAGTCGATGTCGGGCGGGACGGTGCTGCCGCTGCGCATCAGGCTCCGGCCGAACTCGACCATCTTCTGCGCGTAGTCCTCGGTCCAGTCGGCCCGCTCGGCGACCTCCGCCAGCGGCAGCCGGTCGAAGCGGCGGGGGTCGGTCAGCTGCGCGGCGGCCATCGCCTGGAACTCCGTCGCGCGGTCGGCCGCCGCGCGGAACGCGAGGGTCAGCTCGGTCGCGCGGCCGAGCAGGGCGCCGGGGTCCTCCATCGACTCCAACCCGAAGAAGTGCTCGGGGTCGGCGGTGGCCTCGGGGGGCTCGAACAGCAACTGCGCGGGCTTCATGCGGCGGGGGGCGGGTGCCGTACCGCGTGGATCGGGAGCCGGCTGCGGCTCGGACATGTACCTACCTCCATGGTTGTGTGCCGCATTCCATTGTCCCGCCCCGCGCAAGGGGGCCGACGGGGGTGCCGACGGGGCGCCGCTGGGGGGCTCCCGCGATGCGGCCCCGGGCCACCGCAGGAGCGGCGCGGGACCGTCGACTACCCCCGCAGCGGGACGCGGTGTTCCGACAGGTGGGCGAGTACGGCGTGGTTGGCTTCCCAGCCGTCCGGGAACTTCACGGTGACGCCCAGCTGGACGGGGTCCGTGGCGGGGTGTTCGTCGAGGAGTTCGGTGACGCCGGCGCGGCAGACCACGATGCAGGCGTGCCGGTGCCGGGAGGCGAGCACGCACAGGCGGCCGGTCTCCAGGTGGAAGGCGGTCGCGTCGGGGCGGCCGGAGAGCGGGTGGAGGACGACGGTGACGTCGAACTCGCGGCCCTGGAGGCGGTTGGCGGTGTCCACCGTGACGCCGGTGACGCCCAGCTCGGCGAGGGCGGCGCGGACCGCCGCCGCCTGGTCGCGGTGGGCGGTGCCGACCGCGATCCGGGCGGCCGTCAGCGGCTCCGGGTCGTCGCTGTGCTCGCTGGTGGCGGCCCCGCCCCGGTCCAGCAGCCGGCGGACGACCCGGGCGAGGGCGTGGACCGCCTCCGGGTCCGTGCGGGGGGTGTGCCGGGCGGGCAGCTCCAGCAGGCCCCAGCCGGACTCCGCGGCCTCGTCCAGGACGCGGTCCACGGCCGAGCCGTCGCCCCGTACGCCGAAGGCCAGCCGCCGGTCGCCGGGGCCGGTGCCGCTGCGGAACGGGGTGTACGGGTAGAACGCGCCGGACACCAGGGGCGCGGCGGAGGCCGGGAGCCGCCAGGAGACGGGCAGGCGGTGCTGCGGCAGGTCGGGGTTGTGGGCGAGGAGGGTGGAGACGGCGCTGGCGGAGGGGTCGTAGGCGAGGCCGGCCCACTGGTCGGCGCCGACCACGCTGAACGGGTCGAGTTGGCCCGGGTCGCCGACGAAGAGCGCCCGTTCGAAGAGGCCGGCGACGCTCAGCAGGGCGTCGGAGCGCATCTGGTACGCCTCGTCCACGATGGCGTGCCGCCAGGGGTCCTCGACCTTGGTGTAGGCCCACTTGGCGGCGGTGGAGACGACCACGTCCAGGGCGGCCAGGTCGGCGATCTTGGCGGAGGTGCGGACGGCGGGCAGGTCCGCGAGGGCGGGGTCGAAGGCGCCGGGTTCGCTGCTGTGGAGGCGGCCCACGGGGAGGTCGGGGTCCTTCGCGGCGAGGCGCAGGACGAGGTCGTCGACCTGGGCGTTGGTCTGCGCGACGATCATCAGGCGGCGGCCGGCGGCGGCCAGTTCGCGGGCGGCGCGGACGACCAGCGTGGACTTCCCGGCGCCCGGCGGGGAGTCGACGACCACGCCGCGGCGGGTGCTGTGCAGCGTGTCGTTCAGGATCGCGTCGGTCGCCTGGGCCGCCGCCGCGGCGGGGTCCACGGGCGGCGGTACGGGCAGGGACTGAGGGGGCGTCATGCCGGGGCGCTTTCCGGGGAGTTGGCGGGCGTGGGGCGGTGGACGCGGATCACAGGAAGTCCTCGGGGGTGACCGGATCGGCGGCGGGCGCCGCGTCGCCGGGGCCGGCCGGGGGACCGCCGTGCGTCCACGGCGTGTCCTCCGGCTCCGGGAGGGCGGGGCCGCCGCGCGGGGCGTGCTCGAAGAGCGTCCAGCACAGGGCGTCGCCGGGCTCCGGTACCGAGCCCGGCTCGGGGGTGCGGCCGCGGCCCATGCCACCGGTGAGCCGGACCACCGGGGCGCCCTCCTCACCGGCGGCGTACGCCACGAACTCGGCGGTCTGGGTGCGCCCGTCGGGGAACGCGCGGTAGAGCTTGGCGCCCTCGGCCAACGGGGGACGGTCCTCGGTGCGCAGCGTCACCAGGGGGCGCGGCATCGGCCGCTTGCCCTCGGAGAGCGCCATCTCGACGTCGGTGACCGTGCCCTGCAACGCCTCGCCGGCGAGCCGTCGGGCGGCCATCACCAGGGGGTCGTCCAGGGCTTCCTGGGCGTCCAGTTGGGCCTGCGCGCCCTCCCGGGCGGCGAGCTTCCGGGCGGCGGTGATCGCGTCGTCCTGCTTGGGCTGCGGTGGCTCCCCGGCGCGGATCCGGTCGCGGTGGGCGGTGTACGACCAGCGGTCGCGCTTCCAGCGGTCGGTGACCCGGGCGCCCTCGGGGAGGCCGCGGAGCAGGTCGATGCCCTGCCAGACGGCGTCCCAGGTGGGCCGCAGTTGGCTCTCGACGAGGGCGCGGACCTCCTCGTCGGCGCCGGGTGCTCCGGCGTCGTAGCGGGCCATCGCGGGGGCCAGCAGCCGGTTGTCGAACGCCGGGTCGGTGGCCGGTCCGGCCGGCGGGCAGTGCAGCTGCCCGTCCGTGTCGCGGGCCGCCTCGGCGAACTCGGCGGCCCGCTGGGCCGGTACCCCGGGCGGCGGGGCGATCCAGGCGAGCAGCGCACCCAGGTGCTGGTCCTCCAGGACGCTCTGGCCACTCGCCCAGTGGCGGGTCAGCAGGCCCGTCATGGAGAGCAGCAGGGAAGCGCCCGGCACCCGGGCCCGCTCGCCGAAGTGCGTGAACCAGCGGCCCAGCAGCGGGACGTGCGGCGGCGCGGGGTAGGGCGTCTCCGGTTCCTGCTCGGCCGTCCGCCGGAACCGCATCGAGCGGCCCAGCAGGCGGACGTACTCGATACCGGCGGCGCTGGGCACGATCAACTGGGGTGCGTCGGTACACAGTTCGACTTGCACCGGGACCTTCTTGCCGGTCTCCGCGTCGGTCTCCTTGCGCTCCTCGAACTCGACGTCGTCGGCGAAGCCGTCCACGTAGGGCAGCACCGCCTCGGCCAGGTCGGCGAGGAAGGCGAACCGCAGGTCGCGGTCCCTCGGCTGAGGGACCGTCAGCAGCAGCGGCTTCTCCCGGTCCGTGCCGACCAGGGCGCCCAGCGGGGCACCGGCCTCACCGGCGGTGGTGAGCGGGACCAGGATCAGCGGGTCGGTGGCGAGGTGGCGGTGGCGGACCGTGGTCAGCGGCTGGGCGCGCCCGGCGGCCACCGCCTCCATCCGGGCCAGCGTCTCGATCAGTGACATGTGTCCTCCCCGTGCCGGGGGGCCGGTGGGGGCGCGGCGTCAGCCGCTCCGGTGGAGCCGGTGCGTGCACCGGGGGTGCCGGCGAGGGCCGCGGCGCGCAGTGCGGCGGCCGCGCGGAGGGCCTGGACGGCCGGGTCGTCGGGGTCCGCGCCGGGCGCGCCGGCGGCCGCCGCCAGCGCCTCCTCGATGGTCCGCAGCCCGCCCAGTTCGCCCCGTGCGCCGCGGCCCAGGGACTCCACCGCACCGTCCTGGCGGGACCGCTTGCGGCAGTGGAAGGCCAGTTCGCAGGCGGCCAGGCACTCCGGGGCGTAGGCCGCGGAGACCGCTTCCACCGCCTCGGTCAGCTCGTCGGACGGGCGGGTCGCGGTCCGGCCGTCGTCGGTCAGCCCGAGGTCGAAGGTGGTCCCCGCCGGGAGCGTGTCGGCGATCTCCTCGACGCGGGTGAGGCGGGCCAACTGGCGCCGGGTGGTGGCGAGTTGCTTACGGACGTCGACGGTGGCGGCGGTCGGGAGGTTGGAGAAGTCCTTGGGGCAGACCAGCAGCGCCCGCTCGCGGACCCGGACGGGGCGGCCGGTGTGCGCCGCGGTGTGCTCGGCCACCGCCTCCAGTGCGAGGACGTAGACCGCCGCCTGGCGGGCCGCGGCACCGACCTTGGCGGCGTCCGCGGACCCGTCGATCATCGGGAAGGACTTGATCTCGACGACCGTCCAGCTGCCGTCCGGATGCACGACCACGGCGTCCGGCTCCACGTAGGCCGGTGAGCCGGCGACATCCATCGCCAGCAGCGGGTGGTCCAGCAGCGCCCAGCCGCCGGCCGCGGTCGCCTCGCGCAGCGCCAGCGCGGTGCGCGCCGCCCGGCCCTCGGGCCCGGCCGCGGACAGATCGGGCCGGGCGACCGCGTCGTCCTCGGGCACCGCGGTGCCCGGCGCCAGCCGCTCGCACACCAGCCGCAGCAGTTCGATGCCGCCGTCGGCCTTCACCCGGGCCTCGAAGGAGTTGCCGCGGACCAGGGCGAACTGGGACTGGCCGTACGCGGCGGGCGAGCCCAGCGCGCGGGCCAGCGCGCCCTTGTCGACGCCCGCGCCGTCCAGCAGCGCCCGGCGTCGGCAGCCGGGATTGGCGGCGAGCGCGGCGAGGGCGCGGGCATCCAGCGACCGGGGGCGCACCCCCGGTCCGCGCAGCTCGGTCAAACGCTGCCGCAGGCTCGGTGGGCTTTCGCGGGAAACGTTCACCCGCCGAAGTCTCGCATCCATCACGCCCGGTGCCGGCACCGGCTCCACTACGGCGGCGAGCGCCACGCACTGCGGCCGGCGCCCCCTTGCCGGGGCCGCCGGCCGGGTTCCCGCCGGGTGCGCGATGATGGAAGGGCCGCGGTCAGCGCCGCCCGCGCCCAGCGAAGCACGACGACAAGCCGGGAATCCGGCGAGAGGTACGACCCATGGCACCGCGCATTCTCCTGGCCAGGCACGGGCAGACGGAGTGGTCCGTCTCCGGCCGGCACACCGGACGGACCGACATCCCCCTGCTGGACGAGGGGCGGCGCGGCGCCAAGCTCCTGGGCGAGCGGCTGCACCGCGCCCCCTGGGACGGCCTGCCGGACGTCGAGGTCCGCACCAGCCCCCTGGTGCGCGCCAAGGAGACCTGCGAACTGGCCGGCTTCGGGACGCGCGCCCAGGAGTGGGACGCACTCCTGGAGATCGACTACGGCGCCTACGAGGGGCTCACCCCGGCGCAGATCAAGGCCGACCGGCCGGACTGGCTGATCTGGCGGGACGGGGTGCCGGCGGGCGAGACGCTCGCGGAGGTCTCCGCCCGGGCCGACGAGGTCGTCGACCTGGTGCGCTCGGCCGACCGCGATGTGCTGGTCTTCGCGCACGGCCACATCCTGCGGGTCCTGGGGGCACGCTGGCTGGGCCTGGACATCTCCTTCGCGGCGCGCCTCCGGCTGGCGCCGACGTCCCTGTCGGTGCTCGGCTGGGCCTACGACGAACCGGCCGTGGTGAGCTGGAACGACACCGGGCACCTCGACCTCGACTGAGCGCCGCCGCCCTCGGCGGGGGGCGGCCCGGGTCGGCTACCGCCCCACGGGTTCGCCGGCCGTCCGGTAGTGCGCCAGGAAGTCGGCGACCGGGCCGCAGCTGCGGTAGGGGCCGAGCGCCCGGGCGGCGTCGTCCAGCATCGCCCGGATCCGGGCGGAGCGGACCCGCGCCAGCAGGGTGAGCGCCTGGAGAGCGGCCGTGGCGGCCTCTTCGGCGGCGCCGCTCGCCGCGAGGTTGCCCGCCAACTCCGTGGTGAACAGGGCGATGTTGCGGGTGAAGTGAGGATCCTGCAGTGCCACCGCCCGGCGTGCGTGCTCCGCCGCGCGCCCCCGTTCGCCCAGTGCCGCCCAGCACTGCGCCGTGAGGCCCGCGAATTCGGCCTCCCCGTAGAAGGTCATCCACTCCGGATCACGCTCCCCGGGCCCGGCCGCGAACAGCCGCTCGGCCCGGGTCAGCGCCTGCGTGCAGCCGGTACGGTCGCCGAGGCCCGCCCAGCCGCCGGCCTCGCGCAGCGCCAGCAGCGACCGCAGCCGCGGTGAGCCGAGCCGCTTGGCGGCCTGTTGGGCGGCCTGCGCGGCCCGTACCGCCTCGCGCGGCCGGCCGGTGTCGCGGGCCAGGAAGGCGGTGTTGCAGAACGCGTGCGCCTCCAGGGCGGCGTCGCCGCAGACCCGGGCGGTGGACAGCGCCTCCGCGTAGTGCGAGCGGGCGTCGTCGAAGCGGCCCGAGTCGTGCGCCAACCAGCCCACGGAGATGGCGAGTTCGCCCGCTCCGGCGTGCAGCCGGTCGTAGACCGCGCGGCGTTGGGTGCCGGCGTCCAGCAGTTCGTAGGCGGCGCGCAGTGGTTGGGCGGCGCGGTGGTACAGGCCGTCGGCGCCGTGCCGGTCGTCCAGCAGGCGGATCCGGCGGACGGCTTCCTCGACGGCGGTGGCCTCGGCGGCGCCGGCCCGGGCGCCGGGGGCGGTACGGGGTCCGGGCACGGACGCGGCGGAGCCGTCCGGCGGGGCCGGTGCCTGTGCCGGGGGGCCGGCCGGGCAGAAGCCGGCCAGGCCCAGGGCGGCCGCCGGGCCGCCGGTGATGAACGCGCGACGTAGCACGTCGCTCTCCTCGCAGTTCTGGATACGGGTATCGCGGTGGTCGGGGTCGGTCGCCAGGGCCGCGGCGCTCGTTGCCGACGTACGCGCCCCCCGTCCGCGTACCGTCTCCCGCGGCGCGAACCCCATGTCGGGCAGCGTCAGCCCCGGGAACATGTGCCGGAACACCCGTTCGTAGGCGTAGTTCGGGCACCGGATCTCCCCGGACTCGACGCGGCCCACATAGCGGGCGTCGCACGAGACCTGCTCGCCGATCTCACGGGCGGACCGTCGGACCGCCGCCGCGAACTCGCCGGGTGACAGCCGGCCGCGCAGCTGTCGGAAGGCGGTGTTCGGACGGGCGGATACGGTGCGGGACGACGCTGAACGCTGAGCTTGCGACGCCATGGCGGACCTCTCCGTGCCCTACTCCGTGCCATCGTGTGACCGTGCCGCGTCCTGGCGGTGCGGCGGGTCGACGGTACCGGCTGTGACGGGTCCGCCACCCTGCGTTTGGCAACAAACCGGAATATCTCACCCGCGATCCGCCATGAAGTGCCATCCTTTGCAGCGTTCCGCCGCCGTAGCTGTTGACGCGATCCTCCGTTGAAGACGGTGTAAAGGGTGTGGCGCGTGCAGGAGGAGGGGTTCTCCGTGTGGGAGACCGGCGTCAGCAGGGGCGGCAAGGAGTCCGCGGGTCGGGCCGTGGGCCACGAGGGGCATACCGCCCCGGTGGCCGCCGCCCAGCCCTGTGACCTGGTCACGGTGCCGGCCCGGCAGGGCCTGGAGGCGGTGGACATCCTGCGGCTGCGGGACGGCGTCGGCCCGGTCCTGCACGACGGCGCCTGCGACACCCTCGGCTTCCTGGTCCCGCCGGGGACCGCCGACGGCTGGGACGTACCGGGCAGTGCCTGTACCCAGACCTCCGCGCGCGGGGTCTCCTTCGGCGGGTCGGACGGCGGGGCGGTGCCGGAGCCGCCGGTGCAGGGCACCGGCTGGCTGGTGCCGCCGGAGGGGGCGTACGGCGATGCCACCGACCCGGTGGTGCTGCGGGCCGCGCTGGGGGAGGCGGCCCGCACGATCGAGGCGGTCGACCGCTGCCAGTGAGGCGGCGGTGTCGGCGCGGGTGAGGTGAGAGGTCCGGTCCGCCGGTGGGGCGGCGGGGCCGGTGAGGGGCGGCCGTGGTGCCGCCCCTCCGCCGTGTCCGGACCGGCCGGCCCGCCGGCCCGTCAGCGCTGGGAGAGCGAATGCCCGTCGGGTACCGGCGCCGGGGACGGGTCGGGCAGGGAGACGCCCGGGGGCAGGCCCTGGGGCGGGGGGCCGGTGGGTGCCGTCGCCGGACGGGTCCGCCGCGACGCGACGCGGGCCTCCTCGTAGACGGCCATCAACTCCTGGGCGCTGCGGTCGATGTCGTAGCGCCGCACTACTGGGGGCACCGGCAACCGGACCACTCCGGTGCGCCGCAACTCCCTCAGCGCGGCGGCGAGTTCGTGTACGCCGTGGCCGAAGCGGCGGGCGCCGGGGGCCTGGTCGTCGGGGAGTTCGTCGACGACCGGGCAGCTGCCGTGGAGGACGTGCAGTCCGGAGGCCAGGGCCTCCAGGGTGGCCAGTCCGAACGCTTCGTCGGGGGACGGCGACACGAAGACGTCGATGGCCGACAGCAGACCGGGGATGTCCGGTTCGTCACCGGCCGTCGGCCCGTCCGCACTGCCGCGGGCGCCGAGCAGGTGGATCCGGTCGGCGGAGCCGAACTGCCCGGCCATCCGTCGCAGCAGTTCCCGTTCCGGCCCGTCCCCGGCCAGCAGCAGGTGGACGCCGGGCAGCTGGGTCACCGCCCGGACCAGGACGTCGAACCGTTTGCCGGGCACCAGCCGGCCGGCGCCGCCGACCACGAACGCGTCGGGCGGCAGGCCGAGCCGGGCCCGGATCGTGGCCCGGGCGGCCGGGTCGTAGGCGAAGCGGTGGGCCTCGATGCCGTTGGGCACCACGTGGATCCGCCGCTCGGGGACACCCCAGCGGCGCAGCCGGGCGGCGACGGTGTCCGAGACCGCGACGGTCGCCGAGCCCAGCCGTTCGGTGGCCCGGTACAGGGTGCGGACGCCGCGGGTCAGCCGGCGGCCCTCGATGACCGCGTCGCCCAGCGAGTGCTCGGTGGCGACGACCGCCCGGACGCCGGCCAGCCGGGCGGCGATCCGGCCGTAGACGCAGGCCCGGTAGAGGTGGGTGTGGACGAGGTCGGGGCCGACGGTGCGGATCAGGCCGGCCAGGCGGGGGAGCGCGGACAGGTCCCGGGTGCCGGTCATGCCGAGGTGGGTGACGGGGGTGCCGTCCGCCTCGATGGCCTCGGCGAGTGGGCCGGGGTTGGTCAGGGTGACGACCTCGCAGTGGGCGGGCAGCCGGCGCAGCAGCAGCCGCAGCTGCTGCGCGGCGCCGCCCACTTCGAGGCCGGTGATGACGTGCAGGACTTTCACCGGATCCCTCCAGGGGTAGCGGCCAGGGTGGCCTGGTCAGCGGCCGGGTCGGCCTCGTCGGGGGGCAGTGCGCGGCGGTGCGGCGGACGCGGGGGGCGGCCGGTCGGGGCGGCCGGCACCGCGGCGCCCGGGGTCACCGGCCCGCCCGCCGGAACGGCGACCGGGCCGCGGCCCGCAGCAGGATCCGCAGGTCCTGTCCCGGCGACCAGCCGTCGATGTAGAGGTTGTCGAAGCGGGCCCGGTCCTCGGCGCGGGCGCCGTCGCGCAGCCCGTGCACCTGCGCCAGGCCGGTGAGGCCGGGCGGCATCCGGAGCCGGGCCGCGTAGCCGGGGTGCCGGCGGGCGAACTCCGCGGCCCGGGCGGGGCGTTCGGGGCGCGGCCCGACCAGGCTCAGCTCGCCGCGCAGCACGTTCCACAGCTGCGGCAGCCCGTCCAGCGAGGTGCGCCGCAGCCATCGCCCGAGGCGGCCGGGCCGGGCACCGGGGCGCGCGGTGCGGAACCGCAGCAGGGCGAACCGCCGACCGTCCTTGCCGACGCGTTCCGGCCGGCAGAACACCCCGGGCCCGTCCACCAGCCGCACGGCCAGGGCGCAGCCGAGCAGCAGCGGCGCCGCCAACAGCAGTGCCACCGACGCCAGGACGAGGTCCAGTGCCCGTTTGACCGGCCCGCCGGACCGGGGCCGCGCGGTCTCCAACGGCCGGCAGGCGAACCCCCACAGGTGGCCGGTGCCCGACCCCGCCGGCCGCCCGTCGTGCCCCGCGGCGGCCCCGGCCAGCCAGACGGCCGCGCCCTGCCCGAGGAACCGGCGGAGCAGCGCCGCGGCGTACGGGTCGCTCTCCGGCGGCAGCAGGAACACCGCGTCGCGGACGGTGTGCCGGATGACCGCGCGGGTGACCGCCTCCGAGGAGCGGAGCAGCGCGGGGCCCGCGCCGGCCGGGGCGCCCTCGGGCCCGATCGGCCCGGTCGCCACCACGCCCACCGGGCGCAGCCCGTACTCCGGGTGCGCCAGCAGCGCCGCGGCCAGTTGCCGGGCGGCCGACTCCGGGCCGACCAGCAGCGCCGACCGCGGGCGGCGCCGGGCGGCGGCGCGCCGGACCCGGTACACCACGGCCCGGCCGGCGCCGGCCAGCGCCGCCTGCGCGGCCACCGCGGCCGGGAGCGCGACCGGGCCCAGCGCGAGCCCGGGGCGCAGCGCGGCCAGCGCCGCGGCCGCCGCGCACCAGCCGGCGGCGGCCCGGCCCAGCAGCGGCGCCAGCTCGTCCAGCGCGGCCGGGGCGGGGCCCGGACGGTAGAGCCCGGCCCGGGAGTTGAGCAGCAGCACGACCGGCACCAGACCGGCGAGCAGCGCCGGGTCCGCTCCTACGAGGAGGACCGCGCCGGCGGTGGCCAGCGCGTCGGCCGTCGCCAGCAGGGCGGGGACGGCCCGCCGCGGCACGGTCCGGCCGGACCGGGCCGGTGACGCCGGGTCGGGCGCGGGGCGGCGGGGCGGCCGGACCGGGACGGCGGGCTGGGGCAGCATCCCGGCCGGCGGCCGGGCGCACCTCTCGGCGTCGACCGCGGGAGCGTCCGCGCGCTCGGCGGTCATCGCCCGGCCCGCGCCGCGGTCAGGACGGGCGGTACGGCGAGCAGTTCCCGGTAGAGGTTCAGCACCGCACCCGCCGTCCGCTGCACGTCATGGGCCATCCGTACGTGGTCCGCCAGCCGTGCGCCGAGTGCCGTCCGCCGGTCGGGGTCGGCCAGCAGGGCGGTGACGGTCCGGGCCAGCGCGGCCGGGTCGCCCGGCGGCACCAGGCAGTCGTCGGCGGCGTCGGCCGGCAGGCACTCCCGGGCCCCGCCGACGTCGCTGAGCACCACCGGCCGGCCGCAGGCCATCGCCTCCAGGGGGACCAGCGCCATCCCCTCCCACCGCGACGGCACCACCACCAGGTCCGCCGCCCGGTACCAGGGGGCGGCGCTGTCGGCGGCGCCGGCGAAGAGCACCCCGGGCGGTGCGGCCCGCCGCAGCGCCGCCCGGTCCGGCCCGTCCCCGACCAGCACCAGGCGGGCGCCCGGGACCGCCGCGGCCACCTCGGGCCAGGCCCGCAACAGCGTCGACTGGCCCTTCTGCGGACACAACCGGGCCACGCACACCACCAGCGGCGCCCCGGCCGGCACCGTGCCGCGCAGCGCGGGCAGGGCCTCGCGCGCCGCGGCCCGGGCGTCGTCGTCGGTGGGCGAGAACCGCCGCAGGTCCACGCCGTTGGGGATCACCACCCACCGGCCCGTCACCCCCGCGGTCGCCCCGCGCCGCCGCTGCGCCTCGCTCACGCACAGCACCCGGTCCGTCCAACGCGCCGCGTACCGCTCCCAGATCCGCGCCGCCAACCCGCCGACCGCCTCGAACGGCCAGCAGTGCGGCTGGTGGACGGTCGGGATCCGGCCGCGCAGGGCCATCCGGGCGGTGTACCCGGCCCGGGGCCCGTGGGCGTGCACGAGGTGGGGGCCGGCGCGCCGGACCAGCCGGGTCAGTCGCCGGCGCCCGGACAGCGTCGTCCCGAGGGCGCCGCGGGCGGACCAGAGCACCACTTCGGCGCCCGCGACGGCGGCCTCGACGTGCAGGGTGCCGCCGGGCGGCGCGGCCACCACCACCCGTAGTCCGGCCGCCACCTGGGACCGCACCAGGTCGGCGACGACCCGGGCGATCCCGCCGTCGACCGGCTGGGACACATGGAGGACCGTGAGGCGGTCCTGGGACGGCAGGTCTTGTGGCAGCACGCGCACTGCTCCCCTGATTACCGAGCTGTCAGAACTCCGCGAGAATTGCCGGTGCCCGCCGTTCAGTGCCGCAGATCGGCCTGGACGAAGAGCGCGCCGAGCAGAAATCCCGCCTTTCGGGTGGTGAAGCGGAATGCCAGCCGATCGCCTCCGGACCGGAGCGCCGGCGTCAGGTCGAAGACCTCGGAATCAAAACCACGAGTGGTGCGGTAAACGGGTGCCCGGCGCGTTTGCCGATCAGAATTCGGGCCGGTCGAGTGCACCGCTCCGTTCGTCTGATCGGTGGAATCGTGAAGCGCGACCGGGGTAATCCGACCGGCCCGGGCAGAGATTGTGTGCTGCTTTTCGTGCGTTCCGTGGTAGGCCACGATCCCGGCCCGCCCGTGCGCCCGCGCCGGAATGCGCAGCCCGGTCAGGTGCACCGCGAACGCCCGGCGGTGCCCGCCCAGCGGCTCGAAGCCGTCCCACAGCGCCATCCGCCGCAGTGGCTCCTTGGGGTTCTCGTAGGCGACGACCATCACCCAGTCGCCCCGCGCCCGCCCGCGCTCGGGGGCCGGCCGGGCCACCGCGTACGCACCCGGCCCGCCGCGCCGCACCACCGCGGTGACGTCCGCGGACGCCTGATAGTCGTCGGTCCGGGCGGTGGTACGGCGCCCGATCGGGCTGTCCGCGCGCACCTCCTCGTACCGGCCGCGGGGCCCGGCGAGCAGCACCTGCCCGGCGTCCCGGGCCGCCGCGGGCCCTCCGGACCGCAGGTCACCGCCCCAGTACAGCCGGGCGTAGCGCACCCGGGACCCGGCCGGCAGCCGCAGCCGGGCGCGGCCGGTCCGGCGGGGCGCGGGGCAGGACGGGTCGGTCGGGGCCGCCCGGCGCGCCGCCGGACGGCAGGTCACCAAGGAATGGGCGACCCGTGCGAGGCCGCCGCGCCCGGTGACGTGGAAGCGCTCGGCGAACGGAATTCGGGAGGAATCCCGGGGGGCCGGGGCGGCTACTGCCGAAGTCAGCGTGGCCGACAAAGCCAGGGCCGCGAGCGCGCATACGGCGCCGCGCCCGGTGCGGTCCATCGACTTCGGCATGACGTCCTCTCCGGCTGCAAATCAGTCAAACAGGAGAGCACTCTGGCAGAAATCATGCCGGAAATCGTGGCAGGCGCGCCGCGGTGTCTTCCTGGTTTCCGATCAGACGAATACCAGCCAGACAGGCTAATGAATCCGCTTAAGTGGTAGCACCCGCATCCCCAGTCCATATTGTTCGTTGTGTCCGATGCCCCATTCGTAAACTGAGAGGAGAACGGAATGAAGCGGTTCGCCAAGACCGCGGCGGTGGCTGCGGTCACCTCGACGCTGGTACTGGGTGGCGCGGGTCTCGCCTCCGCCGACGGCGGGCACCACGGCCGCAAGGGCCATCACGGTCGTTTCGACGAGGGCCGGCACCACGGTCGGACCGGTGCCAAGGCGGTCGGCTTCGCCGCGCACTCGCCGGGTGTCCTCAGCGGCAACGTCATCCAGGTGCCGATCAACATCCCGATCAACGTGTGCGGCAACAGCGTCAACCTGTTCGCGCTGCTGAACCCGGCATTCGGGAACTTCTGCCTCAACAAGTGACCCCACGCCGGTCCCCAGGGACATGCGGACCGGCTCGGATCACGGCACACCAGGCGGACTGCCCACGGCCCCAAGCCGCTGGGCGGTCCGCCGCCTCCTTTCTCGCACCGGCCCTGACCAGCGGATACCGTCCCGCGGCGGCACGCCATACTGGAGGCATGGCGAGAAGCAGACGCGGGCGCGGCGGCCCGGAACCCGTGACCGGGACGGTCGGCGGCGGCGTCGCGGAACTGCGCCCCGACCGGGACCGACCGCGCGGCTGGACGCTGCTGATCGACGGCGCCCCGCAGTCCCACGTCGACCTCGACGACCCGTCGTACCTGGAGTTCTCCTACCAGCGGCGGCTCGGCCACATCGTCGACCTGGTGGCCCCGCCCGGCGCGCCGCTGCGCGTCGTCCACCTCGGCGGCGGCGCCCTGACCCTGGCGCGGTACGTCGCCGCGACCCGGCCGCGGTCCACCCAGCAGGTCGTGGAGATCGACACCCCGCTGGTCCAACTCGTCCGCGACCAGCTGCCGTTGGAGAACACCTGGCGGATCCGGGTCCGCGGTGCGGACGCCCGCGCCGGGCTGGCCCGGATCCCGGACGGCTGGGCGGACCTGGTCATCGCCGACGTCTTCGCCGGGGCCCGCACGCCCGCGCATCTGACCAGCGTCGAATTCGTGGCGGAGGTGCGCCGGGCGCTGCGGCCCGGCGGCTGCTACGCGGCCAACCTCGCCGACGGGCCGCCGCTGGCGTTCCTGCGCGGCCAGATCGCCACCGTCCACACCGTCTTCCCCGAGTTGGCGCTGACCGCCGAGCCGGCCGTGCTGCGCGGCAAGCGGTTCGGCAACGCCGTGCTGCTCGCCGCCGACCGGGCCCTGCCGGTCGCCGAACTGACCCGGCGGGCGGCCGGTGACCCGCACGCCGGCCGGGTCGAACACGGCCGGGCGCTCCTGGACTTCACCGGCGGCGCCGCCCCGGTCACCGACGCCACCGCGGTCGCCTCACCGGCCCCGCCCGCCGGCGTCTTCACCTGAAGGGCGCCCACGGCCCGGCCAACGTCAACTCCCTTGCTACGTCGCGTGGTTGCTGGTCTCCACGGTCGGCGGGTGGCCGTTCCAGGTACAGATCACCGAGGTGTGCGCGCCACCGCCGGTGAAGTCGACCCGGAGCCACTGGTCCTGCCTCCACACCTGCATCTCCCAGCCCGCGTTGGGGGTCGCCGACACCAGTTCGGCGGAGTCGGAGCCCAGGGAGAGCACCACCCGGCCGCCGGACGTGGCGAAGCTGCGGACCCGGCCGCCGGTGGCCGGTGACGTGCTGCCGCCCGGGCTGGCCGAGGCGGCCGGCGCGAGGTCGCCGGCGGTGCGGGACGGGGCGGTGGTCCGCGCCGGCCGGTCGTCGGCGGGGGAGGAGGACGGGCTCGCGGAGGCCGAGGCGGACGGTTTCGGCCGGTGGGTGGAGGAGACCTGCGGCAGGGCCGAGGCGGCCACCTGGTCGGACAGGGGCAGCGCCCGCGGTGCGTCGTAGACCGTGCCGGAGAGCACGGTGTGCACGCCGAACCACGACAGGGTGACCGCGGCGCCGGTCGCCAGCGTCCAGGCCGCCGCATGAACCAGACCTCGTTGCATCTGGCTCATCTTGCCCCACCCGCCGCAGCGGTCGCAGCCCGTCCGGCGCCGGCCGCCGGGCCGTCCGGTTGTCAACCGCGCGTAAGGAAACTCGTCCGTATGGCGTACGGTGCCGCCCATGGCACGAGTGCTCGTGGTCGAGGACGACCAGTTCGTACGTTCCGCGCTCATCCGGCATCTGACCGAGGCCGGCCACGCGGTGCGCAGCGTCGGGACCGCCCTGGAAGCGCTGCGCGAGGTGGCTCAGGTCGGCTTCGACCTGGTCGTCCTCGACCTCGGTCTGCCCGACCTGGACGGCGGCGAGGCGCTGAAGATGCTGCGCGGCATCACCGACGTCCCGGTGATCATCGCGACCGCGCGGGACGACGAGGCCGAGATCGTCCGGTTGCTGAACGACGGCGCGGACGACTACCTCACCAAACCGTTCTCGGTCGAGCACCTCTCGGCCCGGATGGCGGCCGTGTTGCGCCGGGCCCGGGGCGCGGCACCCGGCGCAGAACCGCCCTCACGAGTGATCCTGGTCGGCGGGCTGTCCATCGACCCGCTGCGCCGCCGGGCCGCGCTCGACGGCACCGCGCTCGACCTCACCCGCCGCGAGTTCGACCTGCTGGCCTTCCTCGCCCAGCGCCCCGGCGTGGTCGTGCCCCGCAGGGAACTCCTCGCCGAGGTCTGGCAGCAGTCCTACGGGGACGACCAGACCATCGACGTCCACCTGTCCTGGCTGCGCCGCAAACTGGGCGAGACCGCGGCCCGGCCCCGGTACCTGCACACCCTGCGCGGCGTCGGCGTGAAGCTGGAGCCGCCACGGTGAGCGCCCCGCGCGGAGCGGCGGCCGGGGAGACGCCGTGAGGTGGGCCCTGGTCAAGGTGGCCCTGGCGGTCACCACGATGGTCGTGGTCGCGTTCGCGGTACCGCTGGGGCTGGTGGTCAAGGAGATGGCCTCCGACCGCGCCTACTCCAATGCCGAGCGGCAGGCCGCCGCCCTCGGCCCGGTCCTCGCCATCACCACCGACCCCACCCAACTGGAACGGGCCCTGGCCAGCGCCGAAACCGGCCCCGGCGGCCGGATCGGCATCCACGTCCCGGAGGGCGGCAAGGACGGCGGCCCGGCCGAGATCGGCGCCCGCCGGGCCGCCCCCGCCGACGTCGCCGCCGCGGTCCGGCTCGGCCGGGCCTCCATCGCCCAGGTCCCCGGCGGCACGTCGTTGCTCCAGCCCACCGCGGTCGCCTCCGGGATCGCGGTCGTCGAGGTGTACGTCCCCGATGACGCGCTCACCAACGGGGTGGCCACCTCCTGGGCGGTGCTGGCCGGCGTCGGCCTGGCACTGGTCATCGGCTCGGTCGCGGTCGCCGACCGGCTCGGCACCCGGATGGTGCGCCCCGCCGAGCGGCTGTCCGCCGCCGCCCACGACCTGGGCCGGGGCGACCTCGGCGTCCGGGTGCGGGAGGACGGCCCCAAGGAACTGCGCTCGGCGGCCAGCGCCTTCAACGCCATGGCCGACCAGGTCGTCCAGCTCCTCGCCAACGAACGCGAGCTGGCCGCCGACCTCTCGCACCGGCTGCGTACCCCGCTGACCGTGCTCCGGCTCAACGCCGCCTCGCTCGGCGACGGTCCGGCCGCCGAGCAGACCCGGGCCGCCGTCGAGCAACTGGAACGCGAGGTCGACCAGGTCATCCGCACCGCCCGCGCCCAGCGGGAACACACCGCACAGGCCGCCGCCTCGGTCGCCGGCTGCGACGCGGCCGAAGTGATCCACGACCGGATGGACTTCTGGTCGGCGCTGGCCGAGGACGAGGGCCGCACCGTACGGGTCGCCGGCGCGGACCGCCCGGTGCGGGTGCCGGTCGCCCGCCCCGACCTCGCCGCGGCCCTGGACGCCATGCTCGGCAACGTCTTCCGCCACACCCCCGAGGGCACCGCCTTCGCCGTCGACGTGCACAACGCCGACGACGCGGTGATCGTGCTGGTCTCGGACGCCGGGCCGGGCATCGCCGACCCGGCCGCCGCGCTGCGTCGCGGCTGGTCGGGTGGGGGCAGGGGGCACCACCCGGCGGTAGCCGGGGGAGGTTCGACCGGCCTCGGCCTGGACATCGTCCGCCGGCTGGCGGAGTCCACCGGCGGTGACGTCCGGATCGGCCGTTCCGTACTGGGCGGCACCGAGGTCCGGGTCTGGCTGGCCCTGGACGGGCGGCGCGCCCACCCCGGCGCCCGGCGCGGCCACCGGCTGCGTCGCCGCATCGGCGGTCGGGTGTTCGGCACCCGGGGCCGGCGGGCCGTCCGCGGCGCCGCGCCGGGCGGCCGGTCCCCGGGCCGGGGCGCGGGCTCTTAACCGCCCCCTTCCGCTTCCTTAAGGCGGCCATAATTCCGCCAACCGCCGTACCGAACCCGGCATTTGTCCGTTTCGCTGCCACTAGCGTGCGGGGCGCACCTTCCCCCACGGGTGCACTCCCCCCCCCCATGTGACGACAGGCAGGCACGAGATGAGTTCCTCGGCACACCGGCGCCGGATGAGCCGGACGAGCAAGCTGATCGGCGCGGCGGCGGCCGGCGCGCTGGCGGTCGGCGGCGGGTTCGCCGTCGCCGGCTCAGCGATGGCCACCAAGGCCCCGCAGGCCGCCCCCACCGCCGCCAAGGCCGGCTTCACCCCGTACGTCGACACCTCCCTCACCCCCGCCTACGACCTGACCGGCACCGCGCAGAAGACCGGGGTGAAGCACTTCACCCTCGCCTTCCTCACCTCCGGCGGCGGCTGCGTCCCCAAGTGGGGCGGCTCCGGCGACCTCGGGAGCGACGCGGTGGCCAAGCAGATACCGGCGCTGCGCAAGGCCGGCGGCGACGTCCGGGTCTCCTTCGGCGGCGCCAACGGCACCGAACTGGCCGCCGCGTGCTCCTCCGCGTCCGAACTGGCCGCCGCCTACGGCAAGGCCATCGACCAGTTCAAGCTCACCAAGGTGGACTTCGACATCGAGGGCGGCGCGCTGCCCGACGCGGCCGCCAACACCCGCCGCGCCCAGGCCATCGCCCAACTCCAGAAGCAGCACCCGGGCCTCGACGTCTCCTTCACCCTGCCGGTGATGCCCGAGGGCCTCACCCCGGACGGCGTCAACCTGCTGAGCAACGCCCGGCAGAACGGCGTGCAGGTCTCCGCCGTCAACATCATGGCGATGGACTACGGCTCCTCCTACAACGGCGCCATGGGCACCTACGCCACCCAGGCCGCCACCGCCACCCAGGCCCAGGTCAAGAAGGCCCTCGGCCGTAGCGACGCGGACGCCTGGAAGACCGTGGCGGTCACCTCGATGATCGGCGTCAACGACGTCCAGGGCGAGGTCTTCAAGCCCGCCGACGCCACCACCCTGGTGAAGTTCGCCCAGAGCAAGCACCTGGCCTGGCTGTCCATGTGGTCCGCCACCCGCGACCAGCCCTGCCCCGGTGGATCGTCCAACTCCGCCGAGCCGACGTGCAGTTCCATCGACCAGGCCCCGCTGGCCTTCACCAAGGCGTTCGGCGCCTACACCGGCTGACCCCCCACCGGTCCGGATCCCCTGCCCCGGACCGCCCCAGGCGGGGCGCGGCGGCCACCCCCCACCCGCTGCGCCCCGCCTCCCTTCGCCCCGCCCCTTCCCGACGACGCGAGCCGGTCAGTCCCCGCCCCGTACGGCGGCCCGGAACGCGATCGGCGTGGTCCCGGCCTGCCGTTGGAAGAACTTGTTGAAGTTGGTGGCGTCCGCGAAACCCAGCCGGTCCGCGATCCGCGACGCCGGCTGGTCGCCGTGCGCCAGCAGCCGTTTGGCCTCCAGCACCACCCGCCGGTCGATGAACTCCTTCGCGCCGACCCCGGCCGCCGCCTCGGTGGCCCGCGAGAGGGTACGCGGCGCGTACCCCAGCGCCCGGGCGTAGTCGGCGACCCGGCGACTGCGGGCGAACCCCCGCTCCACCGCGTCCCGGAACCGCAGGTACGTCTCGCCCGCCTCGCACGTCCCGCCGTCCGGGCGGTCCGCCGGCCCCTCCGGATGCGCGGCCCGCAGCACCAGAACGGCCAGCAGGTGCCGCAGCACCTCCAGGTGCACCTCCAGCGGCAGCCCGCCCAGCGCCCCGAACTCCCGGTGCAGTTGCGTCAACGCCTCGTCCAACGCCCGGGCCGCGACGCCTTCGGGGTGCCGCACGGCCGGCCCGTACCAGTCCTCGATGCGGGCCGCGGCGGCGGTCGCCGGGTCCAGGAACCCGGACTCGAAGAGCACCAGCCGCCCCTCCGCCCCGGACAGGTCCCCGAAGTGCTGCACCTGCCCGGGCCGTGACCACAGCAGGTCCCCGGGCTCCATGAGGTGCTCCCGGAAGTCGACGCAGTGCACCAGGTGCCCGCGGTCCAGGACCAGCAGGTGGTGGAAGCCGGGCCGGTGCGGCGTCGAGAGCCGGCAGGCGTCCGCGCGCTCGCGCAGCTCGGCGAGGGTCAGTACCTCCACCCCGGCGGGCCGCCCGGCCGGCGCGGAGAACGCCACCTCACGGATCGCCCCTGCATCCTCTCGGGGGTCCTGTCGCTTTTTCACCATGACCCGTCGCCTCGCTACCCCGGAATCTCCCGTTGATACCCCTAGCGTAGGAGACGTCAGCACAGCTGATGGCGGAAAACGGCATCCGCACCACGGAGGCCGCCACCCCGCGCCTACCCCCGGGCACACCTAGCCCGCACCGAACCACTGGGAGAACGCACCATGTCCAAGATCGCTCTGTTCGGGGCCAACGGCACCATCGGCAGCCGCATCCTCGACGAGGCCCTGCGCCGCGGCCACCAGGTCACCGCGGTGGTCCGTGACCCCGCGAAGGTCACCGTGACCCACCCTGCCCTCACCGTGGTCTACGGCGACGTGCTCGATTCGGAGTCCGTCACCGAGGTGGCCAAGGGCCAGGACGTGGTGGTCAGCGCGGTCGGCGGCGGCGACGGCGCCGGCCACATCGCCACCATCCGGCCCGCCGCCGAGGCGCTGGTCGAGGGGGTGCGGAGGCTGAGCGGCGACGCGCCCCGCCTGATCACGGTCGGCGGCGCCGGTTCGCTCCGCAAGCCCGACGGAACCCAGGTCTGGGACGCCGAGGGCCTCCCGGTCCCGCTGCTCCAGATCATGCACGCGCACGGCGACGCCCTGGACTTCTACCGCACCGTCTCCGACGTCCGCTGGACCAACCTCAGCCCGTCCGCCTCCATCGAGCCCGGCGACCGCACCGGCACCTACCGCACCGCCACCGAAGACCTGCTCGTCGCGGCGGACGGCAGCAGCCGGATCTCCACCGAGGACTACGCCGTCGCCGTCCTCGACGAGATCGAGCAGCCCCGCCACATCGGTGAGCGCTTCACTGTCGGCTACTGAGCGCCCGGCGCCCCTACCGGCGGCGGCATCTGACCCGGAAACACTCAAGGCCCCCGATCCGAAGATCGGGGGCCTTGAGGCTGGGGTGAGTAACGGGACTCGAACCCGCGACATCCTGGACCACAACCAGGTGCTCTACCAGCTGAGCTATACCCACCAAGACCGGTGCTGTGTGGTTCCTTTTCCCCACCGGCTGAGAAAAAGTGTACAGGCTCCCGGGGGGTGCTCGCTCCCAGGTTTCGCGTCCCCGGGAGCGAGCTACGTCACTGTCCTGCCGACGCCGGTTCGGCGGGCAGCTTGTGCTTGGCCGCGATGGCCTTCGCGGTCTCCGAGTCCGGCCCCGGCTGCGGCACGAACACGGCCTCCCGGTAGTAGCGCAACTCCGCGATGGATTCACGGATGTCCGCCAGCGCCCGGTGGTTGCCGTTCTTGTCCGGACTGTTGAAGTACGCCCGCGGGAACCAGCGCCGGGCCAGTTCCTTCACGGACGACACATCGACGATCCGGTAGTGCAGGTAGCTCTCCAGTGTCGGCATGTCGCGCAGCAGGAAGCCGCGGTCGGTACCGACGGAGTTTCCGCACAGCGGCGCCTTCCCCGGCTCCGGCACATGCTGCTTGATGTAGGCAAGCACCTGTGCCTCGGCCTCCTCCAGCGTCGTTCCGGCGTCCAGCTCGGCCAGCAGCCCGGAGGTGGTGTGCATCTGCCGCACCACCTCCGGCATGGTGGTCAGCGCCTCGGCTGGGGGACGGATCACCACATCCACCCCGTCACCCAGCACGTTCAGCTCCGAGTCGGTGACCAGGGCGGCCACCTCGATAAGCGCGTCACTCGCCAGCGAGAGTCCGGTCATCTCGCAGTCGATCCACACCATGCGATCGTTCATACGTCTCACCCTACGGGGCGCTCCCGCTGACCGGGCAGTACGGGGCGACCGGCCCCCCGGCCGACCGGGGTCTCCGGTAGCCGCGCGGCGTAACCCTCCAACGGTGGCTTGCCCACGTCGGCCGCCTCGGCGGCCAGACCGTGCCCGCCCAGGGCGGCGGCGGAGAACCGCTCGCTGCCCAGCGCCGCCCGTTCACGCTCCGGACGCTCGGCCCGTTCCGGGCGCAGCGCTGGTTCGGGCGCACCGTTCTGCGGCCGGCGGGCGCGGTAGGCCGCCCGGTAGGCCGCGGGTGAAGCGCCCAGCTGCCGCCGGAAGTGGCCGCGCAGTGCGACCGGCGAGCGGAACCCGCAGCGCCCGGCGACCTCGTCCACCGAATAGTCGGAGGTCTCCAGCAGCCGCTGGGCCTGGAGGACCCGCTGGGTGATCAGCCACTGGAGCGGAGCGCTGCCCGTGAGGGAGCGGAACCGCCGGTCGAACGTGCGCCGGCTCATGTACGCGCGGGCCGCCAGCGTCTCCACGTCGAACTGCTCGTGGAGGTGCTCCAGCGCCCAGGCGACGACCTCGGCGAGCGGGTCGGCGCCGATCTCCTCAGGTAACGACCTGTCCAGGTAGCGCTGGTGCCCGAGGTCGGACGCGGTCCGCCGGGGCGGGACGACCAGTCGGCGGGCGAGCGCGTTGGCCGCGTCGGCGCCGTGGTCGGTGCGCACGATGTGGAGGCACAGGTCGATCCCGGCGGCGGTGCCGGCGGAAGTGAGGACGTCGCCGTCGTCGACGAAGAGCTCACGCGGGTCCACGTGGACGGACGGGTAGCGCTTGGCGAGCGTCGGCGCGTACATCCAGTGGGTGGTGGCCGGTCGGCCGTCGAGCAGTCCGGCTGCGGCGAGGACGAACGCCCCCGTGCACAGCCCGACGATCCTGGCCCCTTCCTCGTGCGCACGACGCAGTGCGTCGAGCGCCGCGGGTGGCGGGGCCTGGGTGATGGAACGCCAGGCCGGTACGACGACCGTCCCGGCACGGGAGATCGCCTCCAGCCCGTAGGGGGCTGACAATTCGAGCCCCCCGGTCGTGCGCAAAGGCGCATCTTCGCCCGCGCACACAAGTAGCCGGTACCTCGGAACGCCTGCGTCTTGGCGGTCGATGCCGAAGACCGAGAGCGGAATGGAGCTCTCGAAAATGGGGCCGCCGCTGAAGAGGAGCACCGCGACTATTTCGCGGCGTCGTCGGGCGGCGAGCTTGCGTGCGGCATCTGGTGGTACGGCAGCGGAGTCCTGGCTCATGGCACTTAAGCCCCCCTCGGTCGTCTCGCCCTCTCGGTCTTGCACAGTTCCCCCGCCGTAGCTACCAAGATCGAATCTACTGTGTCCCGTGAGGATGGAGTGCCAAGTTCACCACCCGCTGGTATGTCGATATGGCAACTTGGCGCGAAGCATTCGATCACGAAGCGTTCCACTCGTCGGGCCTGCATGGGAAGTACGCGTCTCGGCTCTGCCCGTTCGCAGTAGGGCACAACCATGCCCGGCGGTCCTTTCCTCCCTGCTCACACCGGGGTTGAGGGGGGTCCAGGGCAAGGGGTGAGTACGGGCCGGAAGTTGGCCGAAAACGGTCGTGCACAGACTTGCGGAGCTCTCAATCGGCCGGCGTGCGCCCCCTGCTGAGGGGTGCGCCCCCTTGCACTCCCGTCCCGGTATTTCCCCTTTTGCCCCTCTGGTGGGTGGCGTCTCCAGCACGGGGTTGCGTGGTTGTCCACTCGGGTCGGTGCGATGACCCGCGGCGGGCGCCGGCCGCCCCCGCGGCGCCGAGCGTGGCGCCCGTCCGTGCCCGCCGGTGCCGTCCCGCCCGCGATCAAGACGACGGGTGCCGCGGGCGGTCGGACGCGCCCGGGGGCGCGACGCCGCTCACCGGGTCGAGTGATCTACGGTGCGGCGGCGGCGTCGTGGTGATCACCGAGGCCAGGCGGCGAGGGCGGCGCCGTCGATGCGCGCGGGGCGCCGCCGGGGGTACGTACGGGGGCAGGGCGGGGCATTGCCATCCGCGCCACGCTCCGGCATGCTCCGGGGAACGCTTGCGGCCCCGGACCGCCCCGTACGGGCGCCCGGTGACCCGTGGGCGTTCTGGGCAGTGAAGGAGTAGCGCCGTACTCTTGGGGTATCGGCTTGGAAAGATGATTCCCAGTCGTGTTGTTCCTCTTTGAACTAAGGCTCCTGCTCCTTGATCGAGCCGCCCAGGTCAACTGCCGGATCAAGTCAATCGCCGTTCCCCGTTCGCCCCTCCGCAAGAGGACGTTCTCGCCGAGACACCCATGGCCGGTCACGAAACCCCTGAACCCGCGGACCGCAAGCAGGTCGCCGATCCGATGGCGGACCTCGAAGCGGTGGAACAGAAGCACCACTCCTGCGATCCCGCCTTCCGGCACGGCGTCGTGGTCGGCTTCGACGGCTCCACGTCGAGCGAACGCGCGTTGGCGTATGCAATCGGTATGGCGCGACGCCACGGCTCCGGCCTGATCATCGTCCACGTGGCCAACCGGCTGCCGACGACGGTGTGGGCGGGCTGCGAACCCCCGGTCTTCGTGGACGTCCCCGATCACCGCACCGAGGTGCTCGGGCTGGAGCTCGCCTGCGCCGACCACCTCGCCGAGGTCCCCTGGATCCTCGTCGAGCGCGGCGGCGACATCTGCCACGAGCTGGAGGAGGTCGGCCGGGAGTACGAGGCCGACGCGATCGTGGTCGGCTCGACGCACGGTCTCGTCGGCCGGATCTTCGGCTCGGTGGCCGGCCGGCTGGCCCGCCGGGCACGCCGCCCGGTCATGGTCATTCCCTGACACCGGCGAGGACGGCGAGGATTCCGCCCCCGGTCGGTGCGCGGCCGAACTCCCTTGTGCGTGCCCCTCGTTGATCGACTCTCCGCGACATGTCCACAGTTGAGGGGGCGTCATGGGGATTGTGGGCAACGGAAGCCCGGTTGCCGTCCGGAGGTTGGTTGTGCGCTTGTGACGGGTAGAAAACGGTCACAGCGACGTGCTGCCGGCCGGGACGTGACGGATCCCGGGGCGGCGGCATCCCGCCGGCGTAATGGGCGACGCCGGCAAAGGGGAGGTGCCGGCTCCGCGTGCGTACGGTGGCACGCACGCGGAGCCAGCGCCTGTTTTTGCGGGCCTACTCCACCGTGACGGACTTGGCGAGGTTGCGGGGCTTGTCGATGTCCCGGCCCAGGGCCAACGCCGTGTGGTAGGCGAGGAGTTGGAGCGGGATGCCCATCAGGATCGGGTCCAGCTCGGGCTCGTTCTTCGGCACCACGATGGTGTGGTCGGCCTTCTCCTGCTCGGTGTGGGCGACGGCGAGGATCCGGCCGCTGCGGGCCTTGATCTCCTCCAGCGCGGCGCGGTTCTTCTCCAGCAGGTCGTCGTCCGGCACGATCGCGACCGTCGGCATCGCCGGCTCGATCAGCGCCAGCGGGCCGTGCTTGAGCTCAGAGGCCGGGTACGCCTCGGCGTGGATGTACGAGACCTCCTTGAGCTTCAGCGACGCCTCGCGGGCCACCGGGTAGCCGCGCACCCGGCCGATGAACATCATCGACTTCGCGTCGGCGTACTGGGCCGAGAGCTCCTTGATCTCGTCCTCGCCCTTGAGGATCTCGTCGATCTGGCCGGGCAGCTTCCGCAGGCCCTCGATGATCCGCTTGCCGTCCGCGACCGACAGGTCCCGGATCCGGCCCAGGTGCAGGGCGAGCAGCGCGAAGGAGACCACCATGTTGGTGAAGCACTTGGTGGAGACCACGCAGACCTCGGGTCCTGCGTGGACGTAGATGCCGCCGTCGGTCTCCCGGGCGATCGCCGAGCCGACCACGTTCACCAGACCCAGCACCCGGGCGCCCTTGCGCTTGAGCTCCTGGACGGCGGCCAGCACGTCGTAGGTCTCACCGGACTGGGAGACGGCGACGTAGAGGGTGTCGGGGTCCACGACCGGGTTGCGGTAGCGGAACTCGGAGGCCGGCTCGGCGTCCGAGGGGATGCGGGCCAGCTCCTCGATCATCTGGGCGCCGATCTGACCGGCGTGGTACGAGGTGCCGCAGCCCAGGATCTTCACCCGGCGCACCGCACGCGCCTCGCGGGCGTCGAGGTTGAGGCCGCCGAGGTGGACGGTGGAGAAGCGGTCGTCGATCCGGCCGCGCAGCGCCCGGTCCACCGCCTCCGCCTGCTCGGAGATCTCCTTGTGCATGTAGGTGTCGTGGCCGCCCAGGTCGTACGACTCGGCCGCGTACTCGACGGTCTCCGGCGTCGCCGTCGTACGGGAGCCCTCGGTGGTGTACGTGCGGTAGTCGTCGGCCTTGAGGGTGGCCATCTCGCCGTCGTCGAGGGTGACGACCTGGCGGGTGTGCGAGACCAGCGCGGCGACGTCGGAGGAGACGAACATCTCGTGCTCGCCGATGCCCAGGACGACCGGGGAGCCGTTGCGGGCGACCACGATGCGGTCGGCGAAGTCGGCGTGCAGGACGGCGATGCCGTAGGTGCCCTCGACGTGGCGGAGCGCCTCGCGGACCTTCTCCTCCAGCGTCGGGGCGGTGGAGCGACCGATGAGGTGGGCCAGCACCTCGGTGTCGGTCTCGGAGGCGAACACGACGCCGTCGGCGGTCAGCCGGGCGCGCAGGTCGGCGGCGTTGTCGATGATGCCGTTGTGGACGAGCGCGACCTTGCCCTCGGTGTCGAGGTGCGGGTGGGCGTTCTCGTCGGTGGGGGCGCCGTGGGTGGCCCAGCGGGTGTGCGCGATGCCGGTGGAGCCGGCGAAGCGCTTCGGCAGGCGGGACTCCAGCTCCCGGACCCGGCCCTTGGCCTTGGCGGTCTTCAGACCGCCGGCGGCCTTGCCGGTGCCCTTGGCGTGGATGGCGATGCCGGCCGAGTCGTAGCCGCGGTACTCCAGGCGCTGGAGGCCCTCAAGGAGCAGCGGCGCGACATCGCGCTTGCCGATGTATCCGACGATCCCGCACATACGGTGACCCTTCTCGTTGGCGTTCATGGGGGCTCGGCCGTCCCTGGCCGGTCCGGGGCCGGTTTCGGCTCCGGAGGCCGTCAGCCGTAGACCAGGCGGCGCAGCTGGCGCAGTGAGAGCGGCGGTGGGGACACGGCGCGGTGCGGCAGCTCGTGTGCGATCCGCTCGAAGATCGCCTCGTTCCGCAGTCCCTGGGACTGCAGCTCGCGGTGTCTGCGGCGGACGAACCCCTCCGTGCTCTCGTCGAAGTACGCCAGCACGTCCAGCACCACCCGGGCCGCTTCGCCGCGCTGTAGCGGCGTGCTGCGGACCAGGTGGTCGATGAGGTCCTCGTGGGACGGACGGCGTTCGAGCACCCGTCGATATTGCGGGGCCGCGCGGAGAATCGCAAGAAATCTGCCCGATATCGGGCAGCTAGAGCCGAACGCGCCCGGAAACTGGTCTACACCTTGACCGGCAACCGGGCGCGCGGTACGCATGGTCACCGTCCGGTCGCTCCATGCCATGCGGAACGCGCGCCGCCGGGCGCGCCGCCCGCAGAACGCCCCGCACCACGTGCCGCTGACCAAGCTCGCCGAAGGGACCGTCCATGAGACGACGCAGACTCCTGTTCTCGCTGCTGCTGGTCGCGGCGGCCGGCACGGTGACCGCCGCCGTGCCGTCGCAGGGCGCCGCGGCGCCCGCCGCCACCCCACTGGACCGGGTGATCCCGGCCCCCGCCTCGGTCCGCCCGGCCGGCGACGCGTACACGATCGGCACGGGCACCCGGATCCGGGTGCCCGGCAACTCCGGCGAGGCCCGGCAGATCGCCGGCTACCTGGCCGGGCTGCTGCGGCCGGCCACCGGCTTCTCGCTGCCGGTCACCACCCGCGGCGGCGCGGACGGCATCGTCTTCCGGCTCGGCGGCCGGGACACCCGCGGCCTCGGCGCGGAGGGCTACCGGCTGACCTCCGGCGGCCGCGCGGTCACCATCAGCGCCGCCCGCCCGGCCGGCCTCTTCCACGGCGTCCAGACCCTCCGCCAGTTGCTGCCGGCCGCCGTCGAGAAGAAGAGCCGGCAGCCCGGACCCTGGCGGATCGCCGGCGGGACGATCTCCGACACCCCGCGCTACGCCTACCGGGGCGCGATGCTGGACGTCTCCCGGCACTTCTTCACCGTCGAGCAGGTCAAGCGGTACATCGACCAGCTCGCCCAGTACAAGATCAACAAGTTGCACCTCCACCTCTCCGACGACCAGGGCTGGCGGATCGCGATCGACTCCTGGCCGCGGCTGGCGACCTACGGCGGCAGCACCCAGGTCGGCGGCGGCCGCGGCGGCCACTACACCAAGGACGACTACCGCGAGATCGTCCGCTACGCCGCCAGCCGCTACCTGACGGTGATCCCCGAGATCGACCTGCCAGGCCACACCAACGCCGCGCTCGCCTCGTACGCCGACCTCAACTGCAACGGCGAGGCGCCGCCGCTCTACACCGGCACCAAGGTCGGCTTCAGCTCGCTGTGCGTGCCCAAGAAGGTCACCTACGACTTCGTCGACGACGTCATCCGGGAGATCGCCGCGCTCACCCCCGGCCGCTACCTCCACATCGGCGGCGACGAGGCGCACTCCACCAGCCACGCGGACTACGTCACCTTCATGGACAAGGTGCAGCCGGTGGTCGCCAAATACGGCAAGACGGTGGTCGGCTGGCACCAGCTGACCGGGGCGCACCCGGTCAAGGGCGCCGTCGCCCAGTACTGGGGCTACGACAAGACGGGGGCGGAGGAGCGCGCGCAGGTCGCCGACGCCGCGAAGCACGGGACGGGGCTGATCCTCTCGCCCGCCGACCGGGCCTACCTCGACATGAAGTACGACAAGGACACCCCGCTGGGCCTGACCTGGGCCGGTTACGTGAACGTCCGGCGCGCCTACGAATGGGACCCGGGGACGTACCTGGACGGTGCGCCCGGCTCGGCGGTCCTGGGCGTCGAGGCACCCCTTTGGTCGGAGACCCTGACGACCTCGGCGAACATTGAGTACATGGCCTTCCCGCGGCTGCCCGGCATCGCCGAGTTGGGCTGGTCGCCGGCCCGGACGCACGGCTGGGACGGGTACCGGGCGCGGCTGGCCGCGCAGGGGCCGCGGTGGGACGCCCAGGGCATCCACTATTACCGGGCGCCCGAGGTGGCGTGGCCGGCACGGTGACGGACGCGGGGCGGGGCCGGGAATACCCTCCCGGCCCCGCCCCGTTGTGGCCCCACAGGGGGCGCTGTCACCCCCTAGGGGATCTGTTCGCCCGCCCCCGAGGGGTGTGCCCCATCCGAGGGGTACGCGGGATGCGCCCCACCCGAGAGGTGCTCCCCTAGAAGCCCAACTCCCGGGCGATCAGCATCCGTTGGACCTCGCTGGTGCCCTCGCCGATCTCCAGGATCTTGGCGTCCCGCCACATCCGGGCGACCGGGTACTCGTTCATGAAGCCGTAGCCGCCGTGGATCTGGGTGGCCTCGCGGGCGTTGTCCACCGCGATCTCGGAGGAGTAGAGCTTGGCGAGCGCCGCCTCCTTCTTGAACGGCTCGCCGTGCACCAGCCGGGAGGCGGCGTCGCGCCAGGCCAGCCGGGAGGTGTGGGCGCGCATCTCCATGTCGGCCAGCTTGAACTGGATGGCCTGGTTGGCGCCGATCGGGCGGCCGAAGGCGTGCCGCTCCTTGGCGTACCGCACCGACTCGTCCACACAGCCCTGGGCGAGGCCGGTGGCCAGTGCGGCGATGGCGATCCGGCCCTCGTCGAGGATCCGCAGGAACTGCGCGTAGCCCCGGCCCTCCTCGCCGACGAGGTTGCCGGCCGGGACGCGGACGTCCGCGAAGGACAGCTCACGGGTGTCCGAGGCGTTCCAGCCGACCTTGGAGTACGGGGCGGCGACCGTGAAGCCGGGGGTGCCGGCCGGCACGATGATCGCGGAGATCAGCGGGGAGCCGTCGGCCTTGCGGCCGGTGACCGCGGTGACCGTCACCAGGCCGGTGATGTCCGTACCGGAGTTGGTGATGAAGCACTTGCTGCCGTTGATCACCCAGTCCTCGCCGTCGCGGACCGCGGTGGTACGGGTGGCGCCGGCGTCCGAGCCGCCGTCCGGTTCGGTGAGGCCGAAGGCGCCCAGCAGCTCCCCGCTGCACAGCTTCGGCAGCCACTCCTGCTTCTGCTCCTCCGTGCCGAAGCGGTAGAGCGGCATCGCGCCGAGCGAGACGCCGGCCTCCAGGGTGATCGCCACCGAGGAGTCGACCCGGGCCAGCTCCTCCAGGGCGATGCCGAGCGCCAGGTAGTCGCCGCCCATCCCGCCGTACTCCTCGGGGAACGGCAGGCCGAACAGGCCCATCTGGCCCATCTGGCGGACGATGTCGTACGGGAAGGCGTGCTGCTCGTAGTACGCGCCGATCTCCGGGGCGACGACGTCGTGCGCGAACGCCTCGACCGTGCGCCGGAGTTCTTCCAGCTCGTCGGGCAGGCGGTGGTCCAGGGACATGGTCACTCCTTGGGGGAGAGGGCACGGACGGTGCGCGAGGGGCTGGGGCGGCCCAGGACCCCGGCCAACCAGACGCTGGCCTCGGTCAGCCGCCCCAGGTCGACGCCGGTCTCGATGCCCAGGCCGTGCAGCATCCACACGAGGTCTTCGGTGGCGAGGTTGCCGGTGGCGCTCTTGGCGTACGGGCAGCCGCCCAGGCCGCCGGCGGAGGCGTCGACGGTGGTGACGCCGTGCTGGAGCGCGGCGAAGGTGTTGGCGAGGGCCTGCCCGTAGGTGTCGTGGAAGTGGACGCCCAGCCGGGAGGTGGGCACGCCCGCCTCGTTGAGGGCGGCGAGCAGGTGCTGGACGTGGCCGGGGGTGGCCACGCCGATGGTGTCGCCCAGGCTCAGCTCGTCGCAGCCCAGGTCGAGCAGGGCCCGGCAGACCCGGACGACCTGGGCGATCGGCACCGGGCCCTCCCAGGGGTCGCCGAAGCACATCGACAGGTAGCCGCGGACGTGGATCTTCTCGTCCCGGGCCCGCCGGACGACCGGCTCGAACATCGCCAGCGCCTCGTCGACCGTGCGGTTGAGGTTGGCCTTGGCGAACGACTCGGTGGCGCTGGCGAACACCGCGATCCGGCGGGCGCCCAGGGCCAGGGCACGGGCCAGGCCCCGCTCGTTGGGCACCAGCACCGGCAGCCGCCGCGGGTCCAGCCCGTCCAGCATCGGGAACAGCGCTTCGGCGTCGGCGAGTTGGGGCACCCACTTGGGGTGCACGAAGCTGGTCGCCTCGATCAGCGGCAGGCCGGCGGCGGCCAGCCGGCGGATGAACTCCGCCTTGACCTCGGTGGGCACCACCGCCTGCTCGTTCTGCAGTCCGTCGCGCGGGCCGACCTCGTGGATCCGCACGCGGGTGGGCAGGCCCTCCGCGGGCACCTCCATGGGGAGCCCGGTCACCGGTGCGCCGTCCGTGGTCATGCCGTCACCTCCTCGTCCGTGCCGGGGGTCGTGCCGAGGGCCGTGCCGGGGGCCGTGCCGGCGTCCTCGCCGTCGGCGCTCTCGTGGGGCGCGACGACGGCCAGCACCTGGTCCATGGCGACCGTGCTGCCGGGGGTGACGTCCAACTCGGTGACCGTCCCGGCGTGCGGTGCGGAGATCACGTGCTCCATCTTCATCGCCTCCACCACCAGCAGGCCCTGCCCGGCGGTGACTTCGTCGCCGACGGCCACCTTGACGACGGTGACGGTGCCCGGCATCGGGGCGGCGAGGGTGTCCACCCCGTGCCCGCGGGCCGCCGCGCGCAGCGCCTCGGCCACCGGGTCGTGGTCGGTGACGTGCCAGGCGTCGCCGTCCCGGCCCAGCCAGTCGCCGCCGCGGTGGAAGGTGTGCTGGATGCCGTCGACGGTGAGTCGCACCTCGTCGGCGGTGACCTCGAAGCGCTCCGGGGCGGCGCCGGGCCGGACGTCGTACGCCACCGGGTCCTGCCCGGGGACCCGCAGCCAGTGGCGCACCGGGGCCGGCTCGCCGCCGAGCCGGAAGCCGGTCGGCGCGGCGAACGGGTCGCGCCAGCCGGCCGCGTCCGCCGTCGGCTCCAGGGCCGCCTGCCGGACCGCGGCGGCCGCCGCGTACACCTCGTCCGGCACCGCGTCGCCCACCAGGTCGGCCGCCACCCGCTCGACCAGCCCGGTGTCCAACTCGCCGGAGACCACGTCCGGGTGGGCCAGCAGGCGGCGCAGGAACCCGGCGTTGGTCGGCACGCCGAGGGTGACCGTGGCGGCCAGTGCGGCCCGCAGCTTCCGCAGGGCGCTGGCCCGGTCCGGGCCGTGCGCGATGACCTTGGCGAGCATCGGGTCGTAGCGGCTGCCGACCTCGACGCCCTCGGTGAGGCCGGAGTCGGTGCGCACTCCCCCCGGCTCTCCACTTCGCTCGAACCCGGGGGACCCCCAGTCGCCGCCGGGCTCGCGCAGGGTGAGCACGGTGCCGCCGGTCGGCAGGAAGTCGCGGGCGGGGTCCTCGGCGCAGATCCGGGCCTCTATGGCGTGCCCGGAGAAGGAGAGGTGCTCCTGGGCGTAGGGCAGGTGTTCCCCGGCGGCGATCCGCAGCTGCCATTCGACGAGGTCCAGGCCGGTGATGAGCTCGGTGACCGGGTGTTCCACCTGGAGGCGGGTGTTCATCTCCATGAAGCAGTAGCCGGCCGGGTCCTTGCCGGGGACGATGAACTCGACGGTGCCGGCGCCGCGGTAGCCGCAGGAGCGGGCCGCCTGGACGGCTGCCGCGCCCATCGCGGCCCGGGTGGCCTCGTCCAGCAGTACCGAGGGGGCCTCCTCGATGATCTTCTGGTGGCGGCGCTGGAGGGAGCACTCGCGCTCGCCGAGGTGGAGGACGTTGCCGTGGCCGTCCGCCAGGACCTGGATCTCGATGTGCCGGGGCCGGTCGATCCAGCGTTCCACCAGCAGGGTGTCGTCCCCGAAGGAGGAGCGGGCCTCGCGGCGGGCGGCGGCGATCTCGTCGGCCAACCGGGCGGCGTCCCGGACCAGGCGCATGCCCTTGCCGCCGCCGCCGGCCGACGGCTTGAGGAGTACGGGCATGCCGATCTCCCGCGCCGCGGCGGCCAGTTGTGCGTCGGTGAGGCCGCTGCCGGACGAACCGGGGACGACCGGGACGCCGGCCGCGCGGACCGTCTCCTTGGCCCGGATCTTGTCGCCCATCAGGTCGATGGCGTCCGCGGACGGCCCGATGAACACCAGTCCGGCGTCGGTGCAGGCGCGGGCGAAGCCGGCGTTCTCGGCGAGGAAGCCGTAGCCGGGGTGGACGGCCTGGGCGCCGGTGCGGGCCGCGGCGGCCAGCAGGCGTTCCACGGAGAGGTAGCTCTCGGCGGCCGGGGCCGGGCCGATCCGGACCGCGGTGTCGGCCTCCCGGACGTGTCGGGCGTCGGCGTCCGCGTCGCTGTACACCGCGACCGAGCGGATGCCGAGCGCGCGCAGCGTCCGGATGACGCGGACCGCGATCTCCCCGCGGTTGGCGACCAGGACGGTGTCGAACAGGCCGGTGTCGAAGGTGGTCATAGGTCCTCTCACATCCGGAAGACGCCGAAGCCCGGCGCTGCGCTGTCCCGTTGGGGCAGGGGGGCGTTGGCACAGGCCGTCAGGGCCAGGCCCACTACCTGGCGGGTCTCCAGTGGGTCGATGACGCCGTCGTCCCACAGGCGGGCGGTCGCGTAGTAGGCGTTGCCCTGGGTCTCGTACTGTGCGCGGATCGGGTCCTTGAAGGCGGCCTCGTCCGCGGCGCTCCACTCCTCGCCGCGGGCCTCCAACTGGTCGCGCTTGACGGTGGCGAGGACGGACGCGGCCTGCTCGCCGCCCATCACCGAGATCTTGGCGTTGGGCCACATCCACAGGAAGCGGGGGGAGTAGGCCCGGCCGCACATCGAGTAGTTGCCCGCCCCGTAGGAGCCGCCGACGACGACGGTCAGTTTGGGGACGCGGGTGCAGGCGACCGCGGTCACCATCTTCGCGCCGTGCTTGGCGATGCCGCCCGCCTCGTAGTCGCGGCCGACCATGAAGCCGGAGATGTTCTGGAGGAAGAGCAGCGGGATGCCGCGCTGGTCGCACAGCTCGATGAAGTGGGCGCCCTTCTGGGCGGATTCGGAGAACAGGATGCCGTTGTTGGCGACGATGCCCACCGGGTGCCCGTGCACGTGGGCGAAGCCGGTGATCAGGGTCGTGCCGTACTCGGCCTTGAACTCGGCGAAGCGGGAGCCGTCGACGATCCGGGCGATGACCTCACGGACGTCGTAGGGCGTGCGGGAGTCCACCGGCACGGCGCCGTAGAGCCCGGCGGGATCGGCCTTGGGCTCCTCGACGGGCCGGACGGACCAGGGGAGCGGCGGGCGGTCGCCGAGGGTGGCGACGATGGTGCGGACGATCCGCAGGGCGTGCGCATCGTCCTCGGCGAGGTGGTCGGTGACCCCGGAGGTGCGGGAGTGCACTTCGCCGCCGCCCAGTTCCTCGGCGCTGACCACCTCGCCGGTGGCGGCCTTCACCAGCGGTGGGCCGCCGAGGAAGATCGTGCCCTGGTTCCGCACGATCACCGCCTCGTCGCTCATCGCCGGTACGTAGGCGCCGCCGGCGGTGCAGGATCCGAGGACCGCGGCGATCTGCGGGATGCGGGCGGCGGACATCCGTGCCTGGTTGTAGAAGATCCGCCCGAAGTGCTCGCGGTCGGGGAAGACGTCGTCCTGCATCGGCAGGAACGCGCCGCCGGAGTCGACGAGGTACAGGCACGGGAGGCGGTTCTCCAGCGCCACCTCCTGCGCGCGCAGGTGCTTCTTGACCGTCATCGGGTAGTACGTGCCGCCCTTGACGGTGGCGTCGTTGGCGACGATCACGGTCTCCCGGCCGCTGACCCGGCCGATACCGGCGATCACCCCGGCGGCCGGCGCGGCCCCGCCGTACATCCCGTCCGCGGCCAGCGGCGCCAGCTCCAGGAAGGGGGAGCCGGGGTCCAGCAGCGCGTCCACCCGGTCGCGGGGCAGCAGCTTGCCGCGGGCGGTGTGCCGTGCCCGGGCCTTCTCGCCGCCGCCCAGCCGGGCCGCGGCCAGCTTCGCGCGCAGTTGCTCGGCCAGTTCGCGGTGCGCGGCCTCGTTGGCCCGCCAGGCGTCGGACGCCGGGTCGTCGGTGCTGGCCAGCACCGGTGCCTGCTCGATGGCCTCCATCGCTATGGGCCCCCTCGCTCGGTCGGCTGCCCGCCGGGCGCCACGGGGTGTGTCCCGGAGCCAGGCGGGTTAATAGGCGTTAACCTCATTTCCCTCAGGTTAACGACCACTAACCCGCCTGTCTACAATCGACGGCATGAGTAATGCGCATGCCCCCGCCCCGACCAGCCGCCGCGAGCAGATCCTCAAGGAGGCCGCCCGGCTCTTCGCGGAGCGCGGTTTCCACGGCGTCGGCGTGGACGAAATAGGGGCGGCCGTGGGCATCTCCGGCCCCGGGCTCTACCGGCACTTCGCCGGCAAGGACGCGATGCTCGCCGAACTCCTGGTCGGGATCAGCGAGCGACTGCTGGCCGGCGGCCGGATGCGGGTCGAGGAGGGCGGCGAGAGCCCCGCGGCGGTGCTCGACGCGCTGATCGACGGGCACATCGACTTCGCGCTCGACGACCGCCCCCTGATCACCCTGCACGACCGCGAGCTGGACCGGCTCCGGGAGGCCGACCGCAAGCGGGTCCGGCAGCTCCAGCGGCAGTACGTCGAGCTGTGGGTGGAGGTCGTGAGGCAGGTCCACCCCGAGTCGTCGGAGTCCGAGGTGCGGGCGGCCGTGCACGCGGTCTTCGGCCTGCTGAACTCCACCCCGCACCTGGGCCGCCCGGGCTCGCTCCCGGGCCGGACGGAGATGGCGCGGCTGCTGCACCGGCTGGCGCTGGGGGCGTTCGGGGCGGTGGACGCCGAGGTGCCGGAGGCGGCCGGGGACGGCGCGCGGGGCGTGGTGGCGTCGCGCCGGGCGGGCTGAGGGACTGCCCCCTTCCCCGCTCTGGACAGCTTTGGTGACCGGCGGGTAGCTTTCGCTGAGCAAACGCTTAGTGTGGTGGTGAAGGAGGCCAAGGGCATGCGTCGGACGGTGTTCAACGAGGATCACGAGGCGTTCCGCGAGACCATACGCGCCTTCATCGAGGCCGAGGTCGTGCCCGCCCACGACGAGTGGTACGCCGCCGGCCTGGTGCCCCGCGACTTCTACTACAAGCTCGCCGAGCTGGGCATCTTCGGGATCCGCGTCCCCGAGGAGTACGGCGGCGCCGGCATCGACTCGCACAAGTTCGAGGCCGTGATGTACGAGGAGACCGCCCGTGCCGGCGTCTCCTTCGGCGGCTCCGGCGTCCACGTGCTGCTCGGCCTGCCGTACCTCCAGATGCTCGCCACCGACGCGCAGAAGAAGCGCTACCTGCCCAAGTTCGTCTCCGGCGAGGAGATGTGGGCCCTGGCGATGACCGAGCCGGGCACCGGCTCCGACCTCGCCGGCATGAAGACCACCGCCAAGCTCTCCGCCGACGGCACCCACTACGTCCTCAACGGCTCCAAGACCTTCATCACCGGCGGCGTGCACGCCGACCGCGTCATCGTGTGCGCCCGCACCTCCGCAGCGCGCGAGGACGACCGCCGCCACGGCATCTCCCTCTTCGCCGTCGACACCGCCTCCGAGGGCTACTCGATCGGCCGCAAGCTCGACAAGCTGGGCCTGAAGGTCTCCGACACCGCCGAGCTGGCGTTCGTCGACGTCAAGGTGCCCGTCGAGGACCTGCTCGGCGAGGAGAACAAGGGCTTCTCCTACCTCGGCCGGAACCTGCCCTCCGAACGCTGGGGCATCGCCTTCGGCGCCTACGCGCAGGCCAAGGCCGCCGTCCGGTTCGCCCAGCAGTACGTGCAGGAGCGCACCGTCTTCGGCAAGACCGTCGCCTCCTTCCAGAACACCAAGTTCGAACTGGCCGCCTGCCAGGCCGAGGTGGACGCCGCCGAGGCCGTCGCCGACCGCGCCCTGGAGGCCCTGGACGCCGGCGAGCTGACCGCGGCCGAGGCCGCCTCCGCGAAGCTCTTCTGCACCGAGGTCGCCCACCGCGTCATCGACCGCTGCCTCCAACTGCACGGCGGCTACGGCTTCATGAACGAGTACCCGATCGCCCGCCTCTACGCCGACAACCGCGTCAACCGCATCTACGGCGGCACCAGCGAGGTCATGAAGTCCATCATCGCCAAGTCCATGGGCCTGTAAGGGCGCAAGGGCCCACGCACGTGAACGACGCATCGCACCACGACGCATCGCGCAACGACGCATCGCGCAACGAAGCATCGCGCAACGGCGCATCGCCATCGGACGCCTTGCACGCGCTGCTCGATCTGCTCGACCTGGAGCGGATCGAGCAGGACATCTTCCGCGGCCAGAGCCGGGCCTCGGTGGTACCCCGGGTGTTCGGCGGCCAGGTCGCCGCGCAGGCCCTGGTCGCGGCCGGCCGCACCGTCCCCGCCGACCGTTCCCCAAGCTCTCCACTCCGGTCGAGCAGGGGAGGCCCCATTCCGCACTCGCTGCACGCCTACTTCCTGCGCCCCGGCGACCCGGGCGCGCCGATCGTCTACACCGTCGACCGGATCCGCGACGGACGGTCCTTCACCACCCGGCGGGTGGTCGCCGTCCAGCACGGCAAGCCGATCTTCCACCTCACCGCGTCCTTCCACGCGCACGAGGAGGCGGCGCTGGAACACCAGGAGCCGATGCCGGCGGCGCCGGATCCGCTGACCCTGCCGACCCAGGCCGAACTGCTGCCGCGGTACGCCGACCGGTTCCGCGAACCGGACATGGTCCAGCGGCTGTTGGAGGCCCGGGCCGCCGTCGACCTGCGCTACGTGGAGGAGCCGCCGTTCGGCAGCGTGGGCACGGCACGGGAGCCCCGGTCGCAGGTGTGGTTCCGCACCGACGGCAAGCTGGACGGTCCGGAGGACCTGCCGCTGCTGCACATCTGCCTGGTGACGTACGTCTCGGACATGACCCTGCTGGACTCGATCCTGCTGGCCCACGGCCGCGGCGGCTGGGCGGTGGGCGACGTGGTCGGCGCGAGCCTGGATCACGCGATGTGGTTCCACCGCCCGCTGCGCGCCGACGAGTGGCTGCTCTACGACCAGGAGTCGCCGACCGCGCGAGGCGGCCGGGGGCTGGGCCAGGGCCGCATCTTCACCGCCGACGGGCAACTGGCGGTGTCGGTGATCCAGGAGGGGGTCGTCCGGGTGCCGTGGTCGTAGGGAGCGGTGTACGGCTCCGGGGATGCCACCCGTTGGTCTTGCGGAGGTCGTACAGCAGCCACCCGCCAAAGGTGCCCCGGTAGGTGAACCCGTTCTTTTGCAGGACTCGACCAGAGGCGGTGTTGTCGGGGTGGTGCCGGGCGCCGATGCTCGTCATCCCGGTAGCGGTGAAGGCGTAACGCAGCATGCCGGCGACGGCTTGAGTGGCGTATCCGTGGCCCCATGAGTCCTCACGCAGGACGTAACTGATCGCGGCATGGCTTTCGGCACGGCAACGGAGCCTGACCTTCCCGACCAGGTCATCGTCGACTGCGATGCCGAACACCCAGCGGCCGTGTGGTCCGGTAAGCGCGTCCGACACCATGGTGATGGCCTCGGCAGCGCTGAGTCCTTGACGCTCGATGTACGTCAAGGACGCGCCGCGGTAGATCTTCTGGAGGGCGGGGGCATCTTCCTCGGTGAGCTCTCGTAACTCCATCACCCGGCTACTTCGGCTACGGCGTCGGCGAGTTCGATGGCCGTTGGGCGCTCAGCAGCCCTGCCGAGGAGGACCGGACGCAGAATGCCCTGGAGTGCCGGCCAGGGGGCTGTGGTGTCGAGAGGGATGCGGCGGTTGGCGATGTGGGCGCGAACTTCTGCCGGAGTGAGCTGGGAGGGATCGATTCCCGCCGCGGCGTAGTCCAGTGGCCAGCGACCGGTGATGCACGTCCACAGGGTCCCGGTGAGGGCGTACACCTCCGCGGCCATGCTGGGTGTGACCGGCTGGATGCCGATGTTGATGGATGCGGCCAGTTCCGGTGCCACCAGGTGGGTGAGCCCGCCGCGGAAATCGCTGGTCGGCTCAACACCTTCGCGCCAGGACCAGGAACAGTCGATCAGCCGTACGCCATGGTCGGCGTGGATGCCGTGGCAGGGCTGGAGGTCGGAGTGGACCCAGCCGGAGGCGTGAAGCTCAGCCACGGCCCGGCACAGGTCCACAGCTGCCACGAGGGCGCCTGTCCTTCCGGCGGTCGTACCACGTCGCACAGGCGCGAAAGCCTGCCAGGTCGACGGGCCCTTGAACCAACGGGTCACCAGCCAGGCAAGGGCCTCGTCCTCGCCGGAGGCCAAGAGGTAGTCGGGCCAGCCGATCGCATGCAGGATCGCTGCCTCTCGCCGAGTGGCGGCCGTCCCCTCGTCCTTGCCCGCCTTGACCGCCACCGCCCCATCGGGACCGGTGACCTTCCACACCGCCGCTCCACGCCGGTCGGAGATCTCCTTCAGCTCGACCGGGGTGCCGCAGGTGGCTTCGGCGGTGGCACGGGCCGCTGCGGGGAAAGGAGGGAACTCGCGCATTTCTTCACTGCCTTCCACTCGTACGGGAGATCCCGAAACACATCGCGCCCGTCATCCACCGCTGTGGTGAGCGACTGTGCAAGGTCCGGGGTGTCGGCAAGGAACCGGGCGTCGACAGGACGAATGGCGCAGCGCACAGCGAGGAACGAGAACGGCGGGGCAGGAATGCGGCGTCCCCGTCGGTCGGTGCTCTCCTCATCCGCCCAGAACTTGCCGAACATCAGCCCCACCGGTCCGTAGAGATGCTTCAGCGCCCAGTGCGGCCACGCCATCAGCCCGCGGTGGGCTGTGGTGTCGCCTCCCAGAAGCACGATGTTCTCGCACACGAGCGCGCCGTGCCGACGGTTCGTCAACGGACGTATCCACTCGGCGGCCTGCACGCCTGCGTGGAACACCTCGGCTTCAGTCTCGACTGCCTGGGCGTCCCCGGAGATCTCGTACACCGTCCAGCCCGTTAGCTCTCGTGCCACCGACGGTGCGAGAAAGGGGCAGTGAGAGGCCACAGCACGGACGTACTCGTTGACGTCCACCGTCAGAGGTTCGCTGGTTCTGCTCTCGACGAGACGGAGCGCCCCAGCGGTAGGCCGGGACGCTCCGCCGATGCATGGGTTGATCACCGGATGGTGACCTTCTGCGGTTGTGGGACGGTTTCGGGGTCTCCCGGCGCGGGCGAGCAGTTCCACGCGGCCCAGACTTCACCGGTTTTCCTGTAACGGGCTGCGGCCTCGTGGTTGACCGTTCCGTCTGCGTCGGTGAACCAGATGTCAGGGAGCGGGCCGAACAGCTTCTCGTATGTGGCGATCCAGGAGACGCGTCCGGTCCCACAACTGCTGACGTGCTCAAGGGGCTGCCCGGCGTGCCGACTGCTGAACTCGACGTATTCAGGAGAGCCCAGCAGCCGATGCCATTCGGCATCGATGGCAGCGGAGAACATCTCCGGAGTTGCGTGACCTTTCTCGAACTCACCGACGCTGACCATGAAGAACTTTCCCAGCTCTACCCGCTCAGGGGTTTGTGTAGGACTCATGCTGTGCTCCTCTCAATGGTTGTTCGCGAAGGGGTTTGTTGATCCCCCTTTGACCGTTGTCCTCTTCCCGGTGGAGCGGGAGTTGGGGGACTGCTTTTCTCATTGGAAGTCATCGGCGGCGATTCGCTCGTCTCGGGTCCGCCTGACCGTCAAAGTGGTCAGGTCCTGCACCGGCCATTCCTGGATCCCTGGCTTTCGCAGGTAAGGGATGCCCTTGCGGATGTCGGTCACGATGGCCAACCGCCCCTGGGCGTATTCGACCTCATCTCCGACTTCCGGCAGTTTCTTGAGTTGCTTGGGACTCACAGCGCGGCCTCTGTGCTCGCGGGGACGCCGAGCAGGACGGCGCACAACCGGCAGGCATGCCGCCCGTCAGGACCGCTGACCTTCTCCCGTGCCAGGCTGTAGACGCAGTGGCAGCGCGGGCACGCATTGCCCGTGATCTCGTCGACCGTCCACATCTTCAGGGAGGGAACGGCGTCCCATCCGGCGGGGTCGCCCTGCTGACGGCGGAGTGCGTTGGCTTCGGGCGGCAGGGGTTTGGCGTCGATCCGTAAGGCGTCTGCCGCACGCGGGGGCGGAGCGGCATCCGCGCGGGCGCGGCGGGCGGTTGAGTCAGTCGACATCGTGGTTCAGTCCTCCAGGCGCTGCTGACGCGGAGACAGATGGCTTATGACGAGCTAACGCCGTGCCGGGGCGAGGTGATTAGGGAGATTGGGCTGTGCTTCGGCACAGCCCCTAGGGCGATTTGGCTGGCCCTTTGGCTGACGATTTGGTGATCGCGGGACTACCGTGCGTACGTGAACACCTCGCGGAACACGGCGCTTGAGGCTTGGATGAAGGAGCACGGCTACAGCTCTAACTCGCTGGCAGAGGCTGTGAATTCGACAGTTGGCGACCTCACCGGCAGAGTCGGAGGACTGGACGGCTCATCGATCCGTGACTGGAAAGCGGGCCGGGTGCGGTGGCCCAAGTCGGCGACCCGGGTCGCACTGGAGAAGGTCACCGGCCTGCCTGCCACCGCTTTAGGGTTCGTACCGCGGGGCCGTGCCCCGTCGCCCGTGCCCGAAACAACGCCGGAGGTCGCCGTGGAACGTCGTCGTTTCATCGCCGCCGGGACGGCCTTAGCCGCTGCCTCGGCCACACCTGCGTTCGCCTCCAGCCATCGCATCGGAACAAGTGACGTCGTCCGGCTCCAACAACGCTTTACCGAGATCATCGTGAGCGATCACCGCCACGGCGGTCGGCTCGGCATCGAGCAGAAAGCTGCGGCGCTCGCCAAAGAGGCCCTGGCCTTGCAGAATTCCGGGAGCGCGAGTCAGCGGGTCCGCGCTTACGTCTACGGATGCGCGGCGGCATTCCGGTCCTCGGCGATGTGGGCGGCCATCGACGGTCGACGTTACGACGACGCGATCGCTCACATGCGGGAAGCGCAATCCCTTGCCGAATTGGCAGCCGACCCTGCCATCAAATTCCGTATCTGGTCACATGCTGGGACGCTGTACCGACACATGGGACGCCCAGTCGAAGCTCTAGCTGCGAATGACGTTGCCCGAAGCCTCTCCATCGCGCGTCGCGATCCACTGTTCGCTTCCCTCGGCTTGGCCAGGCAGGCTGCCATTCAAGGCGTTGCAGGGAATGTCACGGTTACCCGGCGCGGCTTCGACCAAGCCCAGGATGCGATGGACCGCGCCGATCCCAGTGCCGACCGTCCCGTGTGGATGACCTCGTTCTACGACCAGGCAGAGCTGGATTCTCTTGCGCTCACCGGCTACCTGGCACTTGGTGAATACGAGACGGCCGAAGCGCATGCGCACCGGTGTTTGGCGGCTCTCCGGCCCCATATGCAACGGTCGAAGGCCATCGCCACCACTCGCCTGGCATGCGCCCAACTTGGTCAAGGTGACGTGGAACCGGCTGTCTCCACCGCCATGTCGATCTCTGTCGATATTGCTGCCCACCACCCGCGGGTCGCCCGGATGCTCCGCGGCTTCAACACCAAGATTCACGCCCTGGCACCGGACAGCTCGGCCGCCCGCATGTGGAGCCAGTGCACGCACGCCACCCGGAAGGAATCGGCATGACGTCCACCATCGAGCTACGTACGTTCCACTCGTTCGAACCGGCCCGGCAACATCTCCTGGATGTGTATGCCGATGTCCGCGCCGACCTCCTGCATCTTCCGAACTACGCCGTCTCGGCCTTCGCGGAGCGCCTTGACCGCCACTCCGAGGAACCTGGCTGGGTAGCTGTCCTCGCCTATGAGCACGGCAATCCCATTGGGTATGCGTACGCCAACACCGTCGACTCTGAAGACCGTTGGTGGAAGCGCGTCGCGCCTAACCCGCCGGCTGAATACACCGACCGGCATGCGGTGGCCCTGAAGGAAATCGGTGTCCGCATCCCCTGGCGCGGCACCGGCGCCGCCCGGCGCATCCACGATGCCCTTCTCGCCGACCGTGACGAGCCGTACGTCACCCTCATGGTCAACCCTGCCGCCGGAGACGGAAAGGTGCACCGCCTCTACGAAATCTGGGGATACGAAGACATCGGCCGGAGCCGGCCCTCAGCAGCCTCGCCGGTCCTGACCGTGATGATCAGGGCGGTGCGCTGATCCTGGCGCCACCGAGCAGGCCGCCCCCTGCCCCTGCGGGGGGTGCCTGCCTCTTCAGCCCGTATGCACGTCAGCTCAGCCCTGCCGCATCCAGCAGGTAGCCGGTCAGTGGGTCGTAGTGGCGGGGGCTCAGGACGTGGTCGTCCAGGGGGATGGTGACCTGGACGGTGCCCTCGGATTCGGCGAGGAAGAGCGCGGGGTCGTTGCAGTCGGCGAAGCCGATCGTGGGGATGCCGCGCTGGCCCGCGCAGCCGGCCCAGCCGTGGTCGGCCACGACGAGGTCCGGCTGGGGGCGGCCGGCGCGCTCCAGGCCGTCCAGGATGGCCGCCATCGGCTCCGGGGAGTGCGTGTGCCACAGCGTGGCACCGCGTTCCAGCATCGCCACGTCGCCGAACTGGAAGACCATGCCGTCGTCGGCGTGCAGCCCGTCGGGGATGACCACGATCTCGCAGTCCCGGGCGTGCAGGGCCTGCGCGGTGGCGCGGTGGACGTCCAGCAGGCCGCCCGGGTGGCCGGTGGCGAACAGGACGCGCTGCCGGTCGGCGGCCGCCTTGCGCAGCACCGCGGCCGCGCGGTCCAGGGCGTCCACGGTCAGCTCGGGGTCGATGGTGTCCTGGCCCTGCCGGTGGTGCGGGTCGTCGCTGACGCCGCAGCGTTCCGCCATCACGGCCAGCACGTCCTGCTCGTCCGTCCAGCGGTCGCCCAACTCCAAGCCGAACCAGTAGTGGCGGTCGCCGTTCGCGAGCCGGCGGTAGTGGAGGAGGTTGTTCTCGCGGGGGGTGGCGACCTGCCCGGCGATCCGGGTCCGTACGAGGTGGTCGATGAGTTCGACGCGCGAGGGGGCGGTAGCGGCTATCGGCATAGCGACATTGTGCCCGTACGGATCTCCAGGGGCCGGGCGTTCCACAGCGCGGACACCGGGCGGACACGGGCCGGACACCGCCAGGGCGGCTCGGTGGGCGGCGGCGGGGCTGGACAGAATGTCGAACGCCGGTGGCCTGGAGCTCGGAAATGTCCATGTCCCGGGTGGTGGGGCGGTCCCTACTCTGCCCCCATGACCACCGCATCGCACGAGCCCGTGGGCCCCGTCGACTCCTCCCGCATTCCGCGCTACGCCGGGCCCGCGACCTTCGCCCGGCTGCCCCGCCTCGACGAGGTCGGCGGCCGGACCGATGTCGCCGTCGTCGGTGTCCCCTTCGACACCGGCGTCTCCTACCGCCCGGGCGCCCGCTTCGGCGGCAACGCGATCCGTGAGGCGTCGCGGCTGCTGCGGCCGTACAACCCGGCGCAGGACGCCTCGCCGTTCGCGCTGGCGCAGGTCGCGGACGCCGGGGACATCGCGGCCAACCCGTTCAACATCAACGAGGCCGTGGAGACCATCGAGGCCGCCGCGGACGACCTCCTCGGCTCCGGCGCCCGCATGATGACGCTGGGTGGCGACCACACCATCGCGCTGCCGCTGCTGCGCTCGGTCGCCAAGAAGCACGGTCCGGTCGCGCTGCTGCACTTCGACGCGCACCTGGACACGTGGGACACCTACTTCGGCGCCGAGTACACCCACGGCACCCCGTTCCGGCGGGCCGTCGAGGAGGGCATCCTCGACACCTCCGCGCTCTCCCACGTCGGCATCCGCGGTCCGCTCTACGGCAAGAAGGACCTCACCGACGACGAGAAGATGGGCTTCGGCATCGTCACCTCGGCCGACGTCTACCGCCGCGGCGCCGACGAGATCGCCGACCAGCTGCGCCAGCGCATCGGTGACCGGCCGCTCTACATCTCCATCGACATCGACTGCCTCGACCCGGCCCACGCCCCGGGCACCGGCACGCCGGAGGCGGGCGGTATGACCTCCCGCGAGCTCCTGGAGATCCTGCGGGGGCTGGCGTCCTGCAACCTGGTGTCCGCCGATGTCGTCGAGGTCGCGCCGGCCTACGACCACGCGGAGATCACGGCCGTGGCCGCCTCGCACACCGCGTACGAGCTGACCACGATCATGTCGCGGCAGATCGCGGACGCACGCGGCTGACCGTCGACTGCGGATCCCCCGGAACCGCCGGCGAGCCTGGGGCTCGCCGGCGGTTCTTGTACGTGCGGTACGTGCGGTGGGTGCGGTGCATGTGGTGCGTGCGGCGGGTGCTGCGGATGGGCGGATGGGGCGGATACGGCGGTCAGTCGGCTTGAGGTAGGGGGAGGGGCCAGTCGCTGACACCTGCTGTCACAGGGGCGTCGTCGTCCGGCCGCCGTCCACGCTCCGCGACGGCCGGCTTCGGGGTGCGTCAGGCCGTTCCCGGGCGGTACCACTGCCGGTAGACCGCAATGGCGGATTCCGGGGGGAAGTTGGGCACCGTGGTCACGTCGCCGTTGCTCTTGGCGATCACGATGTGGGTGCCGCCGGGGCTGGCCGGCGGGGCGGTGGGGTCCTCGGGGGCGGGCCGGCCGGCGTGGACGAGGTAGCCCTCGTCGAATGCGTGGACCAGGAGCGAGACCGGGCCGCCCGGGGAGCCGACCGGCGGGAAGTAGGCGCGACCGATCTCCAGGGCGTGGTCGGCGGAGATCGGGACCACCTTGGGCGGGGCGCCGACGCTGGCGCCGGGCTGCTGACCGGGGACGGTGCTCGGCGGGTACGGCGGCAGCGTCGGCTGACCGCCGGCGGCACCCTCCGGAGCGCCCGCGTTCCCGCCCTCGTTCGCGGCCGGGTCGCCGGCTGTGGGCACCCGAGGGGCGGTTCGGGCGGTGCGGCCGATTTGGTTGATTCGGTTGATTCGATTGATGCGGTTCACTCCGGTGATTCCCCTGGTGCGTCCTCCAGGGTGCGGAGGGCGAACCACAGTTCCATGCGGACGTCGGGATCGTCCAGGTCGGTGCCCAGGAGGCGGGCGATACGGGTGATGCGCTGGCGCACGGTGTTGCGGTGGATGTCGAGGGCGACCGCTGTGCGGTCCCAACTGCCGTGCAGAGAGAGCCAGTTGTGGAGGGTGGTGAGCAGGTGCGGGGAGTCGACGAGCGGGGCGAGGCGGGCCCGGGCGTGCTCCCGGGCGTCCGCGGGGTCGAGGAGGGCGCCGAGGCCGTGCAGGTCGGCGGCGTGGTGCCGCACCAGCCCGGTGCGGCGGGCGAGGGCGCGGCGGAGGGCGGTCGCGGCGTGTCGGTCGGCGGCGGGCAGGTCGGCCACCGGGACGGGTGCGCTGACGCCCAGCGTCCAGCCGGGGAGCGCGGTGACCTCGCGGTCGCCGGGGACCAGGGCCCGTAGCCCGTCCGGGGCGGAGGCCGGGGCCACCAGCGGGGTCGTCAGGGCGGTGGCCAGGGTGGCCGGTGCGGCGGGGGTGTCGCGGCGGGGCGCGGCGTGGACGACGGTCCACCGGGGATGGCCGAGGAGCGGGGCGACGTCGGCCGGGCGGGCGCCGACGAGGAGGTGGACCAGGGCCGCGGAGTGTGCGGCGCCGGTCGGGCCGGCGGTGGTGGACGGGCCGGTGATCAGGGAGAGCAGGACGGCGGCGACGCCCGCGATGGTGTGCGCGGGCGGGTCGCCGGGGTCCGTGGCGACCACCAGGGCGAGCCCGCCGCCGGTGTCCTCGGGGTGGGCGGCGGCCGTCCGGTCCCGTTCTGCGGGCCCGGCGCCCGCCTGTCCCGTCAGGGCGTAGCCGGTCAGTTGGGTGCCCGGGAGGGTGTCCGCGGCCGAGGTGGGGCCGCCTGCGGTGACCACCCCGGCCAGGCGGACGGCCGCGGCCCGGCAGGCGGCGGAGGGGCGCGGGCCGGCCGAGCCGTGCGGGGTGCCGTCGGGGGCGAGCAGCGCGGCCCAGCCGTGTGCGTGGCGGGCCAGCGCGCGCAGGACGGCGGCGGCCGGCTCCGGTCGGGCGGCCGCCGCGGACAGGGCTCGCTGGGCCGCGCCGATCCGGGTCAGTTCGCGGTGCCGGGCCTCGGTCACGGCCTGCCAGACGGCGCTCTCCACGGCCGTGAACGGCGTCCCCTCGGGGACCTCGACGAGCGCCAGCCCGTGCCGGTCGCAGGCGTCCACCAGGGCCCGCGGGACGGTCCGGTGCACCGGCGCGATGCCGAACCCGAGGGCGGCGGCACCGGCCGCGACGGTACGGGCGGCATAGCCGTCCAGATAGCCGTCGAGCGCGTCGCCGTCCTTTGAGGACACCGCCTCCGCCAGGTGGACGCCGGCGGTCAACAGCAGTTCGCCGCCCAGGAGGTACGGCACCGGATCGGCCATCTCCGAGGTGTGCACCCAGTGGATCGTCACCCCCTCGCGGGGCCCGGCGAGCTGACGCAGGCCCAGGTCCGTACGGGCGAGCAGATCCGCCAGGGGGACCGGAGGGGTGGACGGCGGGGGCAGCGGGCGCGGCATGTGCGGACCCTCCACGTCGGGGGCGGCGGAGTGGAGGAAACGTACACTTCAGCGCCGTCCGTGCGCCTCCTAGGGTCAACCCCCGAGACGGGTCGCCCCCACCGCCCCACTCGCCCCTCCCTCCTCACAGCACCTCACAGCACCCCACCCCTGCTTCCCCTTGTTTTCCCCTCTCCCCCCGCTCTCCCCCTCTCCCCTCGGCGCAGCTGGAAGGGATGGCCCATGGCTGTCGACTATGCGGTGATCGTTCTCTATTTGGCCGGCATGCTCGCCATGGGGTGGTGGGGCATGCGGCGCGCCACGTCGAAGAGCGACTTCCTGGTCGCCGGGCGGCGCCTCGGCCCCGTGATGTACTCCGGGACCATGGCCGCGATCGTGCTCGGCGGCGCGTCCACCATCGGCGGGGTCGGCCTCGGTTACCAGTACGGACTGTCCGGGGCGTGGATGGTCTTCACCATCGGCCTCGGGCTGCTGGGCCTGAGCGTCTTCTTCTCGGCCCGGATCGCCCGACTGAGGGTCTACACCGTCTCCGAGATGCTGGACCTGCGCTACGGCGGCGCCGCCGGGATCATCTCCGGCGTGGTCATGTGGGCGTACACCCTGATGCTCGCGGTGACCTCGACCATCGCCTACGCGACCATCTTCGACGTCCTCTTCGGCATGGACCGCACCCCCGCGATCATCCTCGGTGGGGCGATCGTGGTGGCGTACTCGACGCTCGGCGGCATGTGGTCGATCACCCTGACCGACATGGTGCAGTTCGTCGTGAAGACGATCGGGGTGCTGCTGCTCCTGCTGCCGCTGGCGATCGTCAAGGCGGGCGGCTTCGCCCAGTTGGAGGCCCGGCTGCCGGACGACTACTTCGCCCCGCTGGGCATCGGCGGCCAGACCGTCTTCACCTACGTCCTGATCTACTCGTTCGGGATGCTGATCGGGCAGGACATCTGGCAGCGGGTGTTCACCGCGCGCAGCGACAAGGTGGCGCGCCTGGGCGGCACCGTGGCCGGTACGTACTGCCTGGTGTACGCGGTGGCGGGGGCGGCCATCGGCACCGCGGCCAAGGTCCTCTACCCCCATCTGGGCAGCCCGGACGACGCGTTCGCGACGATCGTGAAGGACGCGCTGCCGGTGGGGGTGCGCGGACTGGTGCTGGCGGCGGCACTGTCGGCGGTGATGTCGACGTCGTCGGGGGCGCTGATCGCCTGTGCCACGGTGGCCAACAACGACATCTGGGCGCGGGTGCGGCGCGGGACCGGGCGCCGGTCGGGCCGGCCGGAGGCGCCCGACCGCCGGTCGCCCGAGGCGGCCGGGCCGCACGACGAGGTGCGGGGGAACCGGCTGTTCATCCTGCTCATGGGCGTCGCGGTGATCGTCATCGCGGGCGCGCTGAACAACGTCGTCGAGGCGCTCACCCTCGCCTACAACGTGCTGGTCGGCGGGTTGCTGGTGCCCATCCTCGGGGGCCTGCTGTGGAAGCGCGGCAACGCCGCCGGGGCGCTGGCCGCCGTCGTGGTCGGCGGGCTGACCGTGGTCGGTCTGATGGTCGCCCTCGGGGTCCTCGCCAACGAGCCCATCTACTACGGGCTGCTCGCCTCCCTCGTGGCCTACGTGGCGGTCAGCCTGGCCACCCGGCCCACGGACGCGGCGGTCCTGGCGGCCTGGCGGGAACGGCTGAGCCCGCGGCCCGCGGCCGTGACGGGCGCCCCGGGCCCGTCCGGCGACTGACCCTCCGGAGCCCCCGAGCGTCGCCGATAGCCCCCGAGAGTCGCCGTCAGCTCCCATGAGCCGCCGATCGACCCCGACGAGACGGAGAGAACACCGCCATGAGCACCACCCCGACCCCCGCGCCCCCCACGGCGACCCGGCCGCCCCGCACCGGCGGCGACCTGGTGATCGAATCGCTCACCGCACTCGGCGCCGACACCGTCTTCGGACTTCCCGGTCAGCACGCGCTGGGCCTGTTCGACGCGCTCCGTCGCGCGCCGGGCGTGCGGTACGTGGGGCTGCGGGTGGAGAACAACGCGGGCTTCGCCGCCGACGCCTACGCCCGGACCACGCACCGGGTCGCCCCGCTGCTGGTCTCCACCGGGCCCGGCGCGCTGCTGACACTGCCCGCGCTCCAGGAGGCGGCCGCCGGTTCGGCCGCCGTCCTGGCCATCGGCAGTCAGGTGCCGGTGGCCGGGCTGGGCGGCGGCCGCCACGGCTATCTGCACGAACTCCCCGACCAGGCGGCCGCGTTCCGGGGCGTGGTCAAGTCCGTGCACACGGTGCGGGCCGCGTCGCAGATCCCGTCCGCGGTGGCCGCGGCGTGGGAGTCGGCGCTGAGCGCCCCGCACGGCCCGGTGTGGCTGGAGATCCCGCAGGACGTGCTGCTGGCGCCGGTGGACGTCCCGCCCGTCACCGAACTCGCCGTCGCACCAAGGGAGTTGTTGCCGCGGCGGGAGCTGATCGCGGAGGCGGCCCGGCGGCTGGCGGCGGCCCGGCGGCCGGTGATCCTGGCTGGTGGTGGCGTCGTACGGGCCGGCGCGGAGGGGGAACTGCTGGCGCTGGCCGAGCGGTTGCGGGCGCCGGTGGCGACCACCTTCGGGGGCAAGGGCGCCTTCCCCTGGGAGCATCCGCTCTCCCTCCAGTCCTGGCTGGAGGACCGCCACACCACCGACTTCCTGGAGGACGCGGACACGCTCCTGGTGGTCGGTTCGGGGCTCGGCGAACTCTCCTCGAACTACCACACCTTCCGACCGCGCGGCCGGGTCGTCCAGATCGAGGCGGACCTCGGCAAACTGGAGTCCAACCACGCCGGGCTGGGCCTCCACGCGGACGCCCGGGCGGCGCTGGCCGCACTGCTGGCGGAGCTCCAGGAACGGCTCCCGGAGCAGCTTCCGGAACAGCGGCCCTACGAGCCGTCCCCCGATGAGCCGTCCTACGAGCCGTCCCCCGAGGGTGCCGTCGCCGCGCTGCTCGCCCGGGTCCGGGACCGGCTCGACGGCCAGGGGCTGGAGGCGGAGCGGCGGATCCTCACCGCGGTCCGCACGGCGCTGCCCGACGACGCGGTCAGCTGCTGGGACATGACGATCCTGGCGTACTGGGCCTGGTCGGCCTTCGACCCGCGGCGGACCAACGTGCTGCACTCCGCACAGGGCGCCGGTGGCCTGGGCTACGGGTTCCCGGCGGCGCTGGGCGCGGCCGTCGCCGCCCCGGGCCGGCCGGTGCTGGCGGTCTCCGGCGACGGCGGTGCGATGTACTCGCTCGCCGAACTCGCCACCGCCCGCCAGTACGACCTGCCGGTGACCTGGCTCATCGTCGACGACGGCGGCTACGGCATCCTGCGGGAGTACATGACCGACGCGTTCGGCGCGACCGCTGCCGAGGCCACCGAGCTGACCCGCCCGGACTTCGTGGCGCTGGCCGGGGCGTTCGGGGTGCCGGCGGTCCGGACGAGCCCGGAGCGGCTGGCCGCGGACCTGGCCGCGGCGCTGGCCGCCCCCGGCCCGTCGGTCGTCGTCCTCCCCGCCCGGCTGCGGATGTTCGCCCCCACGCACCTGACGGCGTGAGCGCGCCCGCTCATGCCCCGACCCGCCCCTGCACCAGCTGGGACAGCGCGGCGTGCACTTCCTCGACCGACCGGTCGGGCTGGAACGACTGCCAGTCCAGCGCGGCGACCAGCACCATCCCCAGCAGTGCGGAGGAGGTGAGGGGGACGTCGAGTTCGTCGCTGAGCTCCCCGGCGCGCACGGCGTCCGCCAGCACCGACTCGACGACCGCCAGGGCGCGGCCCCGTACGGAGGTGAGGGTGGCGCGCCAGGTGCGGTTGGTGCGCCAGAGTTCGGCGACGTAGAGCTGGGTCAGGGCGGGGGAGCCGGCGATGAAGTCCAGGCCGGCGCGGATCATCGCGTCGAGGGCGTCGACCCGGGTGCCGCCGCGGGCGACGGTCCGGTCGGCGGCGGTGCGCAGGGAGGCGGCGAGCAGGTCGATGCCGTCCCGCAGGAGTTCCTCGTAGAGGACGTTCTTGCTGCTGAAGTTGTAGTAGACGGTGCCCTTGGCGACGCCCGCGCGCTCGGCGATCTCCTCGACCGTGGTGGCCGAGAAGCCCTGTTCGGCGATGAGGGTGACGGCGGCGTCGAAGAGCCGGCGTCGGGTCGAGGCGCGGCGGGGGGCGGCGCCGGAGATGGCGCCGCCCCCGTTACCGGAGCGTGTGCTCACAGGCTGAGCTCCGGGTGCAGGTCCTTCATCCGCACGACCTGGCGGCTGCGGGCCGCGAGGGCGGTGAGGGCCAGCGCGCCCAGCGTGAACGCGGCGAGCACCGCGCTGCCCTGCCAGACGACGTCCACGTCACCGCCGGTGATCAGCCGGCGCAGACCGTCGACGACGTAACTCATCGGCAGGAACGGGTGGATGGCCGAGAAGAACGCCGGGCTGGTCTGCACCGGGTAGGTGCCGCCCGCCGAGGTCAGCTGGAGCATCAGGATGACCAGCGTCAGCACCCGGCCCGCCGGCCCGAAGAAGGCGCTCAGCAGCTGGATGACGGCGGTGAAGCAGGCGGTCGCCAGCATCAGGAAGCCGATGGTGGCACCCGCACGGGCCATCTCCAGGCCCAGCGCCCAGTGCAGCACGGCCATCAGGGCCAGCACCTGGACGACGCCGATGGCGAAGGCCGGCAGCCAGGAGCCGAGCGCGATCCGCCAGCCGGGTGCGCCCGCGGCCAGCGCCCGCTTGCCGAGCGGCGCCAGGAGCATGAACGCGACCATCGCGCCGACCCAGAGGGAGAGCGGGATGAAGTACGGGGCGAGGCCGGTGCCGTAGTTGGGCGCCTTGTGCATCGACTTGGCGGCCAGCTTGACCGGGTCGGACATCACGTCGGTCCGGTCGTCGCGGTCCTTCTTGTCGTAGTCGGGGATCTTGGCGACCCCGCTGTGCAGCCCGGTGGCCAGCTGGTTGGCGCCGTCCTTGAGCTGGTAGAGGCCGCCGCTGAGCTTCTCGGCGCCGTCGTGGGCGGTGCCGAGGCCGTTGTGGAGCTGGCCGGCACCGTTGGCGAGGTCGCCGGCACCGTTGTGGAGCTGGCCGGCACCGTTGGCGAGGTCGCCGGCGCCCTTGTGGAGCTGGCCCGCGCCGTTGGCGAGGTCGCCGGCGCCGTTGGCGAGGGTTCCGAGGCCGGCGGCGAACTGGCCCGCGCCCTGCGCGACCTGGTGGGCGCCGGCGTTGAGCTGGTTGAGCTTGGCGAGGTCGCCGTCCGCGTTCTTGATGATGCCCGGCACCTGGTCGGCGACCATCTGGGCGCCGTCGTGGACCTCGCGCAGCTTGGCGCGCAGCTGGCCGAAGTCCGTGCGGGCGATGTCGTTGTTGACCTTCTCCGCCAGGTCGGCCCCGAGCTTCGCGCCGGCTGCGTTCCCCTTCATGCTCGCGCAGTCGGGGTCGGTGTTCCCGCCCGTGCACCGCTTCTCGTAGAGGGCCTCGGCGTCGTCGGCGTTCTTGCGGGCCTGGGTGGCGGCCTTGGCCGAGTTCGCCGGCAGCTTGGCGAGGAGGTCGTCGATGTCCTGGGTCGCGTCGGCGACGAACTGCGCGCCCTTGGCGATCTCCGCGCCGTGCTCCTTGATGTAGGGGAGGTCCTTGCGCGCGAGGCCGTCGACCTTGTCGGCCAACTGCTGCGTGCCGTCCGCGACCTGGCTCGCGCCCTGGCTGAGCTCCTTGGCCTTGGAGGCGGCCTGCGCCGCGCCGTTGCTGAGGTCGCCCGCGCCCTTGTCGAGCTTGCCGGCGCCGTTGCTGAGGTCCCCGGCGCCCTTGTCGAGCTTGCCGGCGCCGTTGCTGAGGTCGCCCGCGCCCTTGTCGAGCTTGCCGGCGCCGTCGTTCAGCTTCCCCAACCCGTCGGCGAGTTCGCCCGACTTCTGACCGGCGGTACCCAGGCCGTCATCGACCTTGCCCGCGCCGTCCGCCGCCTTGGCGGTCTCGTCGTGCAGGTCGGAGAACGACACGAAGATCTTGTCGAAGAAGGCCCGGGTGGACTTCGACGACGTCTTGGCGCGGATCTCCGAGAACACCGTCTTGGAGATCGAGCCGACGATGTAGTTGTTGGCGTCGTTGGTGCGGACCTGGAGGGCACCGGTCTGCGGGTCGGCACCGCCGCTGGAGGCGATCTTCTTGCTGAAGTCCTTCGGGACGGTCAGCGAGAGGTAGTAGTCGCCCTTCTCCAGACCCTTGGCGGCGTCGGCGGCGCTGACCTCCTCCCAGTCGAAGGTCTTGCTGTCCTTGACGTTCTTGGCCAGGTCGGCGCCGGCGGTCAGCTTCTTGCCGTCGGAGGTGGCGCCCTGGTCCTCGTTGACCAGCGCGACCGGGATCTTGTCCAGCCGGCTGTACGGGTCCCAGAAGGAGCAGAGGTAGAGCGCTCCGTACAGCAGCGGGATGAGCATCAGGGCGACCAGGCCGAGGCGGGGGAGTTTCCCCCGGCCGAAGCGCCGGAGCTCAAGCGCGGCCAGTCTCGGCGAACGCATGCGCTGCTTCCTCCTTGTGGGTGTCGTGGGTGTCGTGGGCGGTGGGGGTGCTGGCGGTCGCGCCCGTGGAGACGACCAGGGCGTCCGCCGGGGCGTCGGAGGCGACCGCGACGACGGTGGTGCCGGCCAGTGCCACGTCCCGCAGCAACTGCCAGGCCGCGGCACGCTCTTCGGCCGACAGCTTGAGGTCGAGGTCGTCGACGGCCAGCAGGCGCGGGTGGTGCATGGCCGCGAGTGCCACCGACAGCCGCAGCGCCTCCAGGCGCTCCAGGTCGCGGACGCAGGTCCGCAGGCCCTTGGGCAGGGTGTCCGGGTCGAGTCCGGCGGTCGCCAGGGCGGCGTCCACCAGGGCCCGGGTGGCTTCCTTGCGGCGGCGGCCCCAGAGGAGCGGGGCGCCTCGGCGGCCCAAGAGGGCCTGTTCCCGGAGGTGTTCGGCGACGGTGAGGGCCGGTTCGAGGTCGGCGATACCGGGCACGTGCGCGAGCGCGGTACGGCCGCGGACCGTTCCCATCCGCTTGGGCAGCGGGAAGCCGGCGACCGTGGCATGGCCCTCGGCGATCCGCATCCGTCCGGTGAGCGCGAGCAGCAGGCAGGTGCGGCCGGAGCCCGACGGGCCCTGTACCGCGATCAGCGACCCCGGGTCCGCGGTGAGGTCGACGCCTCTGAAGGCCCAGCCGCGTGGGCCCTTCACTCCGATGCCCCGGGCGTTGATGGCCGCCCCCTGGCGGGTGGTCTCCACAACCCCTCCTTTTGATCTGACTGGTCAGTCTAAAAGTGTGCCGTACGCATGCCCGTATTGGCCAATCGGAGGCGACGTGAGGGCCGGAAATCGATGACCGCGGCCGGAAATCGATGGACCGTGCATTCAACGGTGACGGTGCGATTCGTCGGCCCGTAGGGTGCGCAGACGTTGGGCAGAGCTGAGGCTGGGTCCGTGCCTCGGAGCGCGGTACCGGCCGCGCGGGGACGGAGAGCCATGGACCACACGGAGCGGACGCCACAGCAGGGCGCCCGGAACGACGGCGGGCAGCGCCCGGAGCCGCCCACCGCCCACCCCGACGGGCCCCGCCGCAGGCGCGGACCACTCGCCGCGCTCCTCGCCGGCACCCTGCTCGCGGCCCTGGCCCCCGCCGCCGCCCCGGCCGCCGCCGCGGACCCCGCGCCCGCCCCGGACGCCGCCGCGCAGCGCTCCTGCACCGCCGACGGCTGGGCCGCCACCGCCACCGCCATCGACCCCCAGGACAGCCACCACGCCTACGTCGGCAACGGCTACCTCGGCCAACGCGTCCCGCCCAACGGCATGGGCTACGCCGCCCCCGGCGGCACCACCGGCTGGCCCCTGAAGACCCCCGAGTACGACGGCTCCTTCGTCTCCGGCCTCTACGCCAAGGGCCCGGCGAACCTCCAGGGCCGCCAGGCGATAGCCGCCCTCCCCACCTGGACCACCCTGGACGTCACCACCGGTGGCCCCCACCCCGACACGTTCTCCTCGGCCACCGCCCCGGGCCGCATCAGCCACTACCGCCAGACCCTCTCCCTGCGCTGCGGCTTCGTCCGCACCGCACTGACCTGGACCGCCGCCGACGGCCGGGCCACCGACCTGGTCTACGACGTGCTCACCGACCGGGCCGCGGCGCACACCGCCGCCGTCCGCCTGCGGATGACGCCCCACTGGAGCGGCGCGAGCACCGTCACCGACACCCTCGACGGCCGCGGCGCCCGCCGACTGCGCCCCGCCGGCCCGGCCCCGGGCGACCGCGCCGGCCGCCCCGGCACGGTCACCGTCGGCTTCCGCACCGACGGCACCGGCACCGAGGGCGCCGTCGCCTCCACCCTGCGCGCCGGGCCCGGCGTCCCCGCCGCCCCACCGCACGCCGGTCCGACGGCCGCCGGACCGCAGCGCGGCTCCGCCGGCTCCGCCGCCGAGGACCTCAGCGCCCACCAGCGACTGACCTTCCCGGTCCGCCGCGGCCACACCTACGAGCTGACCAAGTACGTCGGCGTGGACACCGCGCTCACCTCCCGCGGTCCGCGCGCCGCCGCCGAGACCGCCTCCCGCCGGGCCGCCGACTCCGGCTGGGCCGCCCTGACCGCCCGGCACCGCGCCGCCTGGCAGCAGCTGTGGCGCAGCGACATCGAGGTGTCCGGGCAGCCCGCGCTCCAGTCCTGGGTCCGCTCCGCGGAGTACGGACTCCTGGCCGCGACCCGTCCCGGCAGCGCCAACAGCATCGGCCCCACCGGCCTGACCAGCGACAACTACGCCGGCGAGGTCTTCTGGGACGCCGAGACCTGGATGTACCCGGGCCTGCTGGCCACCCACCCCGACCTCGCCCGGTCCATCGTCGACTACCGCTACCGCACCCGGGACGCCGCCCGCGCCAACGCCCGTCGCCTCGGCTACCAGGGCCTCTTCTACTCCTGGACCAGCGGCAGCACCGGCGACCTGTGGACCGAGTGCCACAGCTGGGACCCGCCGCACTGCAAGACCCAGAACCACCTGATGGGCGACATCTCGCTGGCCGCCTGGCAGTACTACCTCGCCACCAAGGACACCGCCTGGCTGAAGTCCCGCGGCTGGCCCGTCCTGGCGGGCATCGCCGACTTCTGGGCCTCCCGCGCCACCCGCAACCCCGACGGCAGCTATTCCGTCAAGAACGTCGCCGGCCCGGACGAGTACAGCAACGGCGTCGACGACGCGGTCTTCACCAACGCCGGCGCCGCCACCGCCCTGCGCGACGCCACCCGCGCCGCCACCCTCCTGGGCGAACCGGCCCCCGCCGCCTGGCAGACCGTCGCCGACAAGCTGCGGATCCCCTACGACAGCACCAAGAAGGTCTTCGAGCAGTACGCCGGGTACAAGGGGACGACCATCAAGCAGGCCGACACGGTGCTCCTGATGTACCCCCTGCAATGGCCGATGACCCAGCAGCAGGCCGCCGCCACCCTCGACTACTACGCGGCCCGTACCGACCCCGACGGCCCGGCCATGACCGACTCGGTGCACGCCATCGACGCCGCCGCCCTCGGGGAGCCCGGCTGCGCCACCTACACCTACCTCCAGCGCGCCATCAAGCCGTTCGTCCGCGGGCCGTTCGCGGAGTTCTCCGAGGCCCGCGGCGAGAAGGCCGGCGCCGGCGACCCGCACGCCGGCCGCCCCGCCCAGGACTTCCTCACCGGCAAGGGCGGCTTCCTCCAGGTCTTCACCCACGGCCTGACCGGCCTGCGGATGACCGAGGACCGGGTGCGCCTGGACCCGATGCTGCCGCCGCAGCTGTCCGCCGGCGTCACCCTGCGCGGCCTGCTCTGGCAGGGCCGCACCTTCGACGTCGCGCTCGGCGCCCACCAGACCACGGTCCGGCTCACCGCCGGCCCCGCCCTGCCGCTCGCCACCCCCGAGGGCGACAAGCTGGTCAGCCGCGGCGTCCCGGCCGTCCTCAAGACCCGCCGTCCCGACCTCGCCGCGACCACCGACGCCGCCCGGTGCGCCACCGCCACCGCCAGCTCCGAGGAACCCGGCCTCTACGCCGGCGCCGCGGTCGACGGCAACGCCACCACCGCCTGGGTCCCGGACGCCGCCGACGGCACCCTCACCGTCGACCTGGGCCGCACCGTCACCGTCGGCCAGATCACCCCGCACTGGACCGCCACCCGCCCGACGTCGTACGTCGTGCAGGTCTCGCGGGACGGCCGGCACTGGACCGGCACCGGCTACGCGGGCCGCAGCCCGGCCCGGTACGTCCGCGTCGTGGTGCACGGCGACACCCGGCCCGGGCCCGGCGGCAAGCCCGCCCCGCATCCGGGCGTCACCGAGCTGGAGGTGACCCGGGCGCGCTGACCCCGCCCCGGGCGGGGGAGGGCCGGCTCCGCCACGGCGGTTCGTCGCGGCGGTTTGTTGCGGCGGGATGAAATCCGCCGCCTCCGGTGTTGGTTCTGTGCGGTAGACGACGCATGGGAGGCATCGGGTGGCGGGGACGGACACGGCACGACAGGGCTGGGCGCGGCGACTGATCGGCGACTGTTGGCAGTACCGCAAGGACGTCCTGCTTGCGCTCGGCGCCTCGCTCGCCGGGATGGCCGTCACGGCGCTCGTCCCGCTCATCCCCAAGCTGATCATCGACGACGTGATCGTCCGGCACGAGCGGGCCCTCGCCCCCTGGGCCGTGCTCCTGATCGTCGCGGCCGTCGTGGTCTACGGCTTCACCTACCTCCGCCGCTTCTACGGCGGCCGGCTCGCCCTGGACGTCCAGCACGACCTGCGCACCCGGATGTTCGACGCGATAGCCCGACTCGACGGGCGGCGGCAGGACGAGCTGAGCACCGGCCAGGTCGTCGGCCGCGCCACCAGCGACCTCCAGCTCATCCAGGGCCTGCTGTTCATGCTCCCGATGATGATCGGGAGCGTCCTCCTCTTCGCCGTCTCGCTGGCCGTGATGGCCTTCCTCTCCCCGCTGCTGACGGTCGTCGTGCTGGCCGTCGCCCCGGCCCTGTGGTTCATCGCCCGCCGCAGCCGCATCCGCCTGTTCCCCGCCACCTGGTACGCCCAGGGCCAGGCCGCCGCGGTCGCCTCCGTCGTGGACGGCGCGGTCTCCGGTGTCCGGGTCGTCAAGGGCTTCGGCCAGGAGGAGCAGGAGACCGGCAAGCTCCGGGAGGTCAGCCGCCGCCTGTTCGCCGGCCGGCTGCGCACGGTCCGCCTCAACGCCCGCTACACCCCCGCCCTACAGGCCGTCCCGGCGCTCGGCCAGGTCGCGATGCTGGCGCTCGGCGGCTGGATGGCCACCCAGGGCCACATCACCCTCGGCACCTTCGTCGCCTTCTCCACCTACCTCGCGCAGCTGGTCGGCCCGGTACGGATGCTGGCCATGATGCTCACCGTCGGCCAGCAGGCCCGCGCCGGCGTGGAGCGGGTCTACGAACTCATCGACACCGAGCCGACCATAGAGGAGCACCCGGACGCCCACGCGCTGCCCGCCGACGTCCCGGCGACCGTCGTCTTCGACCGCGTCACCTTCGGCTACGGCCCGCACCACGAACCGACCGGCAACGCGCACGGCCAAGACGGCCAGAACAGCCAGGACGGCCAGGACAGCCGAGGCGACGAGGAGAGCCCGGCCGACCAGGACAGCCCGGCTGACCAGGCCGCCGGCACCGGCACCGGCACCGGAGGGCCCCCCGCCCCCCGGCCCCTCCGCCCCGTCCTCGACGATTTCTCCCTCCGCATCGACGCCGGCGAGACGGTCGCCGTCATCGGCGCCTCCGGCAGCGGCAAGTCCACCGTCTCCCTGCTGCTGCCCCGCTTCTACGACGTCACCGCCGGCCGCGTCCTGGTCGGCGGCCACGACGTCCGCGACCTCACCCTGGAATCGCTGCGCGCCGCCATCGGCCTGGTCCCCGAGAGCAGCTTCCTGTTCTCCGACTCCATACGGGACAACATCACCTACGGCCACCCCGAGGCCACCGACGACCAGATCCGCGCCGCCGCCCGCGCCGCCCAGGCCGACGGCTTCATAGCGGAGCTGCCGCACGGCTACGACACCAAGGTCGGCGAACAGGGCCTGACCCTCTCCGGCGGCCAACGGCAGCGCATAGCCCTGGCCCGCGCCATCCTCACCGACCCCCGGCTGCTGGTCCTCGACGACGCCACCTCCGCGGTCGACGCCCGGGTCGAGCACGAGATCCACGAGGCGCTGCGCGGCGTCATGGCCGGCCGCACCACGCTGCTGATCGCCCACCGCGCCTCCACCCTGGCGCTCGCCGACCGGGTCGCGGTCCTCGACGGCGGCCGGCTCGCCGACATCGGCACCCAGGAGGAGCTGGCCGAACGCTGCGCCCTGTACCGCCGGCTGCTGACCGCCCCGGAAGAACTGGGCGGCGTCCCGCACGACCCCGCCGGCGTGGTGGGCGGCGCCTTCGACGGCGAGTACGCGGCGTCCGGGACGACCGGCCTGCTGGAGCCCGCCACCGACCGCGACCGGCCGCACCCCGACGGCACCCCCCGCCGCCCCGGTGTCCTGGTCGACGCCGACCCGGACGAGCCCGCCGACCCCACCGCCGCCGCGGCCGCCACCGGCGGCATCACCCCCGAGCTGTGGGTCCGCCGCGAGGAGGAGGCCGAGGCGGGCGCCGCCGGCACCGCACCCCGCGCGGCCACCGCCGCCGGCCCCGGTATCGCCGCCGCGATGGCCGGCAGCCCGGCCACCCCCGAACTCCTCGCCCAGGTCGCCGCGCTGCCCCCGGCCGGCGACACCCCCGACATCGACGAGGCCGCCGCGGTCCGCCCCGAGCGCTCCTACGGTCTGCGCCGGCTGCTGCACGGCTTCGGCGGGCCGCTGGTCCTGGCCCTCCTCCTGGTCGCCGTGGACGCGGTCGCCTCACTGCTGCTGCCGGTCCTCATCCGGCAGGGCATCGACGACGGCGTCCGACGCGGCATCCTGGCCGGCGTCTGGACCGCCGCCGGGTTCGCGCTGGCCGTGGTCGCCGCCCAATGGGTCGCCCAGATCGGCGCCAACCGCATGACCGGCCGCACCGGCGAACGGGTCCTGTACTCCCTCCGCCTGAAGATCTTCGCCCAGCTCCAGCGCCTCGGCCTCGACTACTACGAGCGCGAGCTGACCGGCAAGATCATGACGCGGATGACCACCGACGTCGACGCACTGTCCACGTTCCTCCAGACCGGCCTGGTCACCGCCGTCGTCTCGGTCCTCACCTTCTTCGGCATCCTGCTCGCCCTGCTGGCCCTCGACGTCCAGCTGGCCCTGGTCGTCTTCGCCACCCTCCCCCCGCTGGTCCTCGCCACCTACGTCTTCCGCAAGCGCAGCGTCAAGGCGTACGAACTCGCCCGCGAGCGGATCAGCACCGTCAACGGCGAACTCCAGGAGAGCGTCGCCGGACTGCGGATAGTCCAGGCGTTCCGCCGCGAGGGACACGGCGCCGAGCGGTACGCCGCGCACAGCGACGCCTACCGCCGGGCCCGGGTGCGCGGCCAGTTCCTGATATCCGTCTACTTCCCGTTCGTCCAGCTCCTGTCGTCCGTGGCGTCCGCGCTGGTCCTGATCGTCGGGGCCGACCGGGTCGGCGGGCACACCCTCACCGTCGGCGCCCTGGTCGCCTACCTCCTCTACATCGACCTGTTCTTCGCGCCCGTCCAGCAGCTCTCCCAGGTCTTCGACGGCTACCAGCAGGCGTCCGTCTCGCTCGGCCGGATCCGCGAACTCCTCGCCCAGCCCACCTCCACCCCGGCCGCCGAGCACCCCCGCGAGGTCCCCGCGCTGCGCGGCGACCTCACCTTCGACGACGTCCACTTCCACTACCGGGACCACGACGAGCAGGCCCTGGCCGACATCGACCTGACCATCCCCGCCGGCCAGACCGTCGCCTTCGTCGGCGAGACCGGCGCCGGCAAGTCCACCCTCGTCAAGCTCGTCGCCCGCTTCTACGATCCGACCGCGGGCGCGGTCCGCATCGACGGCACCGACCTGCGCGAACTGGACCTGACCGGCTACCGCCGCCGGCTCGGCGTGGTCCCCCAGGAGTCCTACCTCTTCGCCGGCACGGTCCGCGACACCATCGCCTACGGCCGCCCGGACGCCACCGACGCCGACGTGGAGGCCGCCGCCCGGGCGGTCGGCGCGCACGCCATGATCGCCACCCTCGACGGCGGCTACCTCCACGAGATCGCCGAGCGCGGCCGCAACCTCTCCGCCGGCCAGCGCCAACTCCTCGCCCTGGCCCGCGCCGAACTCACCGACCCGGACGTCCTGCTGCTCGACGAGGCCACCGCCGCCCTGGACCTGGCCACCGAAGCCGTCGTCAACCAAGCCACCGACCGCCTCACCGGCCGCCGTACCACCCTCGTCGTCGCCCACCGGCTCACCACCGCAGCCCGCGCCGACCGGGTGGTGGTGCTCGACCGCGGCCGGATCATCGAGGACGGCACCCACTCCCAACTACTCGCCCGCGGCGGCCGCTACGCGGAACTCTGGCGAACCTTCACCGGCGAGGAGGAGACCCTCACGGTGTCCTAGGCCGTGACGGCGGTCTTCCTGCGGGCGCGGTACGCGGCGGCCTTGAGCTTGTTGCCGCAGGACTCCATGCCGCACCACTGGCGCCGGCTGCCGCGCGAGCGGTCGACGTAGACGCGGGTGCACTCGGGGTTGCCGCACTCCTTGAGCAGGGGGACGTCCGGGCCGCTCAGCAGTTCCACCGTGTGCCGGGCGACGGCGGACAGCGCTTCTCGCTGCGTCGCCGCCGTCCAGCGGCCGGAGTGGGTCAGCTGCGGTGCCGCGGGAGCCCTGCGGGCCGCGTCGTTGACCGCGGCCAGCGCCTCGTCGTCGAAGTCCGCGCCGCGGCGCCGGGCCGTGATCAGCCGGTAGACGGCCTCCCGTACCGTCGTCGCCCGCTCCACGTCGGCCTGCCGGGCGGGCGAGACGGCGTCGACCAGGCCGGACTCCACGTACCAGGCGTCCAGGCGGTCCGGTGCCGCGAACATCTCGAACCGCGCCGTGCGGCGGGCCCGGAGCGTGGCCGCGAAGTCCAGGGCCGGATTGCCGCACACAAAGACATGATCCAGGTTCACGTCACCATCTTGACGGGTGACTATGGCGCTCGCAAGGATCGCCCGCCGGGCCCGCCGGGCCCTCCCCCCGCGGCGTTCAGGTGGATCTCCCGGCCCGGCCAGCGCCGCCGCAGCCAGCGGTCGTGGCTGGCCAGGACGATCGCGCCGGGACCCGTGCCCAGCGCGGACTCCAACTCGTCGCACAGGCGCGGGGAGAGATGGTTCGTCGGCTCGTCGAGCAGCAGCAGTGCCGGCGGGCGGGCCACCAGGAGCGCCAGCGCGAGCCGGCGGCGCTGCCCGACCGACAGGTGCCCCACCGGCTTGCCGAGGTCCGCCTCGTGCAGCAGCCCCAGCGTGCCCAGCGGGACCGCGTCGGCCCGCTCGGCGCCGAGGACGCCCTCGTAGGTCTCCCGGGCGGTACGGTCCGGGCGGTCGAAGACGGTGTCCTGGGACAGCATCCCCACGGTGAGGCCGCGCCGTCGCCGTACCTCTCCGCCGGCTTCGAGGCGCCCGGCGAGCACGGCCAGCAGCGTCGACTTCCCCGCCCCGTTGCCGCCGGTGACCAGCAGCCGCTCGGCCGACGACACATCGAGGCGGTCGACGGCCAGCCGGCCCGGCACCCGCACCCGGCGCAGAGAGACGAGGGTGCCCTCCGCGGACGGCCGCGCCAGCGGGGTGTGCCGCAGTCGCAGCACCTGCGGCACCGCCGCGACCTGGTCGCGTTCGAGCTCCTGGAGCCGGCGGGTGGCGCTGCGCACCCGCCGGGAGATCTGGTTCTGTACGCGCCCGGAGCGGTGGCCGTAGCCCATCTTCTCGTTGTCGCGCCGCTCCCGGCCCGGTGCGACCAGCTGGGCCGTGACCTCCGCCGAGCGGCGCAGCGCCGCCAACTCGTGCTGCTCCTCGGCGTACCGCCGCAGCCAGCGCTCCCGCTCGGCGCGCTTCTCCACCAGGTAGGCGCGGTAATTGCCGCCGTAGCGGACCGGGCCGTCCACCGCCGGGTCGAGGTCGACGACGTCGGTGCAGACGGCGTCGAGGAAGGCCCGGTCGTGGCTGGCCGCCACGACGACCCCGGGCAGGCCGCGCAACTGCTCCTCCAGGAAGGCGGCGGCGCCGTCGTCGAGGTGGTTGGTCGGCTCGTCCAGCAGCAGCGCGGACGGCCTGCGCACCAGCAGCGCGGCCAGCGCGAGGCGCCCGCGCTGGCCGCCGGAGAGGGAGCCGAGGGGCCGCCCGTGCGGCAGCGCGCCGAGGCCGATCCCGTCCAGCACGAGCGCGGCGCGCCGGTCGGCGTCCCACACCTCGCGCTGCTGGGCGGCTTCGAGGTGCCGCGCGTAGGCGTCGAGCAGGTCCGGGTGGCCGGGGGCGTCCTCGGGGGTGTGGGCCAGGTCCTGGGCGAGGCGGTCGATCTCCGCGAGGGTCTCGCGGGCCTCGCGCAGGGCGTCGTCCAGGACGTCGGCGATCGTCGCCCCGGTGTCGAACGGCATCTCCTGGTGCAGGAAGCCGAGGTCGGGCGGGCGTACGACGCTGCCCGAGTCGGGCTCGTCGGCACCGGCGAGGATGCGCAGCAACGTCGTTTTGCCGACGCCGTTCTCGCCGATCAGCCCGATCCGGTGGCCGGGCGAGGCGGTGAGGCCGACTCCGTCGAGGACCCGGCGGGTGCCGAGGGTGCGGACGATGTCGTGTGCGAGCAGGGCGGGGTGAGACATGGTGATCCGTCCGACGCGGTCGTTTCTGGGCCCACCGGGTGCGGCACCTCGGGCGTGGGCACGGGCGGCACGTCGGCGGCTCAGGAGTGCGGCGCCCCCGTCTCCGTCAGCTCGCCGTCGGCGACCCGCAGCCACCGGTCGACGCCGATCCGCGCGAGGAACCGCTCGTCGTGGCTGACCACCACGAACGCGCCGCGATAGCACGCCAGGGCGCTCTCCAGCTGGCCCGCGCCGACCAGGTCGAGGTTGTTCGTCGGCTCGTCCAGCAGCAGCAGCTGCGGGGCCGGTTCGGCGCACAGCACGCAGGCGAGCGTGGCACGCAGGCGTTCGCCGCCGGAGAGTACGCGCACCGGCAGGTGCGCGCGGGGGCCGCGGAACAGGAAGCGCGCGAGCAGGTTCATCCGCTCCGCCTCCGGCCGCTGCGGGGCGAACACCGCGAAGTTCTCGGCCACGGTGCGGTCGGCGTCGAGCAGGTCCAGGCGCTGCGACAGGGCGGCGATCCGCCCGTCGGCCCGCTTGATGTCCCCGCTTTCCAGGGCGAGTTCGCCGGAGATCAGCCTCAGCAGGGTGGTCTTGCCCGCGCCGTTGGGGCCGGTGAGCGCGATGCGTTCGGGCCCGCGGATCGTGAGGTCGGCGCCGTCCCCCGCGAACAGGTTCCGCTCGCCGCGGCGGATCTGCATCCGCTCGCCCAGGACGACGGTGCGTCCGGCGGGGACGTCGGTGTCGGGCAGCTCCAGGACGAGCCGCTGCTCGTCCCGCACGGCGCGCCCCGCCTCGTCGAGCCGGGCCTGTGCCTCGTGGACGCGGGTGGCGTGCATCTGGCCCGCCCGGCCGGCGGACTCCTGGGCGCCGCGCTTCATGTTCCCGGCGAAGATGCGCGGCAGACCGGCGTTCTTGAGGTTGCGGGCGGCGTTGCTCGCGCGCCGCTCGGCCCGTTCCCGGGCCTGCTGCATCTCGCGCTTCTCCCGCTTCAGCTCCTGTTCGGCGTTGCGTACGTTCTTCTCCGCGACGTCCCGCTCGGCCCGTACGGCCTCCTCGTACTGGGTGAAGTTGCCGCCGTACAGCCGCAGTTCACCGCGGTCGAGTTCAGCGATGCGCTCCATGCGGTCCAGCAGGGCCCGGTCGTGGCTGACGAGCAGCAGACTGCCGTTCCAGTCCGAGAGCACGTCGTAGAGCCGGTGGCGGGCTTCGAGGTCGAGGTTGTTGGTCGGTTCGTCCAGCAGCAGCACGTCGGGGCGCTTGAGCAGCTGCGCCGCCAGGCCGAGGCTGACGATCTGGCCGCCGCTGAGGGTGCCCAGGGTCCGGTCGAGGGCGAGATGGCCGAGGCCGAGCCGGTCGAGCTGGGCGCGGGTGCGCTCCTCGATGTCCCAGTCGTCGCCGATGGTCGTGAAGTGCTCCTCGCCCACGTCACCGGACTCGACGGCGTCGATGGCGCGGATCACCGCGTCGACGCCCAGCACCTCGGCCACCGTCGGTTCACCGGTCAGGGGGAGGGTCTGCGGGAGGTAGCCGATCGTGCCGTGCACGGTCAACGACCCGGCCGCGGGGCGGAGTTCGCCGGCGATCAGCTTCAGCAGGGTGCTCTTGCCGGAGCCGTTGGGCGCCACCAGGCCCGTACGGCCGGCGCCGACGGTGAAGGACAGGCCCGCGAAGACCGGGGTGTCGTCGGGCCAGGAGAAGGTCAGCTGGGAGCAGATGAGGGAAGCGTCGGACATGGGGATGACCTCGTGGGGAAAGAGGGCAGAGCACTCCCCGGGGAAACCGCGGTACGGAAACCGCCGTGCGAAGGGCACTGCACCTGAAGACAGGGAAAAGGGGACGACGAGACGACCACATCGGCGGCACTGCGAAGGTGCGCCTGCCGGTGGTCGATCAGATCCGGGGGTCACCCGGAGATGTCGTCGTCACCCGCCATGTCTGGACTCCTCTACGAAGGATCACTGCCGCGGCCAACGTACCAGGCACCGCGCGGCCGGCCGAAAGGTTTTTCCGCCGCCGCCGCGACGCCCCGCGGCCCGCGCGGCGGCGGACGCGCTTCAGAGCACCAGGTCCCACGCCAGGCAGGCGAGGAGGTTCCCCGCCCCGGGGGTGCCGGCGCCGCGCTCGGGGTCCCCCGGCGAGGCCGCCGTCACCTCGACCATGTCCTCGTAGGCGATCCGCTCGGGCAGTGCGCCGAACCGCGCCCGGCGCACCGCCGAGTCGCCGTCCCGTGTGCCGTGGTCCTGCATCGTCAGCCTCCCGCTCGCTCGCTTGCCCCGTACCCGGCCCGGCGCTCCCGCCGCGCCGGACGCTTCGGCGCGCACCCGTATCCGCCGGGTGGTCGACGGCCCATCAGAGGCGCCCGGCGTCGATGACGGCGCGGGCGAACGCCTCGGGTGCCTCCTGGGGCAGGTTGTGGCCGATGCCCTTCAGGGTCCGGTGGTCGTACGGGCCCGTGAACCTGTCCCGGTACGCCGATCCGTCGCCCGGAGCCGTGAACGGGTCGCGCTCGGCGTCCAGCGTCACCGTCGGCACGGCGACGACCGGCCGGGTGGCGAGCCGCTTCTCGTACGGCTCGTAGCGCGGTTCGCCCTCGGCGAGGTTCAGTCGCCAGCGGTAGTTGTGGATCACGACGGCGGCGTAGTCCGGGTTCTCGAAGGCGGCGGCCGTGCGCGCGAAGGTGGCGTCGTCGAAGTGCCACGTCGGGGACACGGTGTCCCAGACCAGCCGTGTCAGGTCGTGCCGCTTGGCCTTGTCCTCCATGGCGATCCGGCCCCGCTCCGTGGCGAAGTAGTACTGGTACCACCAGGCGTGCTCGGTTGCCGGGGCCAGCGGCCGGAGGTTCGCTTCGAGGTTGACGACGAGGTAACCGCCCACCGACACCAGGGCCTTGCAGCGTTCGGGCCACAGCGTCGCGATGATGTCGGCGGTCCGGGCTCCCCAGTCGAATCCGGCGAGCACCGCCTTCTCCAGCCCCAGCGCGTCCATCAGGGCGATGACGTCGAGGGCGAGGGCCGACTGCTGCCCGTTCCTGAAGGTCCGGGGGGAGACGAAGCGCGTCGTGCCGTGGCCGCGCAGATAGGGAACGATCACCCGGTGCCCCTCGGCCGCCAGGAGCGGCGCGACCTCGGCGAAGCTGTGGATGTCGTACGGCCAGCCGTGCAGGCAGATGACCGGCGGCCCGTGCGCCGGTCCCACCTCGGCGTAGCCGACCTCCAACAGGCCGGCCCTGACGGTCTTGAGCGGGGGGAACCCGCCGCTCCCGCGGGGGCCGGCCGCGGTCGTGGTGGTCGCACCGGCCGGCCGCCGTGGTGCGGCCGAGGCATGCGCCGGTCCCGCCCCCACCAGTGTCGCGGCGACCGCGCCGCCGGCACCCAGGCCGAGCGCCCTGCCGAACGTACGCCTGTTGATCATGTGAAGCCCTCCGTGCGTCTCGAAGTGCCGGCCTGCGACCGATCCGTGCCTCGCGGGAGATCCCGAGTGCGTCCGGGGCCCGATGGCCGCCGGGGCGCGCCCGACGACTGTGGCACAGCATTCGTCACCGGTCAAACAGGTGATGCACGCCAACTCTGCCCACATCAGGGGCGCTTGGCGGCCGGGTCCGTCCGGGAAAGATGCGTCTCCCTCTTGCGTTCTCCCGTGGCGGGACGGCACTCTGGCGAAGCAGAAAGAACGGTCATTCTCTCTTGATAGCCGCCCCGAACGGAGCCCGCTGATGATCGACCGCCGCACCCTGATCCGTAACGGAGGCGCAGCCGCCGCCGGTGCCCTCGGCGCGACCGCCCCCGTCCCGACGGCCGCGGCCGCTGCGCCCACCGGCGGCGGGAGCACGGACCCGCGACGTCCCGCCCCTGACCGCCCGGGTCCGACCGCCCCTTCCCTACGCTGGTGCCCATGACCACGGGAGCCACCGAGAGAACCCACCCCAGAGAGCGCCTCCTGGACACCGCGGGGCGACTGTTCTACGCGCAGGGCATCCAGGCCGTGGGCGTGGAGCAGCTGGTCACCGAGGCGGGGGTCACCAGGGCGACCTTCTACCGCCACTTCGCCAGCAAGGACGGACTGGTCGCCGCCTACCTGGAGGCCCGCGGAGCGGGGGTGGCGGACGCCGTGGCGGCCATCCTCGCCGCCCATCGGGGCCGCGACGCCCTGCTCGCCCTCATGGACATGATCGGCGACACCCTCTGCCGGCCGGGGTTCCGCGGCTGCGGCTTCCTCAACGCCGCCGCGGAGTACCCCGACCCCGCGCACCCGGTACGCGTCCGCATCGCCGAGCACCGCCGCTGGTTCCACGGCGTACTGCGCACCGTGGCCGGCGACGCCGGGCACCCCGACCCCGAGCGCGCGGCCCGGACCCTGGTCCTGCTGCGGGACGGAGCGATGGTGGGCGGCTCGCTCGACGACCCCCGCACCATCAGGGCGACACTGCGCGAGGCCGCGGAGAACCTTCTGACGGCATGACCGGGACCCCGCCCGGCGACTCGTCACCCCGCCCCGGGCGGCGCCCCAATGGGGGCTGGTGGCGCCCCCGCCGCGCGGATAGGTTCGGCCCGACCTTTGACACCCCAAGGGGAGGGCCCATGCGCAAGGGCAAGAGATGGCTGCTGACGCTCGCCGTACTCATAAGTGCGGCGAGCGTCAGCGCACCGGCAGGGGCGGCCACCGCCGCCGGACCGGACGGCACGGACATCAAGGACCGGATCCTCGCGATCCCCGGAATGCGCCTGATCGAGGAGAAGCCGGTCGACGGCTACCGCTACTTCGTCCTCACCTACACCCAGCCGGTCGACCACCGGCACCCGGAGAAGGGGACCTTCCAGCAGCGGCTGACCCTGCTCCACAAGTCGGTGGACCGCCCGACGGTGTTCTTCACCTCCGGCTACGACGTCGGCACCACACCGTCCCGCAGCGAACCCACCAAGATCATCGACGGTAACCAGGTCTCCCTGGAATACCGCTACTTCACCCCCTCCCGCCCGGTGCCCACCGACTGGAAGAAGCTGGACATCCAGCAGGCCGCCACCGACCAGCACCGCATCTTCCAGGCACTGCACGCCCTCTATCCCAAGCACTGGATCGCCACCGGCGGCAGCAAGGGCGGAATGACGGCCACCTACTACCGCCGCTTCTTCCCGCAGGACATGAACGGCACCGTCGCCTACGTCGCCCCCAACAACACCGACCGCACCGACACCGCCCCCTACGACCGCTTCTTCGCCACCGTCGGCACCCCCGAGTGCCGCGCCGCCGTCGGCAAGGTCGAGCGCGAGGCACTGCTCCGCCGCGACGAGATCGTGAACCGTTACGAGAAGTGGGCCGGCGAGCACAAGCGCACCTTCCACCTCATCGGCAACGCCGACCGGGCCTACGAAGTCCTCGTCACCGACCTGGTCTTCGGCTTCTGGCAGTACCAGCCCGCCGCGACCGCCTGCCCCGAGGTGCCCGCACCCACCGCCTCCACGGACGCCCTGTGGACCTGGATCGACAAGGTCGGCGGCTTCGACTCCTACACCGACCAGGGCATGGAGAAGTACCAGCCGTACTACTACCAGGCCGGCACCCAGCTCGGTGAGCCCGCGTACCACTACCCCAACCTGCGCGGCCTGCTGCGCTACCCGGGCATCAACAACTCCCGCAGCTTCGTGCCCCGCGAGATCCCCATGCGGTTCGACCGGCGCGCCATGCCGGACGTCGACCGCTGGGTGCGGCACCACGCCACCCGCATGATGTTCGTCAACGGGCAGTTCGACCCGTGGAGCGCCAAGCACTTCGAACTCGGCCGCGGCGCCCGGGACTCGTACCTCTTCACCGTCCCCGGCGGCAACCACGGCGCCAACATCGCCACGCTCAAGGACACCGACCGCACCAAGGCCACCGCCGAACTCCTCACCTGGGCCGGCCTCCCGGTGCCCGCCAACGGCCGGGCCGTCGCCCAGGCCCCGGAGAACAGAGCCCTCGACCGGCCGGAACTCTCCCCGCACATGACCCTGCGGCCGTAGGCCCGCACCGCACTGCGCCCGGGTGTGCCGGGTGCGTGCCCTCCGCCGGACGGAGGGCACGCACCCACCGGACCCCGTCGGTCCGCTCAGTACCGCAGCCCGTGCCCGATCTGGTAGAGCGCGGTCCGCGGCGCTTCCGCGCGCATTATCGCCACCGGCAGCCGGCCCGCCGGATCCCGCCGCCCGGCGATCACCCGGGCCGCCGCCCGCAACTCCACATCCGTCCACGAATAGCTGGCGAGCGCCGCCGCCACCCCGTCCAACAGGGCGATGTCGTACGGATTGCGGACCGCCAGCTGCACCACCGGCTTCCCCGTGGCCAGCAGCTCCCCGACCAGCGTGCGCTGCGCCGACGACGCGGTCACGTCGTACGTCGCCACCACCGCCGCATCCCGCTCCGCCAGCGCCGCCCGGGCCCGGGCGATCAGCTCCGAGGACGGCGCCGTCCCGGTGGACAGCGCGGTGGCCGTGAAGCCCGACCGGGTCAGTTCCTCGGCCAGGACCGTGGTCGGCGGGCCGCCGGTGCCGGTCGGCGCGGCCGGATCCACCCCCACCACCAGCAGCCGACCGGTCCGCCGCCGGGACAGCGGCAACACCCCACCCTCATTGCGCAGCAGCGTGGTGGTGCGGTCCGCGATCCGGTCCGCGGCGGCGCGGTGCGCCCGCACCCCCACCACCCGGTCCACCCGCTGCCTGGAGGTGTACGGATCGGCGAACAGCCCCCGGCGCTCCTTCAGCAACAGGATCCGCAACAGCTTGGCGTCGATCTCCCGCCCGCTCAGCTCCCCGTCCCGCAGCGCCCGGACCACCGCGGCGTGCGCGACGGACAGGTCCGGCGGGTTCAGCAACTGGTCCACCCCGGCCTTCAGCGCCAGCACCGGCACCCGGTCGTCCCCGTACTTCACCCGGACGCCCTCCATGCCCAGTGAATCGGTCACCACCACCCCGTCGTAGCCGAGCCGCTGCCGCAGGATGCCGGTGACGATCGGACGGGAGAGGGTCGCCGGATCGCCACTGGGGTCGAGGGCCGGCACCACGATGTGCGCCGTCATCACCGAGTCGATGCCGGCGGCGATCGCGGCCTTGAAGGGCGGCGCGTCCAGCCGCTCCCACTCCTGGGCGGAGTGGTGGATGTAGGGCAGCCCGACGTGGCTGTCGGTGTCGGTGTCACCGTGCCCGGGGAAGTGCTTGGCGCAGGCCGCCACCCCCGCGCCCTGGTAGCCGCGCACCTGAGCCGCGACCATACGGGCCACGGCCTGCGGGTCGGCCCCGAAGGACCGTACGCCGATGACCGGGTTGGCGGGGTTCACATTGACGTCCGCGTCCGGCGCGTAGTCCTGCCGGACGCCCATCGCGAACAGCTCCTGGCCGGAGATCCGCCCCGCCGTGCGGGCGTCCTCGACGGACCCGCCGGCGCCCAGCGCCATCGCGCCGGGCAGCAGCGTCGCCGGCGCCCCGATCCGGGCCACTATTCCGTGCTCCTGGTCCGTGGAGATCAACACCGGGACGGGGACGCGGAGGGCGGCGGCGGCCTCCTGGATGCCGTTGGACAGGTCGGCGACCTGGTACGGGTCGCGGGTGTTGTGCGCCCAGCCGAAGTAGATGATGCCGCCGACGTGGTACTCGGCGATCAGTTCGGCGGCGTCGGCGACGCCGATCTCCTTGCGGTTGGCCGCGGCGTCGGCCGGGTCCGGGTCGGTCGCGGAGTGCCCGTACACCCGCATCACGAAGAGCTGGCCGGCCTTCTCCTCCGGCGACATCCGGGCGATCAACCGGCGCAGCCGGTCCAGGGTGGCGCGTGGGGGTGACGGGACGGGGGAGGGGGCGGCGTGGGCCTCACCGAGGCCCAGGGCGGCGGCCGCGGCTGCTGCGGCGGCGGTGGTCAGGACGGTACGTCTGGAGTGCATCTGCGCTCCTTCCGGGGGGCTTCCTCGAACATGTGAAGGAAACTTCCAAGGAGACACGGATAGCCGGAAAATTCCTGCCGGTCAATGACGGAGAACCACGGCGCCGCCCAGGGATTGCGGCCCGGGCCGGGGTGTGGTGGGGGAGTGAGCCGTGGGGCTGCCGGGGACGCAGTGGGGACGCCGTGGGGACGTCGTAGGGACGGTGCGGGGATGCCGCGGGGGCGTCGTCGGACGTTGGGGGGACGTCGCGGGGACATCGGGGGGACGTCATGGGGATGCCATCGGGACGTCGCGGGGGAATCGCCGGGTGCGGGGCCGCGTTCAGGCGTCGCCCGGACCCCGGCCCCGGCCCCGGCCCCGGCCCCGGCCCTGGCCCTGGCCCTGGCCCTGGCCCTGGCCCTGGCCCCGGTCCCCGCCCCCGCCTGCATCGAGCAGCCGTGCCAGATGCGCCCGTCCCGCCGCAAGCAGCCCCGGCAGCCCCGCCGCCCCCGGATACCACCGCTTCTCGTACTCCCAGCACCACCACCCGCCGGCCTCCGGCGCGAGCGCCGCCACCACCTCCGGCAGCGGCAGCACCCCCGCCCCCAACGGAAGCGGCGTCAGATCCTCCGCCGACGCCACGTCCTTGACCTGTACGTACCCCAGGTGCCCGGCCAGCGCGGCGCGGGTCGCGGCGGGCGCCTCCCCACCCAGCCAGCTGTGCAGCACATCCCACAGCGCCCCCACCCGCGGATCGTCCACGGCCGCCAGGATCCGGGCCGCCGCCGCGCCGGTGCGGTGCGAGTCATGGGTCTCCAACAGCACCCGCACCCCGCGCTCCGCGGCCAGCGGCGCCACCGCCCCCAGCCGCCGGACCGCGTCCGCCTCCGCACGCTCCGCCGGACGGCCACCGCCCCCGGGGAAGACCCGGACGTACCCGGCCCCCAAGTCGCCGGCCAACAGCACCAGTTCGGCCAACTCGTGGGCCAGCGCCGCCTCCGCCGCGGGGCCCGGGCACTCGGCCGCGACCCTCGCGTACCCGGCCACGGTCAGGATCTCCACGCCCGCGTCCGCGAACCGCCCGCGCACCGCCGCCCGCTCCCGCATCCCCAGCAGCGGATGCACCGGCTCCTCGGGGTGCGCCCGCAGCTCCACCCCCTGATAGCCGCACGCCACGGCCAGCCGCACCACCTCGGCCACCGGCGTCCCCGGCACCCCGAGCGTCGAGAACGCCAGCCGCACCCCCGCCGGGGCACCGTCCCCGTCCATCCCGCCTCCCGCCATCCCTGATGTCACGTCAGCCGCCAGACCTGCCCGACCCGACCCCGCCCGAAACCGCGCCCCCGCCACCCCCGGCGGTCGCCGCCCCGGGCCGCACCGGACCGGTCGACTCGCGCACCAGCAGCTCCGCCGACAGCGTCGCCACTCCACCCGGCGGCGCCACCGCCCGCCCCAGCGCCAGCCGCCCGGCCCGCGCCCCGGCCTCCCGCAGCGGCAGCCGCACGGTGGTCAGCGCGGGCGCCGCGTCCATGCTGAACGGCAGATCGTCGAAACCGGCGACCGAGACGTCCTCGGGTATCCGCAGCCCCCGGTCGCGCAGCGCCGCGCACACCCCGAGCGCGGCGGTGTCGTTGGCCGCCACCACGGCCGTCAGGTCCGGCTCCCGACGGAGGAGTTCCAGGGCCGCGTCATAGCCCGAGGAGCGGTCGTAGGCCCCGGGGACGGTGCGCGCCGGCACGTCCACGGTGCCGTGCGCGGCGAGCGCGTCCCGGTGGCCGGCCAGCCGCTCGGCCGTGGTGGTGCGGCCGGCCGGGCCCGCCACACAGCCGATCCGGCGGTGCCCCAGCGCCAGCAGGTGCGCCGTCAACCGCCGGGCGCCGCCGCGGTTGTCGAACGCCAGGGTGACGGGCGGAACGGCGGCCCGGGCCCGGCCCGCGCCCGGTGGCACCGCCGCCGCTGTCACCTCCCGGTCCTGTGGGGGCCGCCCGCACAGCACCACCCGGGTGCCCGCCTCCGCCAGCCGCGCCACTCTGGCGGCGAGGGCCCGCGCGTGCCCGGGGTCCTCCGGGGCGCCGCCGGTCAGCACCACCGCGGTGGCCCGCTGCCGCTGGAGGTGGGTGAGGTAGTCCAGCTCGCGCTGCGGGGAGCCGCCCGTGCTGCACACCACGGCCAGCTTCTCGGCCCCGCTCCCGGCGGCATCGCCCAGCTCCCCCTGGACGGCGGCCGCCAACACCCCGAAGAACGGGTCCGCGAGGTCGTTCACCAGGATGCCGACCAGGTCCGAACCGGCGCCGGCCAGCGCGCTCGCCGGGCCGTCCACGACGTACTCCAACTCCGCGACCGCGCGCAGCACCCGGCCGCGGGTGCCCTCGGTCACCGGATAGCTGCCGCTGAGCACGCGCGAGACGGTCGCCGGCGACACCCCCGCACGCGCCGCCACATCCGCCAGCGTCACCGCCATCACGCCCTCCCGCATGCCGCAACGACCCTCGGCCGCACCCTTGTTGGCGACCTGCCACGCAGGCTAGCGTCCCCTCTTGGAGAAAGCGCTTACTGTCCACAGGTACCCCATCCGCGCATCACCCCGCACGCACCCCACCCACCGAGCGCGTAGAGAGGCCGGGCCGTGACACGTAGGACCGTACGCATCGCCATGAACGGCGTGACCGGGCGCATGGGCCACCACCAGCACCTGGTCCGCTCCCTCCTCGCCCTGCGGGAACAGGGCGGACTCCCGTTGGACGACGGCACGGTGATCTGGCCGGAACCGGTGCTGGTCGGCCGCTCCGCGCCGCGGGTCCGGGCGCTGGCCGAACGGTACGGCCTCACCTGGAGCCCCGACCTCGACACCGTCCTCGCCGACGACTCCGTCGAGATCTACTTCGACGCCCAGGTGACCGCCGCCCGCGAACCGGCAGTCAAGAAAGCGATTTCTGCCGGAAAGCACCTCTACGTGGAGAAGCCCACCGCCGCCGGCCTCACCGGAGCCCTGGACCTCGCCCACCGCGCCCAGGAAGCCGGCGTCAAACACGGCGTCGTCCAGGACAAGCTCTTCCTCCCCGGTCTGCGCAAACTCCGCCGCCTCCTGGACGGCGGTTTCTTCGGCCGGGTCCTGTCCGTACGGGGCGAGTTCGGCTACTGGGTCTTCGAAGGCGACTGGCAGTCCGCCCAGCGCCCCTCCTGGAACTACCGCGCCGAGGACGGCGGCGGCATCGCCGCGGACATGTTCCCGCACTGGGAGTACGTGCTGCACGAGCTCTTCGGGCCGGTCCGCGCCGTCCAGGCCCGGGTGGCCACCCACCTCCCGCGCCGCTGGGACGAGTCCGGCACCCCGTACGAGGCGACCGCCGACGACGCCGCCTACGCCCTCTTCGAACTCGACGGCGGCATCCTCGCCCAGATCAACTCCTCCTGGGCGGTCCGGGTGCACCGCGACGAACTGCTGGAATTCCAGGTCGACGGCACCGAGGGCTCGGCCGTCGCCGGACTCCGCCGCTGCCGCGTCCAACACCGCGCCACCACCCCCAAACCCGTCTGGAACCCCGACCTGCCGTCCACCGAGCCGTTCCGCGACCAGTGGCAGGAGGTCCCCGACAACGCCGAGTTCGACAATGCCTTCAAGGCCCAGTGGGAGCTCTTCCTCCGGCACGTGGTGGCCGACGGGCCCTGGCACTGGGACCTCTGGGCGGGCGCCCGCGGTGTCCGACTCGCCGAACTGGGCCTGCGCTCCTCGGTCGAGGGCCGCCGGCTGCCCGTACCGGAACTGACCCGGTGACCACTCCGGAAGCCGCGCCCGCCACCGGGACGCCCCCGCGGCTGCGCTCCCGTAGGGTCTTCGCCGCCGCCCATGTGGTCGCCGACCCGCGCGCCGACACCGCCCCGGACGGCCCGGCCGCCCTCGACTGGGACGCCACCCTCGCCTTCCGCCGCCACCTCTGGGCGCACGGGCTGGGCGTGGCCGAGGCGATGGACACCGCGCAGCGCGGTATGGGCCTGGACTGGGCCGGCGCCGCCGAACTGATCCGCCGCTCGGCCGCCGAGGCCCGCGCGGTCGGCGGCCACCTCGCCTGCGGCGCCGGAACCGACCAACTCCCCCCGGCCGGCGCCTCTTTGGCCGACGTCCGAGCCGCCTACGAGGAGCAGCTCACCGTGGTCGAGGACGCCGGCGCCCTGCCCGTCCTGATGGCCTCCCGCCAGCTCGCCGCGCTCGGCGCCGGCCCCGACGCCTACCGCGACCTCTACGGGCACCTGCTGCGCCAGGCCACCCGCCCGGTGATCCTGCACTGGCTCGGCCCGGCGTTCGACCCGGCACTGGCCGGCTACTGGGGCAGCCCGGACCTCGACACCGCCACGGAGACGCTCCTCGGCATCATCGCCGACAACCCCCGCGCGGTGGACGGCGTCAAGGTCTCCCTCCTGGACGCCTCCCGGGAAGTACGGCTGCGCCGCCGGCTCCGGACAATGGGGGTGGCCCGAAGTGCCACGGACAAGGGCGGTGGTGGGCGACGGGCGGGAGTGCGCTGCTATACGGGCGACGACTTCCACTACCCCGAACTGATCGCCGGCGACGCCCACGGCTTCAGCGACGCCCTGCTGGGCGTCTTCGACCCGCTCGCCCCCCTGGCAGCCGCGGCCGTCCGCCGCCTGGACGCCGGCGACCCGGCCGGTTTCCGCGCCGTCCTCGACCCGACCGTCCCCCTGGCCCGTCACCTCTTCCAGGCCCCCACCCGCTACTACAAGACCGGCGTGGTCCTGCTCGCCTGGTTGGCCGGGCACCAGTCCCACTTCACCATGGTCGGCGGCCTGCAATCCGCCCGCTCCCTCCCCCACCTGCGCCGCGCCCACGAACTCGGCGCCGCACTGGGCCTGTTCCCCGACCCGGACCTGGCCGCCGCCAGAATGCGCGCCCTCCTGGCCGTCCACGGCGCCGAGGAGGCGAGCACCACGTGACGGATACCGCGGCGCAGCCCCTCCTCTCCCGCTTGAGCCTCAACCAGGAGACCATCCGGCAGTGGTCGCTGCCCGAACTGGCCGACGGCTGCGCCCGGGCGGGCCTGCGGGGCGTCGGCCTGTGGCGGGCACCGGTGCGCGCCTACGGGGTGACCGCCGCAGCCCGCCTCGTACGGGACGCCGGGCTCACCGTCACCAGCCTGTGCCGGGGCGGCTTCTTCACCGCCGCGGACCCCACGGAGCGCAGGGCGGCCCTGGCGGACAACCGGGCCGCCGTCGAGGAGGCCGCGGCACTCGGCACCGGCACCCTGGTCCTGGTCTCCGGCGGACTGCCGCCCGGCAGCCGGGACCTCGCCGGCGCCCGGGAGCGGGTCGCCGACGCGCTCGCCGAACTGGCCCCGTACGCCGCCGAGCGGGGCGTACGACTGGCCCTGGAACCGCTGCACCCGATGTACGCGGCGGACCGGTGCGTCGTCTCCACCCTCGCCCAGGCCCTCGATCTGGCGGAGCGCTTCCCCGCCGACCAGGTGGGCGTGGTGGTGGACACCTACCACCTGTGGTGGGACGACACGGTCGGCACCCAACTCGCCCGGGCCGGCGGCGCGGACGGCACCACCGATGCGGACGGCACCACCGGTGCGGAGAACGCGCCCTCCCGGATCGCCGCCTTCCAACTCGCCGACTGGATCACGCCGCTCCCCGAGGGCGTCCTCCTGGGGCGCGGGCAGCTGGGCGACGGCTCGGTGGACCTGCGCTGGTTCCGCGAACGCGTCGACGCGGCCGGCTACCGGGGCCCCATCGAGGTGGAGATCTTCAACCCGTCCCTGTGGTCCCGCAACGGCACCGAAGTCCTCACCGAGGTCGTCACCCGCTTCCTCAGCCATGTCACCTGACCCGTTTCGTGGACCTGCCATCTGTCTCAGGGGGCGAGGGAAGCCCCGGCGCCCCATCCCGCTGTCAGCCCCCGGCGGTACCGTCAAGGCATGCTCAACGCAGCCGTGGTGGAAGGGGTCCTGGAGCGGATCACCTACGCCAATGAGGAGAACGGTTACACCGTCGCCCGGGTCGACACCGGCCGCGGCTCCGGCGAGCTGCTGACCGTGGTGGGCGCGCTCCTGGGGGCGCAGCCGGGGGAGTCACTCCGGCTGGAGGGCCGCTGGGGCTCGCACCCCCAGTACGGCAAGCAGTTCACGGTGGAGAACTACACCACCGTCCTGCCGGCCACCATCCAGGGCATCCGCCGCTATTTGGGCTCGGGCCTCATCAAGGGCATCGGCCCCCGGATCGCGGACCGCATCACCGAGCACTTCGGCATCGACACCCTCGACGTGATCGAGCAGGACCCCGGGCGCCTGATCGAGGTGCCCGGCCTGGGCCCCAAGCGCACCAAGCTGATCGGTGCCGCCTGGGAGGAGCAGAAGGCGATCAAGGAGGTGATGGTCTTCCTCCAGGGCGTCGGCGTGTCCACCTCCATCGCCGTGCGGATCTACAAGAAGTACGGCGACGCGTCGATCTCCGTGGTGAAGAACGAGCCCTACCGCCTGGCCGCCGACGTGTGGGGCATCGGCTTCCTGACCGCCGACCGGATCGCCCAGTCGGTGGGCATCCCGCACGACAGCCCGGAGCGGGTCAAGTCCGGTCTCCAGTACGCGCTGTCGCAGTCCACGGACCAGGGGCACTGCTTCCTGCCCGAGGAGCAACTGATCGCGGACGCGGTGAAGTTGCTCCAGGTGGACACCGGCCTGGTCATCGACTGCCTGGCCGAGTTGGCCGAGGACCCGGAGGGCGTGGTCCGCGAGAAGGTGCCCGGCCCGGAGGACGGCGCTCCGGTCACCGCGGTGTATCTGGTGCCGTTCCACCGCGCCGAGATCTCCCTGGCCGGCCGGCTGACCAGACTGCTGCGCACGGACGACGACCGGATGCCCGCGTTCCGGGGCGTGGACTGGGACAAGGCGCTGGCGTGGCTGGCGCGGCGTACGGGGACGGAGCTGGCGCCTGAGCAGCAGGCGGCGGTCCGGCTGGCGCTGACCAGCAAGGTCGCGGTGCTCACGGGCGGGCCGGGCTGCGGCAAGTCGTTCACGGTCCGCTCGGTGGTCGAGCTGGCCCGCGCCAAGCAGGCCACGGTGGTGCTGGCGGCGCCCACGGGCCGGGCGGCCAAGCGGCTGGCGGAGCTGACGGGGGCGGACGCCTCCACCGTGCACCGCCTGTTGGAGCTCAGGCCGGGTGGGGACGCCGCCTACGACGCGGACCGCCCGCTGGACGCCGATCTGGTGGTGGTCGACGAGGCGTCGATGCTCGATCTGCTGTTGGCGAACAAGCTGGTCAAGGCGGTGCCGCCGGGCGCCCACCTGCTGCTGGTCGGGGACGTGGACCAGCTGCCGTCGGTGGGCGCCGGCGAGGTGCTGCGCGATCTGCTGGCCGGGGGAGGGGCCGGGCGCAGCGCGGCGGACGGGGGCGGTGGCCGGGATGGGGGCATCTCCCATGCCCTTAAGGCCATGGGGGAGGGCGGCCCGGTGCCGGCCGTCCGGCTGACCAAGATCTTCCGCCAGGCCCAGCAGTCCGGTGTGGTCACCAACGCGCACCGCATCAATTCCGGCGTTCCCCCGCTGACCAGCGGTCTCGCGGATTTCTTCCTGTTTCCGGAGGAGGACGCGGAGGAGGCCGCCCGGTTGACGGTCGACGTGGTGGCGCGCCGCATCCCGGCGAAGTTCGGCCTCGACCCGCGCCGGGACGTCCAGGTGCTGGCCCCGATGCACCGCGGCCCGGCCGGTGCGGGGGCGCTGAACGGCCTGCTCCAACAGGCGGTGACCCCGGCCCGCCCGGATCTGCCGGAGCGCCGTTTCGGCGGCCGGGTCTTCCGCGTCGGCGACAAGGTCACCCAGATCAGGAACAACTACGAGAAGGGCCGTAACGGCGTCTTCAACGGGACGGTGGGGGTGGTCACGGGCCTGGACAGCGTCGAGCAGCGGCTGACGGTCCTCACGGACGAGGACGAGGAGGTGCCGTACGACTTCGACGAACTGGACGAACTCGCCCATGCCTATGCGGTGACGATCCATCGCTCCCAAGGGAGCGAGTATCCGGCCGTGGTGATTCCGGTCACCACCAGCGCCTGGATGATGCTCCAGCGCAATTTGCTCTATACCGCCGTGACGCGGGCGAAGCGCCTGGTGGTGCTGGTGGGGTCCCGGAGAGCACTCGGTCAGGCCGTGCGGACGGTATCCGCCGGTCGGAGGCATACCGCGCTGGATCACCGGCTCGCCGGAGCGCGGTGAGGTCGCCCCTCTTTCCTAATCGGGGCGAACGGGAGCAGGATGGACTCCGACGCGGCACTGAGTGCCGCGATGAGGCCCTATGGCCGACCCCGAGTGCACATCCAAGGTCCAAATGGGGGAAGGTATAGGCAGTCAGGGCACCTCGAAGAAGAGGCACAACGTCGGTGAGGGATGACGTGAGCGACAACTCTGTAGTACTGCGTTACGGGGACGGCGAATACAGCTACCCGGTCGTCGACAGCTCGGTCGGCGACAAGGGCTTCGACATCTCGAAGCTGCGCGCCCAGACCGGTCTGGTGACCCTGGATTCCGGTTATGGCAACACCGCGGCATATAAATCCGCGATCACCTATCTCGACGGTGAAAAGGGCATCCTTCGTTATCGCGGTTACCCGATCGAGCAGCTCGCGGAGCGCAGCACGTTCGTGGAGACCGCCTACCTCCTCATCAATGGTGAGCTCCCCACCGTCGACGAGCTGGCGACCTTCAAGCAGGACATCACGTACCACACCCTGCTCCACGAGGACGTCAAGCGCTTCTACGACGGCTTCCCCCGGGACGCCCACCCGATGGCCATGCTGTCCTCCGTGGTCAGCGCGCTGTCGACGTTCTACCAGGACAGCCACAACCCGTTCGACGAGCGGCAGCGGCACATCTCCACGATCCGCCTGCTGGCCAAGCTTCCGACCATCGCGGCCTACGCCTACAAGAAGTCGGTCGGCCACCCGGTCGTCTACCCGAGCAACGACCTCGGGTACGTGGAGAACTTCCTGCGGATGACCTTCTCGGTCCCCGCCGCCGAGTACGACCTGGACCCGGTCGTGGTCAGCGCGCTCGACAAGCTGCTGATCCTGCACGCGGACCACGAGCAGAACTGTTCGACCTCCACCGTGCGCCTGGTCGGCTCCTCGCAGGCGAACCTCTTCGCCTCGATCTCGGCGGGCATCAACGCCCTCTGGGGCCCGCTGCACGGTGGCGCCAACCAGTCGGTGCTGGAGATGCTGGAAGGCATCCGGGACGCCGGCGGCGACGTCGACACCTTCATCCGCAAGGTGAAGAACAAGGAAGACGGCGTGAAGCTCATGGGCTTCGGGCACCGCGTCTACAAGAACTTCGACCCCCGGGCGAAGATCATCAAGGCGGCGGCGCACGACGTCCTTTCGGCGCTGGGCAAGGATGACGAGCTCCTCGACATCGCCCTGAAGCTGGAGGAGCACGCGCTGGCCGACGACTACTTCGTCGAGCGCAAGCTCTACCCGAACGTCGACTTCTACACCGGCCTGATCTACCGGGCGATGGGCTTCCCGACCGAGATGTTCACCGTGCTCTTCGCGCTCGGCCGGCTCCCCGGCTGGATCGCCCAGTGGCACGAGATGATCAAGGAGCCCGGTTCCCGCATCGGCCGTCCGCGGCAGATCTACACCGGCGTCGTCGAGCGCGACTTCGTACCCGTCCAGGAGCGCTGAACCCGGTCCCCGCGTAGCGGCTGGACCGAGGCCGACTGTTACGTATGGGTGATCGATAATCGCGTAAATGCGACGCCCGCTCGGTCGCCGGTCGGTGCCGCGACGCGAGCGCGCAGACGAAGCCGCGAGCGCGCAAAAGAAAGCGCCCCGCCTCCGGATCCCCCCACGGGTCCAGAGTGCGGGGCGCTTCCCATGTCCCGGTGCGGATTCCCCCCACGGGATCCGTCCGGGCGTTCCGGGTTGCACCGCGCTCTGCCGGGACGCGCACATACGGGAGGGCCGCTCAAAGCTCCCCGGGCGCGTCGCCCCGGCCAACGCAGAGCCGGGCATGGTCCCCCAAGACCTTGCACGGCTGTCGCAGTGCAAGCCCCGCCGGGGTGCTCGCACTGCCCGGTTAGACTCGCGACCCCCCTCGATGGTTACGTTCCGAAGAGTGTGATCTGAGTCTCATGCCATATGGGGGCGAATATGGTCAAGGGCTTCCATTTGTAGATCAGCGCCCCAAGGTATGGGTGTTGTGCGAGTTGTAAAGGCCGTGTGAATTTCTGTGGCCGTGCCCTGAAGTTGTGATCGTTCGTCGCTGATCGTCCCGCTCTGCGGCGATTACCGTCAGTGTCCGGTTGGGTGGCCGTTTCTCCGGTACGCGCGAGGCGCAGGCCGTCCCGCCGCCGGCGGGCACGTCCTGCGCCTCGTGAGGGAGTGCGGGGTGGGTCAGACCTGACCCGCGAGCTCGTACCCCGCCTCGTCGACCGCCGCGCGCACCGCGGCCTCGTCCAGCGGCGCCTCCGAGGTGACGGTCACCAGGCCGGTCGCCGCGACCGCCTGCACCGAGCTCACCCCGGCGATCTCGCCGATCTCGGTCGACACCGCACCCTCGCAGTGACCGCAGGTCATGCCGGTGACCTTGTAGGTGGCGGTCACCGCGCCAACCTGGACGGCGGTGCCGCCGCCGGTGTGGCAGGACCCTTCGGGGGTGCAGCAGGAGCCGTTCTCAGCCATGGGATTCTCCTCGTGGTGCCGTGTGTGCCGACATGCGCCGGTACGGGCGATGTGGCCGTTGCGCCCAGTGTGGTGCCTGAGTGGCGTGGGGGAGCGCGGTGGCGGCCGGTGTCGTCCTCCCGACTCTTGTCACTGTATACCCCCTAGGGGTATCGATCCAACCCCGGGACGCCCCGGACCGCGCGCGTTGCCACCCGCCCCGCCACGCGTCAGCCTGGGGATACGGGCTCGGGGCGCGGATCCGAGGAGGCGGCCGGATGGACGGCACACTCGCCCTCTACGGCCTGCTGGCGCTGACCACCCTGCCGCCACTGGTCCCCAACTCCGCACTCCTGGTCTCCACCGGCGTCCTCGCCTCCGAAGGGCGCGTCGCCCTCCCCCTCGTCCTGGCGATCGTCGCCGGCAGTGCCTTCGTCGGTGACCTGCTGATGTACCTCGCCGCCCGCCGGTTCGGCGGCCCCGTCCGCGCCTGGATGCTGCGCCGACCGCGCCGCCGGGCGGCCCTCGAATGGACCTCCCGGCGGATCCGGCGCTACGGCGTCCCCTTCGTGATCGCCGTACGGTTCCTGCCCAGCGGGCGGATCGTCGGCCCCCTGGCCTCCGGGATACTGCGCTACCCGCTGCGCAAGTACCTGATCGGCGCCGGCCTCGCCGAGTCCCTGTGGGCCGCCTACTCCATCGGCCTCGGCTACCTCGGCAGCGCCGCCGCCGGAAACCCCCTCTACGCCGCCGGCATCGGCATCGGTGTCTCCGTCCTCGTCGCCGCCACCGGCACCGCCGTCCAGTGGGGCACCCGCCGCCGCGCCCTGCGCGCCCAGGCCGGCCGCCGGCCCCCCGGCGAACCCCCGTGCACCGACCGCGAAGAGGGCGATGACCAGGCGTCATCCACAGCATCGGTGTGACTGTCAGTGGTCGTGCGTAACGTTGAGGACATGACGACGGAACGCACCACCGAAGCGCCGGCAGCCGCCCCCGACGTGCGGATCGAGCCGTGGACGGCAGCCGACCTCGACCTGCTGCGCAAGGCCAACGCCCCTGAGATGACCCGACACTTGGGCGGTCCCGAGACCGAGGAGCAGCTCGCCCGCCGCCATCGCAGATACCTCGCGGCCGAGGGACCCGGCCGGATGTACCGCATCCTGCTCCTGCCGCAGCGCGAGGCCGTGGGCACGATCGGCTTCTGGGAAACGGAGTGGCAGGGAACGACGGTGTACGAGACCGGCTGGGGCGTGCTCCCCGGATTCCAGGGCCGCGGCATCGCGGCGACCGCGGTGCGGCAGGTCCTCACGGCGGCCGCCGCCGAAGGCCGGCACCGCATCGTCCACGCCTTCCCCTCCGTGGCCAACGCCGCGTCGAACGCGGTATGCCGCAAAGCCGGCTTCACCTTCATAGGAGCGTGCGAGGTCGAATACCCCAAGGGCCACCTCATACGCGCCCATGAGTGGCGGACGACGCTGCCGGAGCCGACGACCGGCGACGACGCCGCGGCCGGAGCCGGCCGGCCGGGGACGACGCAATGACGTGACGGACCACCGGCGGGAAGCCCCTCGCCGCCCTGCCCACCCTCCCCGCCTCAGCGCACCAGCACGACGCTGGTGAGGACCGTGAAGACGAGCACCAACCGCTCGAAAACTCCCCGGTCGATGCGACGCACCAGCGCCCGCCCGGTATACGCACCGACGACCACGGCAACGACCAGCAACGCATCCAGCGCCAGCCCGTCCGCCGTGACCAGCCCCAACCCCACGCTGAACGGCACCTTCACGAGATTGACGAGCAAGAAGAACCACGCACCGGTCCCCAGAAACCCGAGCATCCCGAAGCCAGCCGAAAGGAGATAAAGCGACATCGCCGGCCCACCGGCGTTGGCCACCATGGTCGCGAACCCGGCGACCAGCCCGAAGAACACCGTCCCCCACCGGTGCTGACGGATCACCGGGAACGACCCCGCACCACCCCCACGCCCACGCCCCCAGCCCGCACCCGTTCCGACGCCCGGGCCCGGGCGCGGACCCGCTGCCACACCTGGTGCACCGCGACCGTCAGCAGCAGCACACCGATCGTGCGCCGCAGCACGCCGTCACCGGTCCGCGCGACGAACACCACCCCGAGCAACACCCCGGCCGCCACCGACGGCAGCAGCCGGAGCAGCACGGTCCGGTCGGCGTGCCCGCGGTAGGCGCGCACGGCCAGCACATCACCCACGAGCAGCAGCGGAAGGAGGACACCGGTGGATTCCCTGGCCGGCAGCACGATCGCGAACAGCGCCACACCCAGCGTCCCCACGCCACTGACGGCGGTCTTGGAGACCCCCACCAGCAGCGCGGCCGGCACCAGCACGGCGAGCGTCCCCACGCCCCGCGCCGTCCCCGGACCGGCCGCCAACTGCTCGGTCATGAGACCGCCGCCGGTCACGCGCCGGGCGCCGCCCTGCCGCCCGCGGCCGCCCGGACGTCCGCGACGACCACCGGCTGACCGGTCCGCCGCGAGCGGTCGCACGCCTCCGCGACGTACAGCGCCTCCAACGCCTCGGAGGGGGCGCAGGGGTTGGGCATACGGCCCGCGGCGACCTCGACGAAGACCCCCAACTCGGTCACGTACGCGTCGTGGAACCGCTCCATGAACGTGGCGTACGGGGCGTCCGCCCGCTGCCAGGACAGTTGTGCCTCGGCCGACGGCATCGGTGCCCGGTCGTCCAGGCCGACGAAGCGGGCGCCCGCGGAGCCACAGACCTCCAGCCGGACGTCGTGGCCCGCGCCGTTGTAGCGGGTCGCGGTGACCGTGGCCAGGGTGCCGTCGTCAAAGCGCAGCAGCGCGGCGCAGGTGTCGACGTCGTCGCCGTCGGCGAAGAAGTCCGCGCCGCGGTTGGCGCCCTGGGCGTAGACCGAGACCACCTCGCGACCGGTCAGCCAGCGCATGATGTCGAAGTCGTGGATGCTGCAGTCCCGGAACAGCCCGCCGGAGGTGGGGATGAAGGCCGCCGGCGGCGGTGACTGGTCGCTGGTGCAGGCCCGCAGGGTGTGCAGCCAACCCAGCTCACCGGAGCGCAGTGCCTCACGCGCCGCCCGATACCCGGCGTCGAACCGTCGCTGGAAGCCGATCTGCACGGGTACGGTGCCGGCCTCGGCGCGCTCCACGACGGCACGGGTGCCCGGCACGTCCAGTGCCACCGGCTTCTCACAGAACACCGGTACACCGACGTCCAGGGCCTGATGGATCAACGCGGCGTGCGCACTGGTCGCGGCGGTGATCACCACGCCGTCCACGCCCTCCGCGTACAGCGCCGTGATGCTGTCGGCGGCCCGTACGCCCAGGGTGTCGGCGAGCGCGGCGGCCCGCGCCGGGTCCGCGTCGGCGACCACGAGGCCGGTGACGCCGGGGACGTTCTGCAGGGTCGCGGCATGGAACGCGCCAATGCGCCCGGTACCGATGAGGCCGATCTTCATGGGGTTCCTTTCGGGGGCGGAAGGAGGGAGGGAGGGGCGGAAGGGGAGGGAGGAGGTGGCGAGAGGAGGGTGGGGGAGAGGGGAGGGTGGGGGAGAGGGGAGGGGGGAGGGAAAGGGCACGGGGTGGGCGCGGTGGGGGCACGAGGTGCTGGCGCGACCCGGCGCCGTTTGGAACGGTCCAAACGTGGTGTCCTCGGCACCCTGCATGTCCGTATGTCCGGATGTCAACCCCCGGGGGACAGTCAACTCCCGTGCCGTGGCAGGAGCCGGGAGCCGGGAGCCAGGAGCCAGGGGCGGGGCGGGGGCGGGGCCCGGGGGCTAGGGAGTCAGGTGCCGGGAGTCAGGAGGGACAAGTTAGCGAGTGGCGAGTGGCAAGTGGCGAGTGGCAAGTGGCAAGTGGTGAGTGATCGGTGATGGGCGATGGGTGTCGAGTAATGAGGAATGCGCGGTGTGTGGGGTGGCTCGCGGTGGTGCCCGCCGGTGGGGAGGGAGCTGGGTCCGGCGGCGCCCGTATGCGTACGCATTGACGCCGACCTGCACCGATGGAAGGATTTCCACTCATGGAACGGTCCAACACCCCGCCGGGCGAGCCCCCCAAGGCGGCCCCCGGCACTGACCGGCCTCCGACGATCCGCGGTGTCGCCGAACGCGCCGGTGTCTCCAAATCGCTGGTCTCGCTCGTCCTCCAGGGCTCGCCCCGGGTCAGCGACGCCAAGCGGCAGGCCGTCCTGGCCGCCATCGACGAGCTGGGCTACCGGCCCAACGCCGCCGCCCGCAGCCTCGTCGCCCGCCGCACGCACACCGTGGGCGTCCTGCTGAACGACATGCGCAACCCCTGGTTCGTGGACGTTCTCGACGGCCTCAACTCCCTGCTGCACGCGCACGGCCTGCGGATGTTGATGGCCGACGGCCGTCTGGACCGGCGCGCCGGCCAGGAGTTCGCCCGTACCTTCCAGGAACTCCGGGTCGACGGCCTGGTCGTGGTCGGCACTCTCCCGGACACCGCGGGGCTCGCCGAGGTCGCCGAGCGGTTGCCGACCGTCATCGCCGGCAACCACGAACCCCGGCTGCCGCGGGCCGACATCGTCGCCAACGACGACGAACACGGCGCCCGCCTCGCCGCCGAGCACCTCATCGGCCTCGGACACCGCCGGATCGCCCACATCGCCGGCCGGGGGTTGGTCGGCGAACTGCGCCGGCGCGGCTTCGAGGCCGCGATGCGCGACCACGGGTTGGCCGCACACGCCGTGGTGGAGAGCGGTGACGGCACGGAGGAGGGTGGCTACCGCGCCGCCGTACGGTTGCTCAGTCCGGTCCGTGGCGGTCACCGCCCCACCGCCGTCTTCGCGTTCAACGACCTCGCCGCCATCGGCGCGCTGTCCGCCGCCGGGGAACTGGGCCTCGACGTGCCCGCCGACCTCTCCGTCGTCGGCTACGACAACACCTACCTAGCCCGCATCCGCCACCTCTGGCTGAGCTCGGTCAACAACGCCAGCCACGAGGTCGGCCGCCGCGCCGCCCGTTGCCTGCTGGACCGGATGACGCACCCCGACGCACCCGCCGGCCATCAACTCGTCACCCCGGAACTGGAGATCAGAGGCTCCACGGCACCGCCTCGGGACGGAGTCGGGGCGGCGGCGCCGTAGCGGACGGGCGTGTCAGCGTGGCTCGGGGACTGCCGCGGGCCAGGGGTTGCGGGGGCGCGGGTTTGCGGGCCTTGGGGTACTGCGCGGTTCGCCGGACCGGTTCGCGGTCGACCGCCCGCAGCGGCGTCAGCACCGTCCCGTTCGATCCGCCGCGTCCGGCGCGTCCGCCGTGTCCGCCGCATCATGGCCGTCGAGCGTCGGGTGCTGAGCGTCGAACGGGACGGGTGCCGACCAGTACGGGCGCCCGAACGGAGCGGGTGCCGAACGTCGGAGCCGGGCCCGTCCCCGCCGGCTCAGACCCGGACGGTCACTGTCGCCCGCGTTGGCCCGGGCGCTGTGCCACCCAGGCTCTGACGGTGTCCGCGAACCAGTACGGTTTACCGCCCTCCACTAGATCGGGCTCCGGTAGCAAACCGTGCTTGCGGTATGAACGCACGGTGTCCGGCTGCACCTGGATGTGGGCGGCGATCTCCTTGTACGACCAGAGCCTTCGGTCGGTCATCTCTGCGCACCTCCTTGGCGCCGCACACAGGGTCGGCCCGGCGAGCCGGCAGGGGCAGCGTACGGCGGGGTGATCGCTCACCCTGTGCCCGGACAACGACGGTGAGTGATCGTCGGCGAGGGGCTGTTGAAAGGCTGTGACGGAAGACCCGCGCAATGGTGACAGCCGTAACAGGGGAGGGACGGATGTGACACCAATGGGACGAGCCGGACAGTCCGTCGAACGCCCCGAGCGCCGGGGACGGGTGTAGGTGGGCAGTAGCGGGCGGCCGCGGGCAAACCAGGCGGGATTCGGGATTCGGGATCCAGGGATCAAGGATCAGGAATCAGGAACTAGGAATACAGCGCTTGCCAGGTCTTCTTGTCGACCTTGCCGTTGGCGGGTAGGTGGTGCTTGGTCTGGAGCTTCGTCACCGCGGTCCGGGTCTTCGTCCCGAAGGAGCCGGTCACGTCCTGCCAGGTCAGGTAGTGGCGGTTCGCCAGGAGGCACTGCACTTGCTTGACCGGGTCACCGTGCTGACCGTAGACGGTGAGGGCGTTTCCGCCGTAGAACGCGCAGGCGGCCAGTGTGGCGGGTCGAGTGGAGTCGTCCCGCCCGGCCGTCGCGGTGGCCGACGCGGTGGCCGACGCCGGGTCGGCAAGCAGCCCGGCGGTGACCAGGCCCGCGGCCGCCGCGAGGACGCCCGCGCGCCGGACGGCCCGACCGATACCCCGACCGACACTCCGAACGGTCTCTACTCCCGCTCCCGCCGCTGCGGTCGTTCGCGCTCCCGTTCGAGCTCCCGCTCCCGTTCGCGCTCCCGCTCCCGCTCCCGTTGTCGTTCCCGTTCCCGTGATTGCTTTCGTAGCTGTGGCGAAGTCCGCGTCGGTGGCTTGCCCGCCGAGTTCTTCGTCGCGCTTTTCCAGGGCCTTTTCGTTGGCTTTCACGAATTCCATTGCTTCCCCCGTTGGATGCGTTGGATGTGAGCGCACCCGTTTGCGCGAGGGGAAGCCGATTCATCCCTCCGTGGCAGTGCCCGGGGCGGACTCGTTCGCGGTCTTCCGGAGCTCCTGCTCCAGGTCCTCCAGCGCCAGCCCCTTCGTCTCCGGCGCGTACCGCTTGCAGAAGACCAGCGAGAGTACGCACATCGCGCCGAAGAGCCAGAACGTGACGCCGGCGCCGACCGCGTCGAGTAGCAACGGGAAGACCAACGCGATCCCGAAGTTGACCAGCCACATCACGAACACCGCCGCACCCATGGCCAGCCCGCGTACCTTCAGCGGGAACATTTCGGCGAGCAGCAGCCAGACACCGGTGTTGAGGGTCGCCTGCATGAAGCCCATGTAGAGGACCATCAGGCCGAGCACCAGGTAGCTGACGCCGGTGGAGTGCGGCAGGTGGAACGCCGCGCCCAGCAGGGCCAGTGACACCGTCATCCCGGACAGTCCCCAGAGGAGCATGGGGCGCCGGCCCACCCGGTCGATCAGGGACATGCCGATCGCGGTGGCGATGACCGAGATGGCGCCGATCGCGATGGTGGCGGTGATCGCCGCATTGGTACCCAGGCCGGTCGTCGCCAGGATCTTGGGAGCGAAGTAGATGACCGCGTTGACCCCGGTGATCTGCTGGACGATCGCCAGCCCGATGCCGATCAGCAGCAGCCGTCGCACCCAGGGGAGTTGGAGTTCTTGCCATGCGCCGCTCTGCGCATCGGTCTCCAGATGGCGGGCCTGCTGGATACGGGCGAGCTCGTCCGGGACGTCGTCGGCGACCAGCGTACGGCGCAGCACCGCGGCAGCCTCGTCCTGCCGCCCCCGGCTGATGTACCAGCGCGGCGTATCGGGCAGGAAGAGGACGCCGAGGAACAGCGCCACCGCGGGCAGCGCGGCCAGTCCCAGCATCCAGCGCCACGCCTCCCAATGGGCCAGCACGGCGTTGATGAGGTACGCCAGCAACTGACCGCTGACGATCATCAGGGAGTTGAACGAGACCAGCCGGCCACGGATGTGCGAGGGCGCGATCTCGGAGAGGTAGAGCGGGGTGATGACGGAGGCGCTGCCCACGGCGAGGCCCAGCACGAAGCGCGCGACGGTCATGAACGGCACGGTCGGCGCCAGCGCGACCGCCACCGCCCCGCCGATGAACACCGCGCCCGCCCACAGCAGCGAGTTGCGCCGCCCCAGCGTGTCGGCCATCCGCCCGCCGGCCAGCGAGCCGAAGGCCGCGCCGATCAGCAGCGCGCTGGTGATGACGCCCTCACTGAGGGAGGTGAGGCCGAAGTGCCCCTCCATGAAGGGGAGCGCGCCCGAGACCACCCCGGTGTCGTAGCCGAACAGGGCACCGCCGAGCGCCGCGATGGCGGCGATGGCGATGATGAAGCGCTTGGCGGTCAGGGGCGGGGGCGGGGTCGGGGTCTCGGGGCGGACGTTGGTCTGCCCCTGTCCCTGTCCCTGTCCCTGCTCCTGGTCGTGGCTGTGGCTGTGGTTGCGGTCGTTGTCATGGCTGTCGCCGTGGTCAGGGTTGCGCTCACCGGGGGACGCGGGCCGACTGGTCGGAGCTGCCATCGTCAACTCCCGTTCGCCGTGGCGCCATGCACCGGCACCCTGAGGGCCACGCCCACCGGCTCACCTATCCGGTCGGACGACGAGAAGGGCGAGGGGAGGGGCGATGAGGGGGTGGGCGGCAGAAACGGTGGCAGGACCGGCGACTCGGGAGCCATTCCCGAAAACGCTGGCCCGTAGGGCATGCGGGGACCGTGCGCGGTACACATGGTGCGGCCTTTCGGTGGCTTGATTGCTCACGGGGTTGGGTCGATAGCGCAAAGATTCAAGGGCTCGATAACTCAAGGGCTCGATGACTTAAGGACTCAAGCGCTCAAGGACTTGGTGACTCGGTAAAGCGATGACGGGGGGCGGCTGGGCAGTGCGATGGCCGTTGAAGGGGCGGCGGGCCGAAGGTGTGACAAGGCGAGGAGGCAAGCGGGACCGGCCGTGGGCAAGGGAAACGACCACGACCCAAGGCCGGTCGGACAACGCGCACCAGTCGCAAGGAATGCTCAACTACGGGTCTTCACCGCTTCATCGGAGCGCCAATTCGCTAATTCATCGATTCATCGATTCATCGATTCGCCAGTTCACCGATAGAGATCCGGCCGCTCGATCAACTCGACCACGACCCGATCCCCGGTTGCCTGTGCCAGGACGCCCGCCTCGCACACCGCGGCCGCCGCATAGCCGTCCCAGCAGCTGGGGCCCTCGACCTCGCCGCGTCGGGTGGCGTCCACCCAGCGCTGTACCTGCCGGTCGTACGCGTCCTCGAAACGTTCCACGAAGCCGGGGGGGATGGTGCCGCCCCACCGGCCCGCGGTGTTGACGAACACCCCGTGGTCGTCGCCGATCCGGGCGGTACCGCCCTCGCAGACCGCCTCGCAGCTGACCTGGTAGCCGAAGCCGCAGTTGACGAAGAGTTCGGTGTCCACGACCTGGCCGCCCGCCGTCTCGAACAGGATCAGCTGCGGGTCGCTCAGCCCCTCCGGCGCGTTGCCGGTGGGTGCCGGGCGGAGGACCCGTACGGCCGTGATCTCCTCGCCGAGCAGCCAGCGCGTCACGTCGATCTCGTGCACCACCGAGTCGTTGATCATCATCGCGTTGGTGAAGCCGGGTGGGGTGTCGGCGTTGCGGTGCTTGTTGTGCAGCAGGAGCGGACGGCCGTAAGTCTCTTCGTCGAGCAGGGACTTGAGGGAGCGGTAGCCGGCGTCGTAGCGGCGCATGAACCCCACCTGGACGCGGCGGTGGCCCAGCTTCTGCTCGGCTTCCAGGATCCGCAGCGCGGAGGCGGCGTCCGGGGTCAGCGGCTTCTCGCACAACACCGGCAGGTCGCGGGCGAAGGCGTCGAGCAGTGCCGCCTCATGGGCCGGGCCCGGTGAGGCGATCAGTACGGCGTCCACTCCGGGGTCGTCCATGGCGGCGGCCGGATCGGTGTAGGCGGTGGCGCCCTCGATGCCCTTGGCGAACCGCTCCGCCCGGTCGGAGTCGATGTCGGCCACTGCCGCGACCCTGGCCCCACTGATCACGTCGTTGATGCGCCGCACATGGTCGGCGCCCATGCGACCGGTCCCGATGACCGCAACGCCCAACGTCCCCCGCGTCTCCTTCGATCCCGCCACGCCCGCCACGCTCATCTCACCGATCTCGCTCATCTCACCCATCTCGCCCATGTCGTCCCTCGTCTCACCCATGTCGTCCCTCAAGCCCTTCGTCACGCTGACGCATGCTGTCGCTGACGCACGCCGTTCCTCCGTGCGCAGGCCCGCATGCCGTTCCTGGCACACGCCGCCCGTACACCGAGAATCACTCACGCCCCACAGGACCGCAGGAAGCGGCGCGTCCGCTGGGCGATCGGGAACGGCTGGTCGGGTGGGCACGGGTACATGTCCTGCTCGACGATGGCGAAGAGGTCGACGTTCAGTTCCTGGGCGGCTTCCAGGACGGGCGGCAGCGCCGGGACGCCCAGCGGCGGCTCGCACATCACGCCCTGTTGGACGGCCGGGCCGAACGGGGTGCCCTTGGCGACGACGTCGCTGAGGATGTCCGGGTCCACCTGCTTGAGGTGGAGGTACCCGATCCGCTCGCCGTAGGTGCGGATCAGCTTGACGCTGTCGCCGCCGCAGTAGGCGTAGTGGCCGGTGTCCAGGCAGAGGTTGACCAGGTCGGAGTCGGTGACGTCGAGGAAGCGCTCGACGTGCTCCTCGGTGTCGATGTGGGTGTCGGCGTGCGGGTGGACGACGATGTCCAGCCCGAACTCGTCGCGGACCCGCTTGCCCAGCCGCTCCATGCCGGTGGTCAGGTGCTTCCACTGCTCGACGGTCAGCTCGGGCGGCTCGATGATCTCGGCGGTCTTGTCGTCCCGCCAGAAGGAGGGGATGACGACGAGGTGCTGGGCGCCCATCGCCTGGGTGAGGGTGGCGACCTCGGTGACGTGCGCCCAGGTCTTGTCCCAGACGGACGGGCCGTGGTGCATCGAGGTGAAGATGGTGCCGGCCGAGACCTTGAGGCCGCGGCGGGTGGTCTCCTCGCGCAGGGCGGCGGGGTCGGTGGGCAGGTAGCCGTACGGGCCGAGTTCGATCCACTCGTAGCCGGCTTCGGCGACCTCGTCCAGGAAGCGCTGCCAGGGGACTTGCTGCGCGTCGTCGGGGAACCAGACGCCCCAGGAGTCCGGGGCGGAACCGATGCGGAGGCGGTCCAGAACGGGCGAGGCGGCACGGGGTACGGACATGCTGCGGCTCTCCTCTCGCCGGTCGGCGGTGACCGGGAGGCGCTGGGGTGGGTTGTGGGCACAGCCTCTCTGCCGCCCTGGGGAGTGTCAAGACTTCGTCCTGACATAAGGACTTAATGACTTGGAGGAGGGAGGGGAGGGCGGAGAGGGGCGGGGGGAGGGGTGAGGGAGGGGGGATTGGTGGGCGGGATTGGTGGCTGAGGTGGAGTGGGTGACGTCATAATGTAAGGACAAAGTGTTGACAGGGTTTGGGTGCGCCCGTTAGACCTTTGGTCGGAGCTGGAGCCGGCGGGGAGAGCCGGTTCCGATCGACCGACCCGCCGTGCCGGCCTCCCCCAGGCTTTCGACTTCGCTTGAGCCGGGGGAGTCCCACCGTCGCGCCGGGCGACCCGAAGGGGCGTCTATGACCGAGCCGTACGACCTGATCACCATGGGGCGCATCGGGGTGGACATCTACCCGTTGCAGACCGGGGTGTCGCTCGCCCAGGTGGAGACGTTCGGGAAGTTCGTCGGTGGGTCCGCCACCAATGTGGCGGTGGCGGCCGCCCGACTGGGCCGCCGCACCGCCGTCATCACCCGCACCGGGCGGGACCCGTTCGGGGAGTACCTCCACCAGGCGCTGCGCGACTTCGGTGTCGATGACCGTTGGGTGACCCCGGTGGCGGGCCTCCCCACACCGGTGACGTTCTGCGAGATCTTCCCGCCGGACGATTTCCCGCTCTACTTCTACCGCCGCCCCAAGGCCCCCGACCTGGTCATTCACCCCGAGGAACTGGACCTGGAGGCCATCTCCGCGGCCCGGATCTTCTGGGTCACCGGCACCGGACTGTGCGAGGAGCCGAGCCGCGGCGCCACTTTGGCCGCACTGGAAGCCCGTGACCGTAAGGGCGCCACGGTCTTCGACCTGGACTGGCGGCCGATGTTCTGGGGCGGGGAGGGCGGCGCCTCCGGGGACGGCGGGGCGACCGGTGCGGCCGCGATGGCCTCCGCGCGGCCGTACTACGAGGCCGCGCTGAAGCATGCGACGGTCGCGGTCGGGAACGTCGACGAGGCCGAGGTCGCCACCGGCCTGCGGGACCCGAAAGCCTGCGCCGAGGCGCTGCTCGACATGGGCGTGGAACTGGCCGTCATCAAACAGGGGCCGAAGGGTGTCCTCGCCGTCCACCGGGACGGGCGCTCCGCCGAGGTGCCGCCCACCCCCGTCGAGGTGGTCAACGGGCTCGGCGCCGGGGACGCGTTCGGCGGGTCGTTGTGCCACGGGCTGTTGGCCGGCCGGGAGTTGGCGCCGATGATGCGTTACGCCAATGCCGCCGGGGCGATCGTCGCCTCCCGGCTGGCGTGTTCGTCCGCGATGCCGACGGCCGACGAGGTCGAGGAGTTCCTCGCGGGGCGCTGACCGGACTCCTCGTGGGCCCGCCCCGCTTCCGCCGCACCCCATGCCCGCTCCCGCCCCAAGCCCGCCCCACTCGTGCCCTCAAGAAGGTGAGTTGAGCCTTGACTCCTCGGATCAGTGACCTCCCGGCGCTACGGGCCCGGCATCCCGAAGCCGTCGCGGAGGCCGCCGCCCGCCGCACCCGTCGCCCGCTGCTCGGCGACAGCGGCCGGCTGATGATCGTCGCCGCCGACCATCCGGCCCGCGGCGCGCTCGCCGTCGGTGACCGCCAACTGGCCATGGCAAACCGCCTGGACCTGCTCGAACGGCTGGTCCTGGCGCTGTCCCGGCCCGGTGTCGACGGAGTACTGGCCACCGCCGACATCCTGGAGGACCTGCTGCTGCTCGGCGCCCTCGAAGGCAAGGTCGTCATGGGCTCCATGAACCGCGGCGGGATCGCGGGCGCCGCCTTCGAGATGGACGACCGGTTCACCGGCCACCGCCCCCAGGACATCGCCCGACTCCGCTTCGACGCGGGCAAGCTGCTGCTGCGCATCGATTACGACGACCCCGGTTCGCTGACCACCCTGGAGGCCACCGCCCGCGCCATCGACGCGATGGCGGAACGCGGACTCCCCACGTTCGTCGAACCGTTCCTCTCCCGGCGGATAGACGGCGTGGTCCGCAACGACCTCAGCCCGGACGCCGTCACCCGTTCCGTCGCCATCGCCTCCGGGCTCGGCGGTACGTCCGCCTACACCTGGTTGAAGCTCCCGGTCACCGACGACCCCGACGCGATGGCCCGGGTCTGCGAGACCTCCACCCTGCCCGTCGTCCTCCTCGGTGGCGACGTCGGCGGGACGGTGCACGAGCAGGAAGCCGCCTACGAGAAATGGCGCAAGGCACTCCGGCTGCCGACCGTGCACGGCCTGGTCGTCGGCCGCTCGCTCCTCTATCCGGCGGACGGCGATGTGGCGGCCGCGGTCGACACCGCCGTGGGGCTGCTCTAGAGCCCGTCCGGTGGATCAGGGCCGGACGGTCGGACGGGCCCTGACGCCGGGGCGATGCCGTCGGGGCGAACGGTCCGATCCCGGCGCCACGCCGCCGGAGAACCTCACTGTCAGTGGCGAGTAGGAGACTTGCAGTCATGAGCGCCGAGTTCGCAGATACCCACACCTCCCGCGGGCACGACACACCGCACGACGGGATCGACGAGTCCGCCACCGAGCCCGCCACCGTTAGCCCCACGTCCAACTCCACCTCCACCTCCGCCCCCACCCCCACCTCCGCCCCCACCCCCACCTCTTCCTTCCACCTCACGGCGGGCCGTGCCGCCGACGGTCCGTACGCCCTCGACGTCTCGCCGGAGAAGGCCGGCTGGGGCTACTCCTCCCTGCGGATCCTCGACCTGTCGCCGGGCGGCGACCACTCCTTCGCGACCGGCGACAGCGAATGGATCGTGCTGCCGCTCTCCGGCGGCTGCACGGTCCGGACCGACGGCCCCGGAGGCGGGACGTTCGAACTGACCGGTCGGGAGAGCGTGTTCAGCGGAGTGACGGACTTCGCGTACGTGCCGCGGGACGCGCAGGTCCGGATCGCCAGTCCGGGCGGCGGGCGGTTCGCGCTCACCGGGGCGCGCTGCGAGCGCCGGCTGCCCGCCCGTTATGGCGCCGCGTCCGACGTGCCCGTGGAGCTGCGCGGCACCGGCACCTGCTCGCGGCAGGTCAACAACTTCGGTGCGGCCGGCGTGTTCGACTGCGACCGGCTGATCGCGGTGGAAGTGCTCACCCCCGGTGGCAACTGGTCGTCGTATCCGCCGCACAAGCACGACGAGTGCCGTCCCGGGGAGGAGTCCGAGCTCGAAGAGATCTACTACTTCGAGATCGCGGCCGCCCACGGGACGGCGGGGCTGGGCTATCAGCGGGTGACGCCCTCCGGGCACGGGCGCGGTACGGACGTCCTCGCCGAGGTCCGTACGGGGGACGCGGTGCTGATCCCGGACGGGTGGCACGGCCCGTCCATCGCCGCCCCCGGGCACGACATGTACTACCTCAACGTCATGGCGGGGCCGGGCGAGCAGCGCCAGTGGCTGATCTGCGACCACCCCGACCACGGCTGGATCCGCACGACCTGGCCGCAGCAGCCGGTCGATCCCCGACTCCCTCTGTACGAAGCACCGGCAGGAGATCCGCGATGACCGCGCCGACCAACGAGCCGCCGACCAACGACTCGAAGAGCAACGACTCGAAGACCAACGACCCGACGAGCAATGCGACGGACGCCTCCCCGAGCATCCCCGCGCACGCCCCCGCGCACGCCCCCACGAGCGACGCGACGGACGCCGCGGCCGGTACCCGTCGGCTGACCGTGGCGCAGGCCCTGGTGGAGTTCCTCGCCCACCAGTACACCGAGCGGGACGGCCGCCGACACCGCCTGATCACCGCCTGCTGGGGCATCTTCGGGCACGGCAACGTCGCCGGTATCGGGCAGGCGCTGCTGGAGTCCGGCGGCGCGGCGTCCCGCGGGGCGGCGGACGGGCCGCCGAAGCTCCCGTACTTCCAGGGGCGCAACGAACAGGCCATGGTGCACGCCGCGGTGGGCTACGCCCGCCAGTGCGACCGGCTCTCCGCGCAGGCCGTGACCACCTCCATCGGGCCGGGGGCCACCAACCTCGTCACGGGCGCCGCGCTCGCCACCGTGAACCGCCTCCCGGTGCTGCTGCTGCCCGGCGACGTGTTCGCCACCCGGCCCGCCGATCCGGTCCTCCAGCAGCTCGAAGTGCCGTCCGCCGGCGATGTGTCGGTCAATGACGCGCTGCGCCCCGTCTCCCGCTATTTCGACCGGGTCACCCGGCCCGAGGCGCTGATTCCGGCCGCCCTCCAGGCGATGCGGGTGCTCGCCGACCCGGTCGAGACCGGCGCCGTCACCCTCGCGCTGCCGCAGGACGTGCAGGCCGAGGCGTACGACTGGCCGGTGGAGTTCTTCGCCGACCGGGTGTGGCGGGTGCCCCGGCCCGCGCCCGACGCCGATGCCCTGGCGGACGCGGTACGGGCCGTCCGGGCGGCCCGCCGGCCGCTGATCGTCGCGGGCGGCGGCGTCCACCACAGCGAGGCCGAGGAGGCGCTGCGGGCCTTCGCCGAGGCCACCGGCATCCCGGTCGCCGCCACCCAGGCGGGCAAGGGGGCGCTGCGCTACGACCACCCGGCGGACGTCGGCGGCATCGGCCACACCGGCACCGCCACCGCCGACGGGCTGGCCCGGCGGGCCGACCTGGTGATCGGCGTCGGCACCCGCTACACCGACTTCACCACCGCCTCCGCCACCCTCTTCGCCGAGCCCGGCGTCCGCTTCGTCAACCTCAACATCGCCGCCTTCGACTCCCACAAGCTCGGCGCCCTCGCCCTGGTCGCCGACGCCCGCGCCGGACTCGACGCGCTCCGCGAGGCCCTCACCGGCCACCGCGTGGACGCCGCCTACGAGGCGGAGTACGCCGCGGCCAAAGCGGACTGGGAGCGGCGGGTGGACGCCGCGTACGAGGCCGCCGACCCCTCCGCGCAGCCGTCGCAGACCCAGGTCCTCGGGGCGCTGGACGCGCTCGTCGACGGATCCGACATCGTCCTCAACGCCGCCGGTTCCCTCCCCGGTGACCTGCACAAACTCTGGCGCGCCCGGTCCCGCCGGCAGTACCACCTCGAATACGGCTACTCCTGTATGGGCTATGAGATCCCGGCCGCGATCGGGGTCCGGATGGCCGCTCCCGACCGCCCGGTGTGGGCGCTCGTCGGCGACGGTACATACCTGATGAACCCCACAGAAATCGTCACCGCGGTCCAGGAGGGCATCAACATCACCCTCGTCCTTATCCAGAACCACGGCTATGCCTCCATCGGCGGCCTCTCCCAGGAGACCGGCGGCGAGCGCTTCGGCACCGACTACCGCTTCCGCGCCGCGGACGGCACGTACACCGGCGAGCCGCTGCCCGTCGATCTCGCCGCCAACGCCGCCTCACTGGGGATGCGGGTGCTGCGCGCCAAGACGGTCGCCGAGCTGCGCACCGCGCTCGCCGAGGCGCGTGACGCAAAAGCGCCCACATGTGTCTACGTGGAGACCAAAACGACTGACACTGTGCCGGGCGCGCCGCCGGCCCAGGCCTGGTGGGATGTACCCGTTGCCGAGACCGCGACGCGTCCGGCGGCGGTCGCCGCCCGCAAGGCGTACGACGAGCACGCCGCCGCCCGCCGCCGCCACCTCTGACATCCGCTCTGCCGCACTGTACGAAAGGCCCCTCGCATGAAGACCATCAACCACTGGATCGGCGGGAAGCCCGTCGAGGGCGTCTCCGGCAACTTCGGGCCGGTCTACAACCCGGCCACCGGCGCCCAGGAGAAGCAGGTCGCCTTCGCCTCGGTCGAGGAGGTCGACGCCGCGGTCCGCGCCGCCAAGGACGCGTACCGCAGCTGGGGCACCAGCTCGCTGGCCAAGCGCACCTCGGTGCTCTTCGCGTACCGCGCGCTGGTGGACGCGCACCGCGACGAGCTGGCCCGGCTGATCACCGCCGAGCACGGCAAGGTGCACTCGGACGCGCTCGGCGAGGTCGCCCGCGGCCTGGAGATCGTCGAGCTGGCCTGCGGCATCCCGGAGAAGCTCAAGGGCGAGCTGTCCACCCAGGTGTCGACGCGGGTGGACGTGGCCTCGATCCGCCAGTCGCTGGGCGTGGTCGCCGGCATCACGCCGTTCAACTTCCCCGCGATGGTCCCGATGTGGATGTTCCCGATCGCCATCGCCTGCGGCAACACCTTCATCCTGAAGCCGAGCGAGAAGGTGCCCAGCGCCGCGTTCAAGCTGGCCGAGCTGGCCGCCGAGGCGGGCCTGCCCGACGGCGTGCTGAACATCGTCAACGGCGACAAGGTGGCCGTCGACGCGCTCCTCACGCACCCGGACGTCGCCGCCGTCTCCTTCGTGGGCTCCACCCCCATCGCCCGGTACATCCACACCACCGGCACCGCCAACGGCAAGCGCGTCCAGGCGCTGGGCGGCGCCAAGAACCACATGCTGGTCCTCCCGGACGCCGACCTCGACCTGGCCGCCGACTCCGCGATCAACGCCGCGTACGGTTCGGCCGGTGAGCGCTGCATGGCGATCTCCGTGGTCGTCGCCGTCGGTGACACCGCCGACCCGCTGATCGGCAAGATCAAGGAGCGCGCCGACAAGCTGCGCATCGGCCCCGGCGACGACCCGGCCTCCGAGATGGGTCCGCTGATCACCAAGGCCCACCGCGACAAGGTCGCCTCGTACGTCACCGGTGCCGCCGCCCAGGGAGCCGACGTCGTCATCGACGGCACCGGCTACACCGTCGAGGGCCACGAGGACGGCCACTGGATCGGCGTCTCGCTGCTCGACAACGTCACGCCGGAGATGGACGCCTACCGCGACGAGATCTTCGGCCCGGTGCTCTCGGTCGTCCGCGTCGAGACCTACGAGCAGGCCATCGAGCTGATGAACTCCTCGCCGTGGGGCAACGGCACCGCGATCTTCACCCGGGACGGCGGTGCGGCCCGCCGCTTCCAGCTGGAGGTCGAGGCCGGCATGGTCGGCGTGAACGTGCCGATCCCGGTCCCGGTGGGCTACCACTCCTTCGGCGGTTGGAAGGACTCGCTCTTCGGCGACCACCACATCTACGGCAACGACGGCGTGCACTTCTACACCCGCGGCAAGGTCGTCACCACCCGCTGGCCCGACCCTGCCGACGGCGGCATCAACCTGGGCTTCCCGAGCAACCACTGAGCGACGCCCAGGATCCCGGCCGGCGGGGCGCCCCCCTCACGGGCGCTTCCGCCCGGACTCCCTGCCGGACCCCCGCCGGCAGGGAGTCCGCATACCCGCGGCAACGGGCCGCCGCCCGAGGGAGACCCCGCGGACGGGCGTTGCTACGGTGCTCCTCGCGCCGCCGGAGGCCGGCGGCGCGGCACCAACACAACGGGGGATGAGATGGCACAAGGCATGGCGCTGGCCAAGGGCGCGCGGATCACGGGGGGCATCCTCTGTCTGCTGTTCTTCTCGTGGACGGCGTACTGGCTCGTCGTCGACATCGGCGCGTTCGGCGTGGCCGACCTCTTCGGCAGCTGGGCCGGTAGCCGACGGCCGGGCGTCAACGCGGTCACCAACCCCGTCCAACTGGGCTTCTGCCTGCTCCAACTGGCCGCCGCCATCGCCGCGTTCGCGGGCCGTCGCTCGGCCGGCGGGCTGCTGGCCGTGGCCACCACCGTCACCTTCGCCACCGCCCTCCAGGCCCTGATCAGCGTCGGCAACCACACCAGCGACGACCGCTGGTTCAGCAGTGCCGAGACCGGCACCGCCACCTTCGACGGGGTCTTCCTCAGCGCCCTGCCGCTGTTCCTGCTGACCCTGGTCGCCGGCGTCGTGCTGCTCGCCGGGATGCGTTCCTGGCCGCGCCCGGCACCCAGCGAGCCGCCGGCCCGCCCGGGCAAGGCCGCCGGCGTGATCGGTGGTCTGGTGCTCGGCGCGATGGCGCTGTGCTACGTCGTCTACCAGGTCTACATGCTGGTGCAGGGCGGCACCGGGTACGTCACCACGTTCTACCTGGGCAAGGGCGTGCTGACCTCGCTGCTGTCGCTCGCCCCCGGCTGGTACGCGGTGGTGTTCCTGCTGCTGACCGCGATCGCCGGCCTCAACTCCCTGACCCGCGGCTGCGCGGCCCGCGGTCTCTCCCTCGGCCTGGCCATCGCCCTGCTGCCCAACGCCCTGCTGACGATCGCCTGGTTCTTCGGCTCCGGCGATCTCGCCGAGATGAGCAAGCAGATGCCGGGCCTGAGCGTCATCATCTGCGCCCAAGTGGCGCTGGATCTGCTCGGTTCGCTGGTGCTGGTCGCGCTGATGGTCCGCGGCGAACCGGTCGCGCCCGCCTGGCAGCCGCCGTCCCCGGCACTGGCCTTCGCCGCACCCGGCTTTGTACCGGGTCCCGCGGGCCCGCCGCCGGCCGGCTGGCAGCAGCCCGGCCCGCCGCCGATGCCCCCGGTCGGCGGCCCGCCCATGCCGCCCGGCGTTCCGCAGCCGCCGCAGCCCCCGCAGGGCGGTTTCGGCCCGCCGCAGTACTGACCGCGGCGACACCGGCGGGGTAGCCCTCGCCGGGCCCGTACCACGGACGCGGTACGGGCCCGGCGGGGGCTACTGCGCCGGGAGGGCGCGCAGTTCCGCCCCCGGGACGGGCCGCCCGCCCGGACCGCTCCCTAGGATTCAGCTATGGATCTCCGACTGCGCGGGCGCCGGCTCTACGCCACCGTGGGCGCGCTGGCCCTCCTCATAGGAGGCGGCACCTGGGCGGCCGCCGCCGCGGACACCCCGCCCACCGTGCACCGCGAGGACCACGTCCTGACGATGCCCGAGACGCCCGGCGGCACCCGGACGGTGCGGATCGACACCTCCTTCTTCACCGCGGGGGGCGACACCGGCGGCCGCCGGCCCGCGGTCCTCCTCGGCCACGGCTTCGGCGGCAGCAAGACCGACGTCCGTACCGAGGCCGAGCAACTGGCCCGGGACGGCTATGCGGTGCTGACCTGGTCGGCGCGCGGTTTCGGCAGGTCCACCGGCAAGATCGGACTGAACGACCCGGACGCCGAGGTCGCCGACGTCAGCCGGCTGATCGACTGGCTCGCCAAGCGCCCCGAGGTGCGGCTCGACAAGCCCGGCGACCCGCGCGTGGGCATCGCCGGCGCCTCGTACGGCGGCGCCATCGCCCTGCTGGCCGCCGGCCACGATCCGCGGGTGGACGCCATCGCCCCGCAGATCACCTACTGGAACCTCGCCGACGCCCTCTTCCCCAACGGGGTGTTCAAGAAGCTGTGGGCCGGGATCTTCTTCACCACCGGCACGGCAGGTTCCCCCACCGGCACGGCAGGTTCCCCCACCGGCACGGCGGGTTCTCCCACCGGCACCTCGGGCACCGCCACCGCCGCGCCCACCACCCCGTCCACCCCCGCCACTTCGCCCGGCTCATCCGGCTCATCCGGCTCATCCGACCCGTCCGTCTCCGCCGGCGGCTGCGGGCGTTTCCAGCCCGCGCTCTGCGCGATGTACGAACGGGTCGCGGTCAGCGGAACACCGGACGCCGCGGCCCGCCGGCTCCTGGAGGCCCGCAGCCCCTCCGCCGTCGCCGACCGCATCAAGGTGCCCACCCTCCTCATGCAGGGCCAGACCGACTCGCTGTTCCCCCTCGACCAGGCCGACGCCACGGCCCGGGCCCTCCGCCACAACGGCGCACCCGTCGCCGTCGACTGGATCGCCGGCGGACACGACGGCGGCGACCGGGAGACCACCCGGCTCACCGCACGCACCACAGCCTGGTTCGACCGCTACCTCAAGGGCGACCAACACGCCGCCACCGGGCCCGCGTTCCGGGTCAGCCGCACCGGAGGAGTGGACTCCACCGCCGGCACCGTACGGCTCCGCGGCGCGAGCGCCGACCGCTACCCGGGCCTGGACCACGACCCGCGCCCCGTTCCGCTGACCGGCCGGGAACAGCGCTTCGCCAACCCCGCCGGCGCCGCCCCACCCGCGATCTCCGCCGTCCCCGGAGTCGGCGCCCTCGGCAACCTCTCCGCCCTCGGCGCCGGCGGCCTCTCCCTCGACTTCCCCGGCCAGTACGCCCACTTCGACTCCGCCCCGCTGCGCACCTCCGTCCACCTCACCGGCAGCCCCACCACCACCGTGCGGATCCGGTCCAGCTCCCCCGACGCGGTGTTCTTCGCCAAGCTCTACGACGTCGCCCCGGACGGCCGGCGCCAACTGCTGCCGTCCCAACTGGTCACTCCATACCGCGTCGAAGGGGCCCGGGACGGCCGGACCGTGCGGCTCCACCTGCCCACCGTCGACCACGACTTCGCCGCCGGCCACCGGCTGCGCCTGGTGCTCGCCGCCACCGACCTGGGCTACGCCACCCCGGCCGCGCCCGCCACCTACACCGTCTCCCTGGCCGGCGGCACCCCCACCCACGCCCCGGCGACCACCGGGACCCTCGACGTGCCCACCGCGCCCGAGGTGCGCAGCGCCGCCGCCCCGCTGCCCGCCTGGACCTGGACGCTGCCCGCGGCCGCCGCGGTGGTGGCCGCGCTGCTGCTGCTCACCGCCCGCCGCAGGACCGCGGCGCCCGCCCCCGACCCGGCCCTGGCCGACGTCCCGCTGAAGATCACCGACCTGAGCAAGCGCTACGCCAAGTCCACCGACCGGTACGCCGTCCGGGACCTGACCTTCCGCGTCGAACGCGGCCAGGTATTGGGCCTGTTGGGGCCCAACGGCGCCGGAAAAACCACCACCCTGCGGATGCTGATGGGCCTGATCCGCCCGGACGGCGGCGAGGTCCGGGTGTTCGGCCAGGCCATCCGGCCGGGCGCGCCGGTGCTGTCGCGGGTCGGCGCGTTCGTCGAGGGCGCCGGCTTCCTGCCGCACCTGTCCGGCCGGGCCAACCTCGACCTGTACTGGCAGGCGACCGGCCGCCCCGCCGCCGACGCACACACCGAGGAGGCGCTGGAGATCGCCGGACTGGGCGACGCCCTGGAGCGCGCGGTCCGCACCTACTCGCAGGGCATGCGGCAACGCCTCGCCCTCGCCCAGGCCATGCTCGGCCTGCCGGACCTGCTGATCCTCGACGAGCCGACCAACGGCCTGGACCCGCCGCAGATCCGCGAGATGCGCGAGGTGATGATCCGCTACGCCGCGGCCGGACGCACCGTCATCGTCTCCAGCCACCTGCTGTCCGAGGTCGAGCAGAGCTGCACCCACCTGGTCGTCATGGACCGCGGCCGGCTCGTCCAGGCCGGCCCGGTCGGCGACATCGTGGGCTCCGGCGACACCGTGCTGATCGACGTCGGCGCCGCCGCGCCGCTCCCCGACGCACTGGTGGAGAAGGTCGGCGCGCTGCCCGGCGTGGCCTTCGCGGCCCGCGCCGACGAGGGCCTGCTGATCCGGCTCACCGCCCCCGACGGCACCCCGCAGCTGCTGGCCGAACTGCTCCGGCTGGAAGTCCCGGTGCACCGCGTCGGCCCGCACCGCCGCCTGGAGGACGCCTTCCTCACCCTGATCCAAGGAGACGGACGATGACCGCCACCACCCCGGCGGCGGCGCCCGGCTACCGCGCCCGGCGCACCCTGCCGCTGCGCGTCGAGGCCCGCCGCCAACTCCTACGGCGCCGCACCCTGGTGATCGCCGCGATCCTGACGCTGCTGCCGTTCGTCCTCGTCGCGGCGTTCGCGATCGGCGGCGACCCCGGCACCCGCAACACCGGCCGGATCAGCCTGATGGCCACCGCCACCGCCTCCGGCGGCAACTTCGCCGCCACCGCACTGTTCGTCTCCGCCGGCTTCCTGCTGGTGGTGCCGGTCGCGCTGTTCTGCGGGGACACCGTCGCCTCCGAGGCCAGCTGGTCCTCGCTGCGCTACCTGCTCGCCGCGCCGGTGCCGCGGGCCCGGCTGCTGCTGAGCAAACTCACCGTGGGGTTGGTGTTCAGCGCCGCCGCGATGCTGCTGCTGCCGCTGGTCGCCCTGGCAGTGGGCACCGCCGCGTACGGCTGGGGTCCGCTCCAGCTGCCCACCGGCGGCGCGCTCGCCCCGGGCGACGCGGTGCTGCGGCTGGCCGTGGTGACCGGCTACGTCTTCGTCGGCCAACTGGTCACCGCGGCGCTGGCGTTCTGGCTGTCCACGGTGACCGACGCACCGCTGGGCGCGGTCGGCGGCGCCGTCGGGCTGACCATCGTCGGCAACGTCCTCGACCAGGTCACCGCGCTCGGCGACTGGCGCGCGGTGCTGCCCGCCCACTGGCAGTACGCATGGGCGGACGCGCTCCAACCCCAGACGGAGTGGTCCGGGATGCTCCAGGGCGCCTCGGTCTCGGTGTCCTACGCGCTGGTGCTCACCGCACTCGCCTTCCGCGGCTTCGCCCGCAAGGACGTGGTGTCGTAAGGGGGCCGGGCACGGGGACGCACACCGTTCTGCGAACGACTGTCCCCTTTGCCCGGCCCGCCCCGGACGGCAACCTTCCGCCGGAAACGCGTGTCTACGCAGTCACACGCCTGAAGGTGAGGACCTGCCATGTCCCGTACCGCACCGCGTCCCGTCACCGCCCTCGCCGCCTGTGCCGCGGCCCTCGCCCTGACCCTCGCCGCCACCGGACCCGCCGCCGCCACCGTCCGCAGCGACCCGGGCGGCCGCCACACCGCCGCCGAGATCCACCACTTCCTGACCGGCTTCTACGGCCAGCACGGCCCCACCCCCTACCGGCGCAGCCACCAGGTCTCCGCCCACCTCAAGGACCGCGCCGCCCACACCGACGGCTACGACCTGCTGCTCTGCGCCCAGAACACCCCGCGGTCGATCACCATCGGCAAGGTCACCACCGCCCAGTCCGCGGGCGTCGGCTGGGCCACCGTCACCACCCACTGGGACGGCGGCACCCGCCGCGCCTTCACCGCCTACGTCGGCCTGGACTCCCACCCGGTCACCCTCCAGGACGTCGACTGCGCGCCGTGACCCCCGCACACGACGAGGGCGGCCGCCACGGACCGGTGTCCGTCGCGACCGCCCTTCGGTCCGCCCCGCGCTCAGCCGGTCGGACCCTGCATGTGGGCGCTGACCCACTCCATCGTGCCCATGCCCATGCCCTGGACGTAGGTGGCGCCGCTGTGCGTGCCGTCCGGCACGACCTGCAGCCGCGTCTTCACCGGCCCGTGGCCGTATTGGGCGATGAACTTCCGCACCTTCGGCAGCACGGTGTTCTCCTTGGAACCGTCCTGGAAGGCGAGGTAGACGTCCGGCCCGCCGCGGGCGATCAACTGGTGCGCCAGCACCTCGGGGTTGTTCTCCCGCATCGCCGAGAGGTGCCCCCGCCACAGCGGCGAATCGGGCACGATGTCCGGCCCGTTGGGGATCGCCACCTTGAAGTCCTTCGGGTTCTGCAGCACGTTCTTCAGCGCCGAGAAACCACCCGAGGAGGAGCCCATGATGCACCACGCGTTGCGGGTCTTCAGGGTGCGGAAGTTCTCCCGGACCAGGTCCGGGACGTCCTTGCTCAGCCACGTCCCGATCTTCGGCTGACCGGGGATGTCACTGCCGTCGTAGTACTGCTTGTCATTGGGGTTGAGCACCGGCATCACGACGATGAACGGCAGGCTCTTACCGGCCTTCGACCAGGTGGCGAGGGACTCCTCCAGCTTGAGGTCGGAGCCGATCCAGTAGTTGACCGGGTAGCCGTAGGCGCCGGGCAGCGCCTCCATGACCGGGAAGCCCTTGTTCGCGTTCTTCTTCTCGTAGTACTCCGGCGGCGCCCAGACCCACACCTTCCCCGTGAAGCCGGACTTCTTCCCGTGGTAGGTGGTCAGGGCTATTGGAGTGTTCTCGCCGGCCCCGCCGACCTTGCTGGTCTCCTGGAAGCTGATCGGGTGAGTGGGCATCTGCACCAGCGAGTTCTTGCTGGTCGGCGCGGTCTGCATGGCGGCACCCGTCCGGGGGCCACTGAACCGTACGGGGGTGGCCTCGGAGTCGCTCGTGCCGCAGCCTGCCGTGGCTCCGAGGACGGTCAGGGCGATCAACGCGATCACCGGTTTGACAAGGGATTTGCGCACGGGACCTTCTCCTTGGCGAACGGGCCGGGAGTTGTCCCGACCGGCCAGCAAGAGGGGACGGGGCGGGGACAGGTTTCCCTCCCGGGGTGTCTGGTTGCTCGCACCGCTCCGGGCCGAAACTCCTTACACCGCTCTGACCTGTGGTGTTTACGCTCAGCGGAGATCCGGTTTACCGTCATTTTCCTGGTGAGGGCGCACCGCTGAGCCCGGATTGCCCTCCGCGCGCCCCTCCCCACCACCGCGGGCACCCGCACGCGCCCTGGCGCCCTTCCCTCCCACGATGGCCCCGCCACCCGCTCTCCGCGCCCCCGCGCGCCCCCCTTCCGCACCCCCGCGAAGGCATCCGGGCAGCCCTCCCGCACCCTCCCCCGGCTACCGCCGGGAGGTACCCCCACCCCGACACCCCGATACCCCGTCACCCCAGCTACCGGCCCGTATCCTCTCGCTATGACCTGGTCGCGAGCGCTCAAGGAAGCCGCCCGCTCGGGGCTGACCGTCGAACGGGCCAAACTCACCCCGCTGATCGCGATCCGCGGCACCGCCGGCGTGGCCGTCGTCATCGGCCTGTGCCTGTGGCAGGGCAGCCCCGCCCTGGCCGTCTCCTCCGCCTTCGGCGCCTTCTCCTCCGGTATCGCCACCTTCCAGCGCAGCATGCGGCCCCGCCCGGTCCTGGCCCTGGCCGTCGCCGGCGCCCTGGCGGTCTCCACCTTCCTCGGCTACCTGGCCGCCGCCCACCTCGTCGCCTTCGTCCTGCTGCTCACCGGCTGGACCTTCCTGGCGGGCCTGGCCTGGGCGATCGGCCCGGTCTCCGGCCTCATCGGCACCCAGACCGTGGCGATCATGCTGATCACCGTCACGCTCCCGACGTCCGTCCTGGGCGCCCTGCAACACGCCGCACTGATCGCCTTCGGCGGCCTCGTCCAGGCCACCCTCATCGTCCTGTTCCCGGTACGCCCCTGGGGCATCCAGCGCGACGCCCTGGCCGACGCCCTGGCCGCCGAGGCCGACTACGCCCGACGACTACGGCACGACCCGGTCGCCCCCTTCGACCCCGCGCCCCTGATGGACGCCCGGCTCGCCTCCGCCGTCACCCCCCGCCAGGCCAGGCGCCGCCCCGTCCAACTGCACGGCCCCCGCGGTCTCGCCGAACGCGTCCGCCCGGTCCTCGCCTCACTGGCCGACCCGGTCGTCGGTGCCCCCCTGGAAGGACCCGAACGCGACCGTGCCCGCGAACTGCTGGGCGCCGCCGCCACCGTCCTGGACGCCGTCGCGCACGCCGTACGGCACGACAAGCCGGTCCGGCTGCCACCGGAGGCGATGGCCGCCCTCGAAGTCCCGGCCACCGGCCCGATGCTCAGCGGCCCCGCCCGCCGCGCCGCCTACCGCCTGATCTCCCTGCTCGCCGACGCCGTCGAACTCACCGACGAACCCGTCGAGGCCACCCGCCCCACCACCGCGGCCGAACGCGGCCACCTGCTGCGCCCCAGCGTCCCCAAGCTCGTCCCGGTCGCCCTCCGCGCCCTGCACCGCGAGGCCCGCTGGTCCTCCCACATCTTCCGACACGCCCTCCGCGTCGCCGCGGTCGCCGCCGCCGGCTACCTGCTCGCCACCGCCCTCCGGTTCGGCCACGGCTACTGGGCGCCGCTCGCCTCCGTCATGGTGATGCGCCCCGACTTCGCCCAGACCTACTCCCGCGGCGTCGCCCGCTTCGCCGGCACCCTGGTCGGCGTCACCATCGCCGGCGCCCTGATGGCCCTGGCCCATCCCGACGCCTACATCAGCGCCGGCCTCGCCCTGGTCTGCGTCTTCCTGATGTACCTGCTGATGCGCACCGGCTTCTCGGTCACCTCGGCCTGCATCGCCGGCTACGTCGTCTTCCTGCTCGGCATCGTCGGCGCCGGCTGGGAACAGACCGTCCAGGAACGCGTCGTGCTCACCCTCATCGGCGGCGTCCTGGCGATGCTGTCCTACGCGCTGTTCCCCGCCTGGGAGACGCCCCGGCTCCGCGACCGCCTCGCCGACTGGCTCACCGCCAACGGCCGTTACGCATGCGCCGTCCTCGACGGCTACGCCCGGCCCGCCGAGCGCCGCCCCCGACAGGTCCGCGAGGCCCTGCTGGACGCCCGCGCGGCCCGCGCCGCCTGGGAAGTGAGCGAGGCCCGCGCCGAGAAGGAGCCGGTCCGCCACCGCGGCCTCTCGCTCCACGCGGCGCACGCCGCCAGCACCACGCTCGCCACGATGGGCCGGGTCACGATGATCCTGGAGGCCCACCTGCCCGACAAGGACGCCGAACCCGCGCCCGGCGCCGCCGCGTTCACCGCCGCCCTCCGCCCCGCCCTGGACCGCGCGGCCCGGGCCGTCCGCGACGGCGCCCCCCTGGACTGGAGCGAATCGCACGCCGTCTGGGAACGCTGGAACGCCGAGGGCGAGCACGCGGGCGTCGCCGTCCGCGCCTCCGAACTCCTCCTGGACGCCCTCGACGACCTCACCGAGGCGCTGCCCCCCGACCCCTGACCTTGCCGCCTCTTTACCCCGCGGGCCGCCCCCGCAGGAACCATTCCGCACCCCCAGTAGTCTAGATAATTGCCCGCAATTACCGTCATTGGTAGGTCAATGACGCTCTCTGCGGCGCAATGTCCTCCCGAGAGAGAGCAAACGAACTCCCCATGGCGTCCAGCACTTCGTCCGGTACGTACGACATAGGCATCGACCTCGGCACCGCCAACACCCTCGTCTACGCCCGCGGCAAAGGCGTGGTGCTGAACGAGCCGTCCGTGGTCGCCGTCAACGCCGCCGGCGACGTCATCGCCGTCGGCTCGGAGGCCAAACGCACCATCGGCCGCACGCCCTCCGGGATCACCGCGATGCGCCCCCTCCGGGAAGGCGTCATCGCCGACTTCGACGCCGCCGAACAGATGCTGCGCGCCCTGATGAAGAAGGCCCTGCCCAGCCGCCGCTTCTCCCGCCCCCGGGTCGTCATCTGCGTCCCCTCCGGCATCACCGGGGTCGAACGACGCGCCGTCATCGACTCCGCGCGGGGCGCCGGCGCCCGCGAGGTGCACCTGATCGAAGAGCCGATGGCCGCCGCGATCGGCGCGGGCCTCCCGGTGGCCGAACCGGTCGGCTGCATGGTCGTCGACATCGGCGGCGGCACCACCGAGGTCGCCGTCGTCTCCATGGGCGGCCTGGTCACCGCCCACTCCGTACGGGTCGCCGGGGACGCGATGGACGCCGCCATCTCCACGTACATCAAGAAGGAACACGGCCTGGCCATCGGCGAACGCACCGCAGAAGAAATCAAGATCGCCATCGGCTCGGCCGCCTGGACCCCCGAGGACACCACCGCCCTGGCCGCCCTCCCCACTCCCACCGCGGGAACCGGAGCGGAAACCGAAGCCGACCCCGAGGCGCCCCCGTCCTCCCCCTACTCCTTCACCGTCCGCGGCCGTGACCACCTCAGCGGCCTCCCCCGCCTCCAGGAAATCACCGCCGAAGAAATCCGTACCGCCCTCACCGAACCCGTCGAGGCCATCGTCCGAGCCGTCCACCGCACCCTCGACGAATGCCCCCCGGAGCTCTCCGGCGACATCATCGAACGCGGCATCGCCCTCACCGGCGGCGGCGCCCTGCTCCGCGGCCTGGACCGGCGCCTCCGTCAGGAGATGGGCGTCCCGGTCATGGTCGCCGACGCCCCCCTGGACTGCGTCGTCAACGGCACCGCCAAGTGCGTCGACGAATTCGCCACCCTGCACGGCCTCCTGACGGGTGCGAAGGAGCAGCCCCGCAAGTCGGTACGACTGGGTATGTAGCGGCGGCGCCCGTGGGGCTTCCCCTGCCTTGCGGCTCGCCCGCCCCGAGGCAGGGGGCCGGGGCGGTTCCGGGTGCCCGCTCGGTGGGGGACACCCATCCACCACCAGGGCCCGACGGAAGACGCACGCCACCGAAACCGCACTGGCCGCCCGACCGACAACCGCACCGCCCGACCGACAACCTCACCCCCGCCCGACGTACGCCTCCAGCCCGTCCAGGATCCGCTCCAGCCCGAACTCCCGGGCCTGATCCCGGGACGCGCCCCCCGCGGTGTCCGCCACCGCCGCCGCCACCGCCGGAAACCGCTCGGACCGCCCGACGAGCAGCTCGTTCAGCGCGGCACTCATCACCGCCTCCGGCTCCTTCGCCCGAGCGCTGCCCACGCCCATGGACGCCGACACCTGCGCGATGGCCCGGATGTGCCCGCTCACCACCACCACGGCATCCAACTGCTCACCGCCCGTCAGCCCGGTGTTCGCGAGCGCCGCCAACGCCCGCTCCGTCCAGCCGAGTTCATTGGGGCCCATGACCCGCGACCCGATGATGGCGCTCAACAGCCACGGGTGCCGGTCGAAGACCGCCGCGAGCCGCTCCGCCCACTCCCGCAACGCGCCACGCCAGTCGTCGGCCGCGGTGCCCGCCGGCTCCGGCGGTTCCCCCATCGCCATGTCGATCATCAGCGCGACCAGCTCCGACTTGCCGGGCACGTACCGGTACAGGGACATCTTCGTGAAGTCCAGCTCCGCCGCGACCCGCTGCATGGAGACCGCGCCCAGCCCGCCCGTGTCGGCGAGCCCGATGGCCGTCTGCGTGATCCGTTCCAGGCTCAGCGCCGGCTTGGGGCCACGGCTCGGCCGCCCGCGCCCGCCCCACAACAGCTCGACGCTGCCCGCCTGATCCCCGAACACACTGCTCTTCTCGTCTCCAGCCACCCCCGCATCCTAAAACTGTGTCCACGAGTATACATATCCGTGTCCACCGGATACAGTTATTTCGTCACCACGCCACACCGACACAGGGGGAGCGTCCAATGACGCACGAATCAACGACGACACCAGCCGCGACGGCCGCCACCGCCACGACTGCCGCGCCGGCCACCACCGCCGCGACGGTCGCGCCGGCCACGACGGCCATGCCTCCGACCAGGGAAGAAGGCGCGCCCGCCGCGCCGCCCGCGTCCGCCCGGCCCCGCACGGTGCTGATCTCCGGTGCCAGCATCGCCGGCCCGGCCCTCGCCTACTGGCTCGCTCGCTACGGCTTCCGCCCCACCGTCGTCGAGGTGGCGCCGGCTCTCCGCGGCGGCGGCTTCGCGGTCGACTTCCGCGGTGCGGCGCATCTGGAGGTGCTCCAGCGGATGGGCGTCCTCGACAAGATCAGACAGCGCCGCACCGCCGGCAGCCCCATGACCTTCATCGACGCCCAGGGGGAGCAAGTGGCCGCCATGCCCCCCGAGTTCGCGGGCGGCGACGTGGAAATCCTCCGCTCAGAACTCTCCCGCATCCTCTACGACCACACCCGCCCACCCCACGCCCCTTCCGCCGAATACCTCTTCGGCGACTCCCCCACCTCCCTCACCGAATCCGCCGACGGAGTCCACGTCACCTTCGAGCACGCCGAGCCCCGCACCTTCGACCTGGTCATCGGCGCCGACGGCCTGCACTCCACCGTGCGCCGGCTCGCCTTCGGCCCCGAAGACCAATTCGTCAGCCACCTCGGCTATTACGTCGCCGGCTGGGACCTCCCGATAACGGCCGCCCCGGACCTCGCGGCCCGCGCCGTCGGCTACAACGAACCCGGCCGGTTGGCGACGGTCGGCCGTGTCCCCCGCCGGGCCGACGACCCCACCTACGGAGGCGAGACCTTCTGCGTCTTCGCGTCCGAGCGGCTGAGCCACGACCGCCGTGACCCGCAGGCCCAGAGAAAGGCCCTCACCCAGGCGTACGAGGGCGCCGGCTGGCGCACCACGGAACTGATCGGAACGGTCTGGGACGCCGACGACCTCTACTTCGACTCCATCAGTCGCGTCGACATACCGACTTGGTCGACGGGCCGGATAGCACTCCTCGGCGACGCCGCCTACGGCGCCACCGTCGGCGGCATGGGCACCGGCTCGGCGATCGTCGGCGCCTACGTCCTCGCCGGTGAGCTGGCCACCGCGGCCGGCGACCACCGCCAAGCCTTCACCCGCTACGAGGAAAAACTGCGACCGTACGTCACGCGCTGCCAGGAAGGCGGCCGCGGCGCCGGTGAATTCCTGGCCCCCCTCACCCAAGAAGCGCTAACCGCCCGCAACGCCGCCCTCAACGACCCGGCCACCCTCACCGCCATCCTCCAAGAGGGCCACGAAATCTCGGCCGACATATCCCTCGACGACTACCCGTCCCTACTCAACACCCCCACCAAGGGAAACCCCCACCCCTAACCGAACCGCCCCCCGCCCCCAGGCAGCCCACCACCCACCCAACAAAAAGACCCTCCCAACGGGAGGGTCTGGCCTGGCGCCCCCGGCAGGACTCGAACCTGCGGCCAAGTGCTTAGAAGGCACCTGCTCTATCCACTGAGCTACGGGGGCCGGATGGTGGGCGTGGATCACGAACCGCGGACCAGGATAGAGGTCCGGGTGGCTCGTCCCGGTTGCTTCACCTCCGTGGCACGTTGTGGAGGTTCGGTGAAGCGATCCCGATAATCGCAGGCAGGTACGAATCCTGCACGGCTTTTGCCGTCTCGCGCGGCGGGTGTTGTGCACTCGTTATGCCTGCGTCTGAGATGTTACGAAAATCCCATATCTCACCTATCGCGTTCCGTGGAGATTCTCGCGGCGCACACAAGGGGTTATACGCTTCAAAAACCTAACGAAATTGGGCATTCTGCACATGTGGCGACCTTGGACGTAGGACCCCGGCTGATCGACGCACTGTCCGTTCTGCGTGACCGCGTCGACGCCGCACGATTTCCCCTACCGCTCGGGGGCGCCGACCGCGCCCGGCGCAACCGGGCCGAGCTGCTCTCCCAGCTGGACGACTATGTGATGCCCCGCCTGCGCGCCCCTAAGGCTCCACTTCTCGCGGTCATCGGAGGTTCCACGGGGGCGGGCAAGTCCACCCTGGTCAATTCGCTGGTGGGGCGGCGCGTCTCGGAGGCCGGGGTGCTGCGGCCCACGACGCGTACGCCGGTGCTGGTCTGCCACCCCGACGATCACCGCTGGTTCGCCGGACAGCGGGTGCTCCCGGGGCTCACCCGGGTGTGGGTGCCGGAGCAGGACGGTGGCGAGGCAAGCGAGCGCAACGAAGGAGAGGAGAAGGGGCTCGGCGGTGGGCACGGTCGGGCCGCCGGTGAGCCGGGGACGCCGACGGTGCGGATCGAGACGGACGCCGCGCTGCCCAGCGGGCTGGCGTTGCTGGACGCCCCGGACATCGACTCACTGGTGGCCGGCAACCGCGAACTGGCCGCCGAGTTGATCTGCGCGGCCGACGTCTGGGTTCTGGTCACCACGGCGGCCCGGTACGCCGACGCCGTGCCCTGGCATCTGCTGCGCACCGCCAAGGAGTACGACGTCACGCTGGTCACCGTGCTGGACCGGGTACCGCACCAGATCGCCGCCGAGATCTCCGCGCGGTACGCGGAGCTCCTACAGCGGGCCGGGCTCGGACACGTACCCCGGTTCACCATTCCCGAGCTGCCCGAGTCCGCGGGCGGGGGCCGCGGACTGTTGCCCGCGACGGCGGTCGCCGGTCTGCGGGAGTGGCTGGAACGGCACGCCCAGGACCCCGTTGCCCGTAGTGCCGCCGCGGACCGGACCGCTTCCGGGGTGATCGCCTCGCTGCGCAGCCGGCTGCCCGCGCTGGCCGGGGCCGCCGCCGCCCAGCACGCCGCGGCGCTACGGCTGGCCGGCCGGGCCGAGGAGGCGTACGAGGAGGCAGCGGAGCGGGTGCGGCGCGAGGTCGCGGCCGGTGAAGTGCTGGCCGGCGACGCCCGCGCCCACTGGCACGCGCACGGGCTCGGCGGTCGTGCCGACGAACTGCTGGACGCGCTGGCCCAAGGGCTCACCGCGCTGCTGGTCTGCGCCGTCGAGGAGGCCGACGAGCGGGCCGCGGGCGCCTGGCGGCGGGACCCCGCGGCGGCCGAGGCGGCGCTGACCGCCATGGACGGGGCCGCGGGAGCCGCCGGGCGGATCGGCGTGATCGTCCGAAGGTGGCGGCGCTGTCTGGAGGAACTGGCCGAGGAGGAGACCCGGGAGGCGCGCGGCGGCCAGGCCGGTGAACGGGGCGACCCGGTCGACGCCGAGGAACCGGCGGCCCTGCTGGCCACCGCGCTGCTGGGCGGGCGCCGGGCCCGTACGGCGGGGGAGAACCTCGCCGACCTGTTGGGGGCACAGAGCGCGCTGCGGCTGTGTGACCAGGGTGCCCAACTGCTGACCACGTATCTGGCGCACGCCCTCGACGGTGAACGGGAGCGCCGATTGGCCCCCCTGGACCGTCTGACGGTGCCGCCGGACCAGCAGGCCGAACTGATCGCCGCGGTGTCCGTGGTGCAGCGCGAGCAGCACCGGACGCGGTCGGTGGACGAGCGGGAGACGGAGCGGGAACGCGAATGCCCGGTGGCGGACCGCTGCGGGAGAGAGACGGTGACGCGGTGACGGAGTCCGGGGAGCGTCGGGCGGAGACCGGTGCCGGCGAGGACGGCGAGGACAGCGAGGGGGCGGCGTGGAGTGACGGGACGGGGGACGGCGGGACGTGGGACGACGGGGTGATCGCGCGGCGGGCGCGGGAGGGGGAGTCGAGGCACGGTGGGCGGGCCGTGGGACCTGGCGCCGGGGCGGATGTTCCGCCGACGGCCGAGGCGGATGGGGCTGTTGGGATGGATCAGGTGGATGGGGCTTGCGGTGTGGGTGAGGCGTTCCGTGGGCGGCGCCAGAGCGGCGGGAGGAGCGCGGGAGCGCTTGCGGGGGAGGGGCCGGGCGGCGGGCGCGGGAACGTAGCCGGGGCCGGCGGCGGGCGCGGTGAGGAGGTCGGGGACTGCGGGCCCGGCTACAAGTGGGTGCCCGGCGGCGCGCGGCGGGCCGCCGAGGAGGGGCTGCGGCCCCGGCTGGAGGCGCTGCGGGAGCTGATCGCGCTGTCCCGGAGCCGGCTGGACGGGATGGTGCTGGACGAGGCCGGACGGGTGCTGGAGGCGGCCGACGAGCGGTACCGGCTGTCCGGTGAGCACACCGTGGTCGCCCTCGCGGGAGCGACCGGGAGCGGGAAGTCCTCGCTGTTCAACGCGTTGGCGGGGGCGCCGCGTTCGGAGGTCGCGGCGCGTCGGCCGACGACCGGCGAGCCGGTGGCCTGCGTTTGGTCGGGCGGCCGGCCGGGCGCGGAGGGGCTGCTGCGCCGGCTCGGGGTGCCGGTGCACCGCCGGTACACCCCCGCGCAGGGCAGTCCCGAACTGGCCGGGCTGGTCCTGCTCGACCTTCCCGACCATGACTCCTCGGCCGTCGCCAACCGCGAACAGGTCGACCGGATGCTGGAGTTGGTGGACGCGGTGATCTGGGTGGTGGACCCGGAGAAGTACGCGGACGCGGTGCTCCACGAGCGGTATTTGCGCCCGCTGGCGGGCTACGCCGAGGTCACCTTCGTGGTGCTCAACCAGGTGGACCGGCTGCCCGGCGACGCCGCCGACCAGGTGGTGGACGATCTGCGCCGGCTGCTGGACGAGGACGGGCTGGCGCTGGGCGAGCACGGGGAGCCGGGTGCGGCGGTCCTGGCGCTCTCCGCGGCGACCGGCGAGGGCGTGGCGGAACTTCGGGAGGCGCTGGGCCAGTTCGTCGCGGAACGGGGCGCGGCGGACCGCAGGCTGACGGCGGATGTGGACACCGCGGCGGAACGACTGCGGACGGCGTACGTCGCGGAGAGCCGGGTGGGACTGACCGAAGGGGCCCGGGAGGAGTTCGACGACCGGCTCGCCGAGGCGGTCGGGGCGGTGGCCACCGGGCGGGCGGCGGAACGGGACTGGCTGCGGCACGCGGAACGGGCTTGCGGTTCGCCGTGGTCGCGGCTGCGGGCCCGAGGCAAGGGCCGGGGAGCGCGCCGGCGGGGCGCGGCGACGGCGGCCGGGGCCGGCAACCGCACGGGTGCGGTCCGGATCGGCGCACCGCGTACCGGGGCGGGCCGCCCGGGGGCGGGAGGGCCCGGTTCCGGGGATGAGGAGGCCGGGCGGGTTGCCTCCGCGCCCGCTGGGGCCGTCCCCGTACGCTCCGCGGCGGCCGGCGTCACGCGGGGCGAGGATGGGCGGGCGGCGGCGCGGCCGGTGGTGGAGCAGGCGGTCCGTACCGTGGCGGGCGAGGCCGCGCTGGGGCTGCCGGTGCCCTGGGCGCAGGCGGTACGGGAGGCGGCGGCGCGGGGGGCCGAGGGGCTGCCGGAGGCGTTGGACGCGGTGGCGGCCGAGGCCGAGGAGGCGTTGCGGCAGGGGCCGGACGTGAAGCCGCGGTGGTGGACGGTGGCGGCCTCGTTGCAGGGGTTGCTGTTCGTGCTGCAAGTGGTCGGTGCGCTGTGGCTGTTGGGCGCCGTGACGGGTGTGGTGGACGCGTCGGAGTGGCTGTCCGGGTTGCTGCCCGCGGTCGTGGGGTCGGTGGGCGGACCGTTCCTGACCTGGCTGTCCGGGGTGGCGGCCCGTGGACCGGCCCGACGGTACGGGCAGGAGGCCGAGCGGCGGCTGCGGGGCGCGGCGGCCGGGTGCGGTCGGGCACGGGTACTGGAGCCGGTGGCAGCCGAATTGCTGCGGTACCGCGAGGTGCGGGAGCGGTACGCGGTGGCGTCGGGCGTATGAGGTGAGAGGCGCCTCGTGGCGGGGCGGCGGACGGGGTACCGCCGTCCCTGTCGGGTGACGGAGTTGTCCACAGGCTCCTTTGTCCACAGGCCGCCACGGCCCGCGCCGAATCCGTGCAGCATGGATTCAGCGAAGCGCACACGGGACGGCCCGCCACGGAAGACATGCGCATGCGCCGAAGACACGGGCCGCAGAAGCACAGCAAAGAAGAACACGACGAAGAGCCGTACCGAAGAGCCGTACCGAAGAGGCGCGTTCAAGAGACGTACTGAACGGAATCGACGTACTGAAGTGACGTCGTAAAGAAGGGGACGGGGGAGTCTTCCATGAACGACACGATGGTGACGCTGGTGGGGAACGTGGCCACGGCGGTGGAGTACCGGGAGACCGCGGCGGGGGTGTCGGTGGCGCGGTTCCGGATGGCGGCGACCTCGCGGCGGTGGGACAAGGCCCGGGAATGTTGGGCCGACGGGGAGACGAGTTTCTATACCGTCCGGTCCTGGCGGGCGCTCGCGGACAATGTCGCCGCGTCGGTGGCGGTTGGTGAACCGCTGGTCGTACAGGGGCGGTTGCGGGTTCGGGAGGGCGAACAGCCGCCGGAGAAGGGGGGTCAGCGCTGGTTCGCGGCAGAGGTCGAAGCCCTGGCGATCGGGCACGATCTCGCGCGTGGGACGTCCGCATTCCGCCGGGTGGTAAGGGCACGGAAAGCAGCGGAGGAAACACAACGGGAGCCGGATGGCGCGCCGTTGGAGAAAGTTGAATCGAGTACGACTGTGGTAATGGGGGTGCCGGCGAACCGCCGGACGGCCGCTCAGGTGGGGCGCACAGGCCCGTCCGGCAATTCGCCCCAGAAGGTATCTGTGCCATGAAAAGGTACGGAGATTTGTCGATAATGCCAGCTCAGGGTGCGCGTATTCGGTAACGATTACGATTCGGATCGCTTATAGGACGCTATTACCGGGGACCCTGATGCGCCCGCTCCATAAGATCCGACGAGTACTCACGGGGGCTGACCAGGCTGACCAGTTCGGCCGCTGAGTTCTTGGGATCTTTCCGGTGAGGCGACCTCTCCAGCCGACCGCCTTGCCCAGAGGGGAAATCATGCTTTCGATGAAGGGGCGGGGCGCAGCCCGCCTTGCCGCCGCAGTCGTGGCCTCGGGCCTGATCGCGGCGGGCACGATAGCCACCGCGGGGACCGCCGCGGCGGACGACCCGGCCGCGTCGCACGGGGGCGCCACCGCGACGCTCGGCGGCCTGAAGACCTTCGATCAGGCCGTGGTGCACGGAAACGGAGGGGACCAGCGCGTCGGTGCCGGCCTCTTCGAGATGTCGGTCGACAACGGCGGCACGCTGCAGACGTACTGCATCGACATCCACAATCCGACGCAGCAGCAGGCCCGCTACCAGGAAGTGCCCTGGAGCGCCTCGTCGTTGCACGACAACCCGGACGCCGGCCGGATCCGCTGGATCCTGCAGAACTCCTATCCGCAGGTGAACGACCTGGCGGCGCTCTCCGCCAAGGCCGGCGCCGGGCAGCTGTCCGAGAAGACCGCCGCGGCCGGCACCCAGGTCGCGATCTGGCGCTTCTCCGACCACGTCAAGGTGGACGCGGTCGACCCGGCCGCCGAGAAGCTCGCCGACTTCCTGGAGAAGAACGCGCAGAGCGTCTCCGAGCCCAAGGCGTCGCTGACCCTGGACCCGCCGGCGGTCTCGGGCAAGTCCGGCGGCAAGATCGGCCCGGTCACCGTGCACACCAACGCCGACAGCGTCACCATCTCCCCGGCGGCGGGCGTGCCCGCCGGCGTGAAGATCGTGGGCAAGGACGGCAAGCCGGTCACCAGCGCCGCCGACGGCACCCAGCTGTTCTTCGACGTCCCCAAGGGGACCGCCGACGGCAACACCTCGCTGACCGCGCAGGCCGCGACCAAGGTCCCGGTCGGCCGGGCCTTCACCGGCATCGGTGAGCACGCCAAGAGCCAGACCCAGATCCTGGCCGGCTCCAGCGAGTCCACGGTCTCCGCGGCCGCCACGGTCTCCTGGAAGAAGCAGGGTGCGATCCCCGCGATCACCGCGGAGAAGAACTGCTCCAAGGGCGGCGTGGACGTCACCGCGACCAACAAGGGCGATGAGGCGTTCCGCTTCCAGCTGTCCGGCAAGGACTACGAGGTCGCGCCGGGCGCGGCCAAGACCGTGACCGTTCCGGTCGGCGAGGACCAGCCGTACCAGATCACGATCACCGGAGCGGGCGGCTTCAAGAAGAGCTTCTCCGGCGTCCTGGACTGCAAGACCGCAGGCCAGCCCTCCTCGCACCCCAGCCCGGCCACGGCCGGCGGCACCACGGGTGGTAGCACCACCGGCGGTCACGGCACCGACCTGGCCGAGACCGGTTCCAGCAGCGCCACCCCGGTGATCGCGGGCGTCGCGGTCGCCCTCGTGCTGGTCGGCGGCGGAGCGGTGTTCTTCCTGCGTAAGAAGAAGACCGGACAGTCCGCGTAAGCGAGACGGTCGGTCGTCACTGTCACAACAGACCTCGTGACCACCGGTGAGTGAGCCGTCGGCGCACCGTGAGCCGGTGATCACCGGGCGCGTACCGCAAAGGCCCCGGAGCGAAGTGTCCGCTCCGGGGCCTTTGCCGTCCGCCCCTCGGCGCCCGTTTCCGTCCGGGGACGGACGTACGGCAAGATGGCTGTATCTGCCCTCGCGCGGCCACGCCGCACCACGGCCCACGCGGCGGAGCCACCCAGACCACCTGATAGATCCAAACTGGCGGACGGTTTCTCTTGGCTGAGTACATCTACACGATGCGCAAGGCGCGCAAGGCGCACGGCGACAAGGTCATCCTCGATGACGTGACGCTGAGCTTCCTGCCGGGCGCGAAGATCGGTGTCGTGGGTCCCAACGGCGCCGGTAAGTCCACGGTGCTGAAGATCATGGCCGGTCTTGAGCAGCCGTCGAACGGTGACGCCTTCCTCTCTCCCGGCTACACGGTCGGCATGCTCCTTCAGGAGCCGCCGCTCGACGAGTCCAAGACGGTCCTGGAGAACGTCCAGGACGGCGCCCGCGAGACCATGGACAAGCTCAAGCGCTTCAACGAGGTCGCCGAGCTGATGGCGACCGACTACTCCGACGCGCTGATGGAGGAGATGGGCAAGCTCCAGGAAGACCTGGACCACGCGAACGCCTGGGACCTCGACACCCAGCTGGAGCAGGCCATGGACGCGCTGGGCTGCCCGCCCGGCGACTGGCAGGTCACCAACCTCTCCGGTGGTGAGCGCCGCCGCGTCGCGCTGTGCAAGCTGCTGCTGGAGGCCCCCGACCTGCTCCTCCTCGACGAGCCCACCAACCACCTCGACGCCGAGTCGGTGCAGTGGCTGGAGCAGCACCTGGCGAAGTACCCCGGCACCGTCGTCGCCGTCACCCACGACCGGTACTTCCTCGACAACGTCGCCGGCTGGATCTGCGAGGTCGACCGCGGCCGCCTCCACGGCTACGAGGGCAACTACTCCAAGTACCTGGAGACCAAGCAGACCCGTCTGAAGGTCGAGGGCCAGAAGGACGCCAAGCGCGCCAAGCGCCTGAAGGAAGAGCTGGAGTGGGTCCGCTCCAACGCCAAGGGGCGGCAGGCCAAGTCCAAGGCCCGTCTGGCGCGTTACGAGGAGATGGCCGCTGAGGCCGACCGGATGCGGAAGCTGGACTTCGAGGAGATCCAGATCCCGCCGGGCCCGCGTCTGGGCAGCGTCGTCGTCGAGGTCAACAACCTCAACAAGGCGTTCGGCGAGAAGGTCCTCATCGACGACCTCAGCTTCACCCTGCCGCGCAACGGCATCGTCGGCATCATTGGCCCGAACGGCGCCGGCAAGACCACGCTCTTCAAGATGTTGCAGGGCCTGGAGACGCCGGACGCCGGCGACATCAAGGTCGGCGAGACCGTCAAGATCTCCTACGTCGACCAGAGCCGCGAGAACATCGACCCCAAGAAGACCCTGTGGGCCGTGGTCTCCGACGAGCTCGACTACATCAACGTCGGCCACGTCGAGATGCCCTCGCGGGCCTACGTCTCCGCGTTCGGCTTCAAGGGCCCGGACCAGCAGAAGCCGGCCGGCGTGCTCTCCGGCGGTGAGCGCAACCGCCTCAACCTGGCGCTCACCCTCAAGCAGGGCGGCAACCTCCTGCTCCTCGACGAGCCGACCAACGACCTCGACGTCGAGACGCTGTCCTCCCTGGAGAACGCGCTGCTGGAATTCCCCGGCTGCGCCGTGGTCGTCTCCCACGACCGCTGGTTCCTGGACCGCGTCGCCACGCACATCCTGGCGTACGAGGGCAACTCCAAGTGGTTCTGGTTCGAGGGCAACTTCGAGTCCTACGAGAAGAACAAGGTCGAGCGGCTCGGCGCCGATGCGGCCCGTCCGCACCGGGCGACGTACAAGAAGCTGACCCGGGGCTGACCGTCGTGCGACACCTCTACTCCTGCCCCCTCCGCTGGTCGGACATGGACGCGTTCGGCCACGTCAACAACGCGGTGTTCGTCCGCTACCTCGAAGAGGCGCGGATCGACTTCATGAGTCGGCTGGCGCCGGGGGACGGCAGTCCGTCGTTCACGGGCGGCTCGGTCGTCGCCCGGCACGAGATCGACTACGTGCGGCAGCTGGTCCACCGGCCCGAGCCGGTGACCGTCGAGCTGTGGGTGACGAAGATCAGCGCCGCATCGATGACGGTGGGGTACGAGGTCAAGGACGAGGACACGGTCTACCTGCGGGCCCGGACCGTGGTCGTGCCGTTCGACTTCGCCGCGGGGCGGCCGCGCCGCCTCACGGCGGAGGAGAAGGCGATCCTCAAGGAGTACCTGGACGACGCCGCGCATCAGGAAGGGGCCGTCGGCGCATGACGGTGTTGCGGTTGGCCGACGCCGGGGAGGCGGCGGATCTCGCCGCCTTCCTCGCCCGGCTGATCCACTACGACCGCGGGGCGGCGGTGCGGCTCCAGGCCGGGAACGGGGTGCTGGCCGTCTTCGGCCGCCCGCCGTCGTTCGAGGTGCTGGCGATCCGGACGGCGCGGCTGGCGGCCGACGGCGTTGCGGGTGGTCCCGGCCTGGACGTGACGGTTTCCGCGGGGGAACTCCTCGAAGGCATATCGGAGGCGGCGGGCAGTGTCACCGTGCCCGCCCCGGTCACCGGCCCGCCGTGGGCCGGGGTGCTGCCGCCGCGGGGCGGTTGGACGCGGGTGCCCGGGCTGCCGGCCCCGGAGGCGTTGCTGCGTGCGGTGTCCGCCGCGGTCGCCGAATTCCGCGCCCGGGACGAGGCGTTGCCGCCGCAGCGGCGCAACCGGAACGAGCGGGACCGGATCGGGCGGGAGATCTGGTCGCGGACGCTGGGCGATACGGAGCTGCCGTTGCGGGCGGTGCATGCCGCGCAGGCGCTCGGGTTCTTGCGCGGGGCGCAGGCCGGGGCGATGGCGGCCTCCGGGAGCGCGGGGGCGGGCTCCCGGGCGGGTACGGCCTTGCGTGCGGGTGCGGTCTCCCGCGCGGGTGCCGCGAGCGGTGCGGTGTCCGGCACGGCCGGTGTGGCGGGTGCGGAGGCGTCGGTGCCGACGCTGGCGCTGTTGGCTGCCGGGGGGTGGCTGCGGCTGAGCACGCCGTACGGGTCGATCGCCGTGCGGGCGGGTGGGCCGGCGGGGTTGGCCGGGCTGTCGGGGCTTACGGTCACGCCGGTTTGACGGGGCCCCGGCTGGCCCGGGTTTTCGAGGGCTGCTCAGGGTGTGGTGGCCGGTGCCTTGGGGGCCGACGCCTTGGTGGTCGGTGTCTTGGCGCTTGGCGCCTTGGTGGTCGGTGTCCGGGGCCGGTGGGGCACGGGGTCGATGCGGTCGCCCGGGTGGGGGCTGTGGGCGTTCGTGGGGTGTGCCCCGGTCCCGCGCCTTCCCGAAACCGGGGGTGAATCCCGGGCCCCGAGTCCTGAATCCTGGGCCGTGGGCTCCTCTTGCGTTGTGGGGGGCCCGGCTGTGTGGGGGCCTCGCCCTGCGGCTCGTTGTCGCCCTGCGGGCTCGTCCTCAAACGTCGGACGGGCGGCGGACCTCAAGCGCTGAGCAGGCCGGAGGTCCGCCCTCAAACGTCGGACGGGCTGGAGGCGGGTGGGGGCGGTGGGGTGTCGGGCCAGATGCCGATGTGGTCGGGTTCCCGTTGGAGGAGGACGCGGTCCCGCATGCCCAGGGGGGCGGTGTAGTCGGCGGGGAGTTGGAGGCGGCCGGCGCGGTCGAGGGTGGCGTACTCGCGGGCCACGACGGATTCCTGACCGGTCGTGGCGTCGATTTCCGTGCGGCGTAGGACTTCTGAGGAGGTGCGTCCGTCGCGGATGGCGACCGTGCGGCGGACTTCGTCGGCCACCTTCTGGTCGTGGGTGACGATCACGATCGTGGTGCCCAGCTCCTCGTTGGCGGTGCGGAACGCGGCGAAGACCTGCTCGGCGGTGTGCGAGTCCAGTTCGCCGGTCGGCTCGTCGGCGAGGAGGACGGACGGGGTGTTGGCCAACGCGACGGCGATGGCGGTGCGTTGGGCCTCACCGCCGGAGAGCTGGTGGGGGCGCCGGTCGCGGCAGTGGGTGAGGGAGAGCAGGGACAGCAGTTCCTGCGCCGCCTTGGTGCGTTCGGCACGGCGACGGCCGCCGCGCAGTTGCATCGGCAGGGCGATGTTCTGTAGGGCGGTGAGGTAGGGGAGCAGGTTGCGGGCGGTCTGTTGCCAGACGAAGCCGACGACGTTGCGGCGGTAGTCGAGGCGGGTGCGGGCGTCCATCGTGAGGAGGTCGCGGCCGGCGACGCGGGCCGCGCCGGCGGTCGGGACGTCGAGTCCGGCCAGGATGTTCATCAAGGTGGATTTGCCGCTTCCGGACGCGCCCACCAGGGCCAGCAACTCGCCCTCGGTGACGAGGAGATCGAGTCCCTGGAGGGCCTGGACCTCCACACCGTCGGTGGTGAAGACGCGGACCAGGCGGTCGCAGGCGATCAGGGCGTCGTGCCCGTAGGCGGGGCGGGCGCGGCGGGCGGCGGCGCGGTGCTCCAGGTCGGTGAGGGAGGGCGGCTGGGGCGGGAGTGGTGACGGCGGTGGTGGTGTGTCGTCGGGGCGGGTCGTCATGGGGTGGCTCCGGTGGTCGTGGCGTCGCCCGTTGCCGTGGCGGTTGTGGTGGGTGGGGTGGTTGTTGGGGTGGGCCGGGGGGCGAAGGCGGTTGTAGAGGCTTGCCCCGTCGCCCGTCGCCCGTCACCTCGTCGCCCCGTCACCCCAACTCCCCCGTCCGTAGCCCCGTGTTCTCCGCTCGGCGTTGGCTGGTGAGGGCCTGGAGGAGGGCCGTGGCCAGGGAGAGGAGGAGGACGGCGGTGGCGGGGAGGAGGAGGGAGGTGGGGTCGGAGTGGAGGAGGACGGGGGCGGTCGGGGTGGGGCCGGAGGTGGTGGGGAGGGCGAGCGGGGTGAGGTCGGTGCCGGGGCCGAGCAGGCGGAGGGTGGCGGCGCCGGTGAGGGTGCCGCCGAGGGCGGCGAGCAGGGCCTGGGGCAGGGCTTCGAGGACGAGGAGGCGGCGGCCCTGGGCCGGTGGCAGGCCGATGGCGCGGAGGCCGGTGAGGAGCCGGGCGCGTTCCGGGGCGGTCTGGAGGAGGGAGAGGAGCAGGGCCAGCAGGGCGAAGCCGGCGCCGGCGGCGACTGCGGCGGCGTAGAGGCGTTCCGCGCCTTGTTGGAGGGGGGAGTCGGCGAAGTGCGCGCGGGTGGTGGAGCGCAGGGTGAGGCGGGTGGGGAGGGTGGTGGGGGTGTGGGTCCGGAGGGTGGTGCGGAGGGCGGTGGGGTCGAGGGAGCGGCCGGCGAGGAGGACGACGGAGGGGCCGGTGGCGGGGTCGGCGTAGGTGTCGGGGTGGAGCCGGGCCACGCTGCGGGCGTTGACCACGACGAAGTCGCCGCCGGGCTGGGCGGGGGTGTCGCGGCGTACCACGGCGGGACGGACGACGATCTGGCCGAACTCCGGTTGCAGCACCATCGGGGCGTCCCCGAACCGGGTGCGGATGCCGGGGGAGACGAGGGCGGGCAGCGGGCGGTCGCCGCCGGGGTCGGCCAGGTCGGTGGCGTCGAAGGCGCCCAGGCCGGTGGTGCGGGCGAGCCGGGCGTAGGCGTCGGCGTCGGCGATGACGAGGTAGAGGGGCGGGCCGTTGTCGTCGGCGGGCTGGGTGCTCAGACGCAGCGGGACGGTGTCCTGGACGCCGGGGACGGTCGTGAGGGACGACAACAGGGCCCGGGGGAGTGGTTTGTCGGCGGTGAGGCGGGCGTCCGCGCCGACCGCTGCCAGCGCGGCGCGGTCGCGTGCGTCGGCGACCCCGGCGAGCACCGAGCCGCCGAACGACGCGGTGGTCAGCGCCACGAGGAGGGCGAGCAGCGGCAGTCCGGCGGCCGGGGCGCGGCCGGCCCGGGCCACGGCCAGGAAGCCGGACAGCCCCCGGGTACGGGCGGCGGGCCGGGCCGCCAGCCGCAGCGGCAGCGGATACAGCCGCATCAGGAGCAGCGCGGCGATCACCGCGACCAGGACGGGGGCCGCGCTGACCAGGACGTCCACGCCCCCGGAGCCGGTACCGCGGCGGCGCAGGGCCAGGACCGCGGCCACCGCCAGGACCAGCACGGTGAGTTCGGCGACTGTGCGGCGCCGGGAGGGGCGGCCGCTCACCAGGTCCGCGCGGACGTCGGGGCGCGTCCTGCGGTGTGCGGCGGCGGCCCGCAGGGGCAGTGCGAGGGTGCCGAGCAGTCCGACCGCGGCCGCGGCGAGCAGCGGGGGCAGCAGCCGTTCGCCGGGGACGAGGAGGACGGCCAGGGCGTAGCCGGCGCCGGCCGCGGGCAGCGCCAGCGTCGCGGTCTGTGCCGCCAACCGCCCGACCAGGCCGGGCAGTGACGCGCCCCGGGCCCGTAGCAGCGCCAGTTCCCGGTGGCGGCGGGCGGCCGCCAACCCCCCGGTCATGAGGACGACGACGCCGGCGACGGTGCCGATGCCGCACGCGGCCACCGCGACGACCGGCGCGACCGCGGCCCGGGTCCGCGCGAAGCCGTCCAGCAGGCCGTCCACCGCGCTCTCCGCCAGCCCGCCGGGGCCCACCACCCCGCGCAGCCGCGCCAGGCCCGGGCCGTGTTGGAGGGACCGCACCCGGTCCTGGAGCAGCGGGGCGTCCCCGGCGGTCAGTGCGCCGGTGTCCAGCGGGTAGCGCCAGAACCGCTCCGGTTGCCCCTTGGTGGACAGCAGCGCCGGCCCGTCCTCGGGGGCGAGCAGCACTCCGGCCTGCCACAGCTTCTGCGGCGGGACGCCCTCGGCGACCAGGGCGGCGGTCGTCATCAGCGGGTCCACCGCCCAGTACGGGCCCTCCGGGGCGTGCGGGGTGAGCAGTCCGGAGATCCGCAGGGTCAGCCCGCCGACGTGGAGTTGGCTGCCGGGGCGCAGGTGGAGGGCGTGGGCGGTGGCGACGGTGACCGCGGCTTCCCGGGTGGGTGTCCCGGGCGCGGCGGTGCGCGGGAGGCGGCCCTGGGCGACGGTGGCGTGGCGGGCCAGGCCGGAGACCGCGTACAGCGAGAAGCGGGGATCGACGCCGTCGGGTCGGGCCAGCCCGGGGTCGTGGGAGGACAGCGGGGCGGTGGTGCGGGCGCCGTGCACGGCGTCGGCGGGGGAGATCCGCAGCGGGGCGGTGAACTGGCTTCGCAGGACCCTGTCCTGACGGTCCATTACGGCAGGGGTGTGGCTGCGCGGGGTGGTGTCGAGGCGGCCCGCGGTGATCCGCACCGTCCGCTGGTCGGGCGGGACGTCGCTCAGCGCCGCCCGGACGCCGCGGGTCTCGTAGGCGTCCACCCCGCGCGGGAACGCCGCCGCGAGGAACGCGGTGATCAGCATCAGGGCGCCCAGGGCCAGCACGGCCGTCGGGGTCTCCCCGGCGGATGGGGAGAAGGGGCGAGCCGGGAGAATCGCGGCGCGCAGCCGGACCAGTAGGCCGCCGGGCATCGTGGTTCCCTTCGGCATCGTCATTCCACCTCGGTCGGCTCGGTCATCTCAGCGCTCCCCTTGGGCGCGCAGGGCCCGTACCGGGTCGCCGCGGCGCAGCCCGACGGCCGCGACGACCAGCAGCGGGACCGCCACCACCGCCGCGAGCAGCCCGGCGACCTGCCCGGTCGGCAGCTCCACCAGCACCGGTGGCACCGGGCGGCCCGCCTCCTGCGTCAGGACCACCAGCGGGACGACCGCCCGGGTCAGCACCGTCCCCAGGGCCGTGCCGACGGCCAGTGCGAGCACGATCAGGACGCCCTGTTCGGCGGCGATCATCCGGGCCAGCTGGGGGCGGGGCGCGCCGAGGGCCCGCAACACGGCGAATTCCCGGGCCCGTCCGCGGACCGAGCCGGCCGCCGCGACCGCGAAACCGGTCGCCGCCAGGGCCACCGCGACCGCCGCGGCGGCGGCCAGCGCGGTCTGCGGGCCGCGGCCCAACGGGTCGTCGTGCAGGTCCCGGGCGATCTCGTCGCGGACCAGCACCTGGCCGGGGTCGAGGTCGGGGCGGGCCCGCAGCGCGGACACCACCGCCGCGGTGGTGCCGGGTCGGGTGCGCAGCCACCACTCGGCGGCGTCCAGCGGCGTGGCGCCGAGGTCGGACAGGGCCTCGTTGGCCGCGCCGAAATCGACCAGCAGCCCGCCGGAGCCGGTCGGTTCGTCCGCCGGGCCGGGCAGCGCGCGGACCGCCTTGACGATCCTGGCCTTCAGCGCCCGCCCGTTGACGGTGGTGTCGACGACCGCGCCGACCCGGGAGCCGCTGGCGCGCAGGAACGCGTCGGTGGCGACGGCCGCCAGCGGCGGGCGCGCGGGGTGTGCGGCGGTGATCCGCACCGTGGTGACCGCGGCGGTCCACTGGTCCTGCTGGGCGCCGGTGTCGTAGGTCTGCGTGAGCAGCCCGCCGGCGGGCACCTCGGTCCGGAACGCCCGGGGGCCGCCGGGCCGGCCGGTGGAGCTGCTCCGGTCGTCGATCTGCCCGGTCCAGGCCGGGCCGCGCGGGGCGGTGAGGCGGTGGGCGGTGCCGTCGCCGGTGACGGCCTGGGCGGTGTCCAGGGTCAGCCGTTGGCGGTGCGGGACCGGCGGCTGGTCCAGGTCGAGGACGAGGCCGGTCAGCCGCAGTGGACCGGTCGGCCGGCCGGCCGGGGCGCCGGCCGCGGCGGCGAGGTCGACGGTGCTGGTGTGCGGCCGGCCGTCGGCCGGGAACTGGCCGAGCGGCAGGGTGTACGGGCTGCCGTGGGCGTCGGTGACGACGACGGAGACGGTCGCGGGGACCGGGCCGGCGTCGGACCGGAAGGGGCCGCCGGTGCTGTCGTCGGTCGGGCGGGTGGCGGGCGCCGGCAGGGTCCGGAGCGAGGTCAGGGTCGCGGTGAACGCCAACCGCGCGGTGTCCGCCGGGAGTTCGACGCCGGCCGGGGTGCCGGCCGGAGGTGCCGCCGCCCGCAGCATCGCGTCGGTGGCCCGGGCGCCCGCCGGCCCGTCGGCGGCGCCGCCCGCCAGGTCGCCGCGGAGCAGCAGGGAACCTGCCGCCCGCCGGGTGTCCAGGGCCAGCAGCGACGCGGCGTGGCCGTCCGGCAGGTTCAGGGCGGCGTGCCCGACGGGCAGCGCCGCGGCCACCCCGGGGACGGCCGCGTAACCGCCGCCCTGCCCCAACTGCGGTGTCCACCCGCTCAGTACGCGCACCGTGGCGGCCGCACGGAAGTCCGCCTGGTCGTCCTGCGAACGGTCCCACGAGGCGCGCTGGCCGATCGCCAGCATGCCCAGCGAGGTGGCCAGCACCAGCAGCAGCACCGGGTCGGTGACGCGGCGCGGGCCTCCGTCGCTCGTACGCGGCGGAGAGCCCGCGGAGGAGCCGCGGCTGATCTGCCAGCCGGCCAGCGCCACCGCCAGCCCCCGGCCGCGGGCCGCGGCCCGTTCGGCGAGCCGGGCGGCCGGCGGCAGCAGCCGCAGCGTCAGCACCGTGCCGGCGAGCAGCGCCAGCGCCGGGGCGGCCACCAGCACCGGGTCGATCCCCAACTGGCCGCCGCCGTCCTGGCTGAGCACCCCGCCACCGTCGCCGCCGGTCCGCCGCCACAGCTGCCAGTACGCCACCCCGGCGACCACCAGGAGCGCCAGGTCGGCGCCGGCCCGGACCGCACCGGGCAGCGCCCGCCCCCGCCCGGCCGGGCCGTCCGCGCCGGACCGCAGCACGGCGGGTGCGGCGACCGTGACGGCGCAGCCCAGGGCCACCGCCGCACCGGTCAGCCAGGTGCCGCCGGTGAGGGCGGAGTCCGGCGGCAGTCCGATCCGGCCCTTCCCCGAGCACTCGACCCCGTTCGAGCAGGGGAGGCCCCAACCGCCGCCGCCGCCCGCCAGCAGCCGCAGCAGCGGCCCGGCCAGCAGGGGAGCGGCGACCGCGGCCGGCAGCGCCAGCAGCAGCGCCTCGGCGAGGTCCAGGCCGGCGAGCCGCCGGCGGGAGGCGCCGCGGGCCCGCAGCACGGCCCGTTCGCCGGTCCGTTCGGCGCTCAGCATCCGCGCCACCAGCAGCAGCGCGTACTCGGCCAGCAGCAGGAGCTGGAGCGCGACGATCAGCACGGTGGACCGGTTGACCAGCAGCGACCGCTGTAACTTCGCCAGGATGTCGGGGAGTTCGGTGGTGGCGGTGACCTGGCCGTGGAACGCCGGGTCGGCCATCAGCGCCCGGGCCGCCGGGCGGGCGGCGGCGGTCAGCGCGGGCAGCCGGTCCGCGGTCAGGGTGCGGAAGTCGGCGCCGGCCAGCCACGCCACCGAGTCCTGCACCAGCGGCCCGCCGGCCCGAAACGCCCCCGGTCCGGCGAGCAGCGGCCCGTACGTGGTGAAGCCGAGGGTGCGCACCCCGCGTCCACCGAGTTCGTCGAGCTTCCAGTACGGGTCGGTGCGGTCCTTGGGGCGGTAGACGCCGGTGACCTCGATGGTGAGGTGGGCGGGGCCGGACAGCCGGTTGTCGAGGGTGAGCCGGTGGCCGGGGCGGAGGCCGAGCCGGGTGGCGGCGGCCTCGGGCAGCGCCACCGGGAGCCGGCCCTGCGCGCGCTCCCCGGGCCAGTGGCCGGCCGTGAGGACGATCCGGCTGCGGTCGAGGACCGCGAGGTGGGTGAGGTCGGGCTCCGCGCCGCCCGTCGCGTCCGTCGTCCGTCCGGCCCCGGCCGGCGGCCGGACGGTGCGCGGCAGCGCGTACGGCCCGGAGCGGGTCAGCGTGCGGACGGTGAACGGCAGTCCGCCGAAGGCCCGCCGGGCGCCCCGCTCCACCGCCAGGTCGGCCAACTGTCGTCCGGAGGACGGGAGTTGGGCCTTGATCTGGAGGGCGGCGGCCGCCGCGGTGGGGGTCTCCCCTGCGTGAACGGAGGTGGGCGCTCGGGGACGGGTCTGTAGGGCCTGCCGCAGTCCGGCGTCGCCGGCCGCGTCGGAGAAGGCGGCGAGGGTGGCCAGGACGGTGGCGGTCAGCACCACCGTGAGCAGGGCCGCGGCCAGCAGCACACGGTGCGCGCGCACCCGCAGCACGATGAAGCCGGACACGGATCCCCCCGGTGCGGCGCAGGCCGCCGGCCGGGGTGTGCCGGTGGCTCTCAGCACCCGAAAACGTGGCGTATCCGAAAGAGTGATCGGATGCCGTGGATGTTTTCAGAGGGCGGCGGCGCCGGGTCAGGGATTGTGGGTGGTCTTGACCGGATCGTGACGGGGAAGCGCGGGTTCCGGTCGGTGTGACCGTTCTCTCAGCCCGCGGTGTTGACCATCGACGCGGCCGCGTACGTGAGGTAGTCCCACAGCTGCGCCCGGTGCTCCTCGGCGAGCCCGAGGGAGTCCACGGCGTCCCGCATGTGCCGCAGCCAGGCGTCGTGCGCGGCCCGGTCGACGGTGAACGGGGCGTGCCGCATCCGCAGCCGGGGGTGGCCGCGGTTCTCGCTGTAGGTGCGGGGGCCGCCCCAGTACTGCATGAGGAAGAGGACGAGGCGCTCCTCGGCCGGTCCCAGGTCCTCTTCCGGGTACATCGGCCGCAGCAGCGGGTCCTCGGCGACCCCCTCGTAGAAGCGGCGCACCAGGCGGCGGAAGGTGTCCTCGCCACCGACCTGCTCGTAGAAGGTCTGCTCCTGAAGCGTGCCGTGCGGAATGTTGTTCACCGGTCCATGGTGGCAGACGCCCCGACCGAGGACTCCGGACTCAGGACGACCGACGGCGGACGCAACTCCGGGGCGTGATCGGGTGATCACGCCCCGGAGTTGGGGTGTTCGTCGGTGCTGCCGTGGTCAGCCGCGGCGGACGGTCAGCGTCGTCCAGGCGCCGACGTGCACCCGGTCGCCCTCGTGCAGCGGCACCGGGACGTACGGCTGGATCGGTTCCGCGGCGAGGTTGACCGTGGTGCCGTTGGTGGAGTTCTGGTCCACCACGGCCCAGCTGCCGTCCTGCTGCTGGACGAGCAGTGCGTGCTGGTGCGAGACGCCCGGGTCCTCCGGGGTCCGGCCCAGGTCGACGTCCGGGGACTCGCCGGTGCTGTTGCGGCGCCGGCCCACCGAGATCTGGCCGTTGGCGAGCGGCAGCACCTGCTCGGGGGAGTACGAGGGCAGGTTGAGCCCCGCCGCCTCCGGGCCGCTGCGGCTCATCATCGCCATGAAGTACTCGCGGTCCGGTGCGATGGCCACCACCCAGCCGTCGCCGACCACCGGCGGCGGACCTTGCGGCGGCGCCGCCGGAGCCTGGCCGGGGCCGCCGGGCCACTGGCCGTCAGGTCCCGGCTGCTCGAAGCCCTGCTGCGGTTGCTCGAACGGGGCGGGCTGCCCGAAGCCCTGCTGCGGCGGGAACGGGGCCGGCGGCTGCTGCTCGAACGGGGCCTGCGGGCCGGGTCCGGGGTACGGCGGTGCCATCGGCGGGGCGGCGTTCCCCGGGTGCTGCTGGTGCGGCGGGCTCAGCGGCCAGTCGTCACCGCCCTGTTGCGGGGGCGGCGGCGGTCCGGGCTGACCGGCCGGGCCGGGGCCGGGCATGCCGGGGGGCGGTCCGGGCTGACCCGGGAAGCCGCCGGGGCCGGGCATACCGGGCGGCGGGCCCGGCTGCTGCATCGGCTGCGACTGCTCGAAGCCCTGCTGCGGTTGCTCGAACGGGGCCTGCTGCTCGAACGGGGCCTGCGGCGGCGGGAAGCCGTAACCGCCCTGGCCGCCCTGCGGACCGGGGCCGGGCATCGGGGCGCCGGGGCCGCCCGGACCACCGGGACCGGGTGCCGGGGGCGGGAAGCCGTAGCCGCCCTGCGGCGGTTGGCCGCCGGGGCCGGGCATGCCGGGCGGCGGCGCGAACGACGCCGGCGAGTTGGTGAGGAAGTTGTACTGGCACTCGGCGCAGAACGGCGTCATGCCCTCGCGCGGCGTACGGCACTGCGGGCAGAACTCCGTGGACTGCTCGGGGCCGGGCGCGGGCGCGGGGGGCGGCGCGCCGTGCGGCGGCGTGCCGGGACCACCCGGGCCGGGTGCCGGGGGCGGGAAGCCGTAGCCGCCCTGCGGCGGTTGGCCGCCGGGGCCGGGCATGCCGGGCGGCGGGCCCGGCTGCTGTGGCTGCTGCGGTGCCTGTTGCTGTTGGAACGGGGCCGGCTGCTCGAACGGGGCCTGCGGGCCGGGTCCGGGCGGCGGCGGGAAACCGTAACCGCCCTGGGCCTCGGGGCCGGGTCCGGGCGCGCCGGGACCACCCAGGCCGGGCGGCGGGCCGGGCTGGCCGACCGGGCCGGGGCCGGGCATGCCGGGCGGGGGTCCGGGCTGACCCGCCGGCGGGGGACCGGCGTGGCCGGGCGGCGGCGGTCCGGGCTGGCCAGGCGGGGGACCGGCGGGGCCGGTCGGCTCGGCGGGCGGCGACGTGGTCAGGAATCCAGCGGGCAGAGAGGGTGGCGGGGGGACGGCACCCGCCATGCGCTGGCCGCACACCTCGCACCAGTCTTCGGCCACCGACTGGTGGCCGCTCGGGCAGGTCGGCATGTCGGTTCTTCCCCCTCCGTACCGTTTCTTCCGGGTGGTGCCGATCAGGGCTGATCGTGCTCGTTCATTGCGGTTTCTCCGGGTGGAGAGTGGGGGCCGGGAGCCGTCCGGGAGCTCTCCCGTTCGACCTCGGCCGCCTTCGCCGCCTGTCGCACAGTACCGGTCGCGGGATCGACGTCGCCCACCACCTTCGCAAGGAGTTTCGCAGTGTCCCCGTTCCCCGGGGCGCCGGCCAGCGACGCCGCGCGACGCAGCTCCACCACGGCGCGGCCGGCATCTCCCCACTTGGCCGCATCCAGTCCCCGCTGGATGGCTTGCGCCAGTTCGGACCGTCCTGTGTGGTGCGCTACTTGTGCGTCGATCCGTACCGCGGCGACCGGATCGTCCGTCCACGCGGCCCGGACCAGGGCCTGCGCCACGACGCGGGGCGTGGCGCCGTCCGGTGCGGGCAGCAGCACCGAGATCCGGGCGGCGAGCATCTCCCGGCCGAGTCCGGGGTCGGGGACGCGGAGGAGGAGGTGGTAGTCGCGGGACTCGTCGCCCCAGGGGCCGGTCGGGTAGTCGCCCGAGCGCGGCTCCGACGCTCTTCGCCGGTCGGTCAGGTCTTCGGCGAGGGGCGCCACTTGCCGCAGGAAACCGACCTCGGCGCCCAGCGGGGTCCGCACCCGCAGCACGACCCCGGCGTCCGGGTCGAGGGCCCCGGTGGCCCCGGTGCTCCCGGGGGCGCGGTCGGCCGCCGCCTGGGCCGTCGCGTCCGACCGCGGCCCGGGCACCGGCCGTCCACCGGTCGAGCCGCCTCCGGTCGCGGTGACCGTGACCACGGCGTGCAGGGCCCGCCCGCCCTGGGGGAGGCACGGGTTGTGGTGCACCTCGACGGTGAAGCGCGGCACCCGCGACTTGGCGAAGTTGGCCATGGGCTACGTCCGCTCCTTGCGGCCGCCGCCGGCCGGCCGGTCCACCGGCGGGCGGGCGGCCCGGTGGGTGGGGGCCGGGTCCGGCGCGTGCGGTTCCGAGGTGCTCAGGCCGATCCTGCCCCGCCCGCGGGCGCCGGGAACGGCACCACCGCGACCGTTACGTTGTCGTGCCCGCCGCCGTCCAGGGCGTGGTCGACCAGCACCCGGGCCGCGTTCAGCGGCCGGAGCGGCGCGTCCAGGGGGAGCACCGCGGCCAGCGCCTGGGCCGCCTCGGCGTAGTTCCACAGCCCGTCCGAGCACACCACCACGCTCCCCGGCCCGTCCGGCCGGAACGCCGCGATGTGCGGCTCGACCTCGTACGCGTCCGCGCCCAGCCAGCCGGTGATGGCGTGCGCCCGCTCGTCGGCGTTGGCCTCGGCCTCCGTCATCAGGTTGTTGGCGACCATCTGGGCGGCCCAGGAGTCGTCCTCGGTGAGCCGGACCGGCGGCGCGGTGCGGTCGTCGGGGATCCAGTACGCCCGGCTGTCGCCGACCCAGCCGATGGTCAGGAGGCCGCCGCCGACCACCGCCCCGACGAACGTGCAGGCCGGGGCGTTCTGCTGGCGGTACTCGTCGTGCGCTATCGACGGGTCGACGGCCAGCGCGTCGACCGCCGCCGAGGCCGCCATCACCGCGTCGTGCACGGCCTGCTGCGGATGCGTCCCGCGCGGCAACGCCATCCGCAGCGCCCCGGCGGCCCGCTCGGCGGCGGCCTTGGACGCGTCGTCCGGCCGGGTCGCCGAGGAGACCCCGTCGCAGACCACCGCGATCACCGCGGGCGAGCCGTCCGGCAGTGCGGTGTCGGCGAGGGCGAAGAAGTCCTCGTTGCGGTGGTGCCGGTGGCCGCGGTCACTGACCGCGGCGCCGCCCGTCACCTCCCGTTCCAGGTGGTCGCGGGCCGGCCCGGCCGGGGCCTCGGGCGCCGTTCCGGTTCCGGCCGTCGCGGGCTCGGAATCGGGCCCGGCAACCGGGCCGTCGGCCGCTCCGCTTGACGCCGCCTCGGCCGCCTCGGGCCCTGGCACACCGGTCGTCCCCATACCTGTCCCGATCTCCGTCGTGCGCTCCGCTTCGGCCCCGCCGTCGGTCTCGTCCGGGCTCGCCGTCGCGACGTCCGCTTCGGCTCGCGCGCCGGCTCCGGCGGCGGCGTCGGCGACCGCCTCGTAGCCGACCACCCGCGGGTCGGCCGGACGGCCGCCGGCACCGGCCGGCGTCGCCGCGTCAGCCCCGTGATCCCCGTACGAGAGGCGGGTCGTGGGATCCGGCGGCGGCGGCCCCGCCGTCGCCACCGGCACCGCCGCGTACGCCGCCGCCGGCGGTGCCCCGTATCCCGCGGGCACGCCGTACCCGCCCGACGCCAGGGGATCGGCGCCGCACCGCCCGCAGTAGTTGTCCCCCGCATCGAGCGGCTCGCCGCAGCTCCGGCACCGGGACGGCCCAGTCACACCCATGTCACACCCATGTCCTGGGGCGGAAGCGGTTGGCCCGTTCCACCAGTTCGATCCTTTCCTCGCCACGCTGCGCGAGCCGCGCCAGCAGGCGGTACGAACGCTCCAGCCCGAACCGCAGCCCGCGTTCGTCCAACGGGTGGCCGAGCAGCGCCGGCCGCTGGTGCGCAGCCGCCGGCCCGGCCGTGCCGTCCGACCCCCCGTCATGCGGAGCGCCGGCCGCGGGCCCGTCGCCGTGGCTCCCGGAGAGTACCCAGTCCAGGGCACTGCCCAGTACTTCGGTGGCGAGGAGTTCCCGGCGCCGGTCGTCCAGACCGAAGTCGGCCAGCCCCTCGACCTGTTGGGCGGCGGCCCGCAGGTCCGGCAGCAGTGGCTCCCGGGGCGAGCGCTGCCGCAGCCGGGCCCGGACCGCCGCGATCCGGGCCGCCGTGTAGTGGATGGACGCCTCCGGGACGGACTCCAGCGCCGCCACCGCACCCGTCCGGTCGCCGGCCGCCAGCCGCACCCGGGCCAGCCCGAACGCGGCACTCACATAGCCGCGGTCGGTCGCCCATACGAGGCGGTAGTACTCCGCGGCGTTGTCCAACTGCCCCAGCAGCTCGGCGCTGATGCCCAGCGCCAGCTTCGGCGCCGGTTCCCCCGGAAAGGCGTCGTAGACCGCGTCGAAGGCCAGCGCGGCGCCCTCCCGGTCGCCGGTCGCCAGCGCCACCAGCCCGCGGTGCCACACCACCCGCCAGTCCCCGGACCCCGCCCCGGCCCGGTCCGCGTCGGGCTTCCCGGCGGCGTCCCACGGGCCGTCGGCCCACCGCTCCCCGGCGTCCGGTCCGTCGGACGGCTGGTCCGCCGTGCCCTCGGCCAGCTCCAGTTGGGCGCGCAGGGACCGCAGCCGGACCTCCGGCGAGTCGGTCGGCGCCGCCCGCAGGGCCGCCAGCAGCTCCGCCGGGGTCGCGGCGTGCAGACCGGCCAGGAACCCGGCATTGGGGTCGTCCGGATCGGCCCGCGGCACCGGCAGCGCCAGCGCCGCCCCGGCCACGTCGAGGGGCCGGAGCCGCGGCCCGCCGGCCGCCCGTACCGGATCCTCCGCGGCCGCCCGCACGGCCCGCCCCCGGCCGGCCCGCCGGCGGGCACCCAGCAGCGAACCGTCCCCGGCCGGCGGCGGCAGCAGCTCGGTGCCCACCACCCGCAGTTCGGGCCCGAACAGGGTCGACAACGCCGGCCGCGGCTCACCCGTCCGGAGCGCCACCACCTCCCGCAGCACGCCCGTCAACTGCTCGGCCATCTCCTCCGCCGACCCGAAACGGCGCCCCGGATCCGGATCGGTGGCCCGCACCAGGAGCCGGTAGAACGACTCGTAGGCGCGGAACACCTCGATGTGGTCCGGGTCCGGCAGGGAGTCCGCGAAGACGTTGGTGTAGCCCTGGAAGTCGAAGGTGAGGACGGCGAGGGTACGGGCGACGGTGTACAGGTCGGAGGCGATCGACGGGCCCACCTCGCCGACCTCCGGCGCCTGGTAGCCGATCGTGCCGTAGAGGGGACTCTCGTGGTCGTCCATCCGCCGCACCGCACCCAGGTCGATCAGCTTCAGCCGGTCGTGCTGCTGAATGGCGTTGTCGACCTTGAAATCGCAGTACAGCAACTGCCGACCGTGCAGGTGCCCGAGGGCCTCCAGCGCCTCGATGCCGTACGCGCACGCCTGCTCCACCGGCATCGGATCGCGCCGCCCCTGGGACGTGCGCCGCTCGTTGGCGAGGTCCTGCAAGGACGTGCCGCCGACGTACTCCATGACGATGTAGCCGTCCCGGCTGCCCGTGGAACGGTCCAGGTGCTCCACGAAGTTGTAGATCCGCACGATGTTGGGGTGCTCGATCGCCGCCAGGTACCGCCGCTCGGACACCGCCGCCGCCAGCGCCTCCTCGTCACCGGTGTCCAACAGGCCCTTGAGGACCACCCACCGGTCGTCGACCGCCCGGTCCCGCGCCAGATAGATCCAGCCCAGCCCGCCGTGCGCCAAACACCCCACGACCTCGTACTGGTCGTGCACCAACTCCCCGGACCGCAACTTGGGCACGAAACTGTACGGATGGCCGCACTTCGTGCAGAAGCCCTCCGCCGTGCCCGGCCGGCCGTCCCGACCCCGACCCACCGGCGACCCGCACTCGCCGCGGCTACAGAACCGCTTCCGCTCCGGCACCTCCGGATCCGCCAGCACCGCCGCCCGCGGATCGCGCCGCGGCACCTGCGGCACCGTCACCAGCCCGGCACCCAGCCGCCCGCGCGCCGCCCCGGAACCACCCCCCGAGCCCGAACCCGGCCGGCCGCTCCCGGTGCCGCGCACCACCGGCGGCGTCCGCCCGCCCGACCCGCTCCCGGCCCCCGCCGGGAGCCCCGGCACGTGCGTCCCGGCCGTCCGACGCGCCCGCGCCCCGGACGGCGGCGGCGCGGCGACCGTCGCGCCCCCGACGTCCACCCGCTGCGTCAACACCGTCGCGGTCGCCGACAGCAGCCCCTCGGGGGACACCACCGGCGCCAGCCCGCACACCTCGCAGTACAGTTCACCGCCACCGTCGGCGACGTCTTCGTAGCGCCCCGCGCACTCCCGCCGCTGGCACCGTCCCCCGTCCCGCTCCGTCACGGCTCCCCCCTGCCGTCCCGCGCCTCCGGAACGATGGCTTCCGCCGCCGCCTCCTGATAGCGCCACACCGCCTGCTCCGCCGCCCGCAGATCGCACGGCGCACTCCACAACATCCGGCGCGCCAGGTCGTACCGCTCCACCAGCAGCGGATCCGCCGACAAGCCGTGCCGCGTCACCCGCGCCCGGTACGCATCCAGCCGGCCCCGCAACTCGGCCCGCACCGCCAGCGGCGCGGTCACCGCCGTCAACGACTCCCGGGCCCGCTGGAGTTCGTCCTCGGCCCGGTCCTCCAGGCTGTCCAGCAGCGGCGACAACCGGTGCCACTGCGCCCGACGGCGGTACTCCGCGGCCGCCACCAACTGCTCGTGCAGCACCGTCGACGGACCGCTGACCGCCGGCACCTCCGACGCGGCGATCTTCGCCAGCACCTCACCGCGCGCCTGCCGCGCCTCGGTCAACGTACGGTCCGCCCGCGACAGCACGTCGCGCAGCACCATCAGCCGCCGCTCCGCGTCCTGCCGCACGTCCAGCACCGCCGCCACCTCGCGCCGGATGTCCTCCAACGCCCGCGCCGCCCGGTCGTACCGGACGGTGTCCGGACGACCGCCGCCCGGCGCCGCACTCCCCGCCCCCGACGACACCCAGAACGCCAACGGATCCGCGATCACCTGGGCCCGCAACCGCGCCAACTCGTCCGTGATCCGCTCCAGATCGTCGCCCGCCGGATGCTCCCCGGGACGCACCCCCACCGAATGCGCCAACGACCGCGTCCGCCGCAGCTCCTCGGCCAACAGGTCTATCCGGGCCGGCAGCGCCGACCACACCGCGTCCGCCGCCACGATGACGTCCAACGACCGCGCGTACAGCCCGGTCAACCGGCCGACCAGCTCCTCCAGCCCGAGCCGGCCCTCTCCTCCCCATTCCGCGCGAGCAGGGGGTACCTCGGGGCCCGGCCCGCCGTCGCCGCCCCCGTCACCCGCCCCGGCCGGCACCGGCACCGCACCGCCGCGCAGCACCTCCGACAGCTCCGCCAGATCCTCCGCGGACGGCCAACGCCGCCGCCCCCGCACCTCCCGGGCCGCCGCCAACACCTCCGTATAGGCGTCGAACAACGACCACAGCACCGCCAGGGACCGCTCCGTCTCGGCCCACCGCTCCTTGGTGACGCCCGACAGGTCGGCGCCCTCCAGGAGCCGACGGCCGGCATGGTCCTGCAACGCGAGCAGCGAACTCTCGATCGCCTCGTACTCGGCGCCGAGCCGCGCCAGCGCACGGTCCGCCTCCTCCCGGTCCAGCACCGGGGCATCGGGCCTCCCCGCCGAGCCGGGGAAGGGTCCAGGGACCCCCATCGTTCACCTCTCCAATACGCGTACCGTGCACGGCGGTTGGTGCGCCCGGCTCGCTCGCCGGCCCTTCGGCTCCCCTTCCCCCGCTCCAGCCCCTCCATAGTGACCCCATCGGACGCTCCGTGGGGCACCCGACCACGCCCGGGCCGCCCTCAGTCGCCGTACTCCGGCGCCGGCGGCCCCGATATGCCCGGCAGATCGGCCTTCAGCCACTTCCGGTACGCCCGCATCCACGGACTGTCGTCCCCGCCGCTGCGGTAGTCGTCCAGGACCTTGTTGACCCGACGCACCAGATCCGGGTCGTCCTTGTTCATCGCCACGCCGTACGACTCGTCCGTGAACGGCTTGCCCTTCAACTCCACCGTCGGGTCCTGCGCCGCCTGCGCCGCCGCCAACGCACTGTCGGTGACCACCGCGTCCGCCTCGCCCAACTGGAGCCGCACCAGGCAGTCCAGCTGATTGGGCGCGGTCAGCACCCGCGCACCGTGACTGCGCCGCCGCAGCTCCGACTCCCCCGTCGAACCGTCCGCGGTGCACACCCGCCTGCCGCGCAGCGAATCGTCGAACGCCGTGATCGGCGACGCCTTCGGGGCCAGCACCTGCTGCCCCGCCTGGAAGTACGCCGTCGAGAACGCCACCTTCTCCTTGCGCTCACAGTTGATCGTCATCGTCCGCACCACCATGTCCACCGTGCGCTGCTGCACCGCGGGGATCCGCTGGTTGGTGGGCACCGCCTGGAACACGACCTTGGCGCCCGGCCCCAGGATGTCCTTGGCGATCGCCCGCGCCAGATCGATGTCGAAGCCCTCCAACGCGCCCGTGTCCCGGTCCCGGTACCCCCACCGGTACGTGTTCTGGTCCACCCCGACGACCAGCTGACCCTTCTCCTTGATCCGTTCCACCGCCGGCCCGTCGGCCGGCGACGGCCGCAGGCTCTCCGCCGCGGTGCCCGGCGTACAACGCGCCCCCGCCGGCGTCGCGCGCGTCGTCCCCGGCCCGTACGCCCGGTGCTCCGCCACCGGCCCGGACACCTCCGGGTGCGCACCGCGACCCAGCGCGGGCACCAACACCGTCGCGGCCGCCGCCATCACGGCCATACCCGCCGCGACCGGCGCCAGCACGGCCCGCAGATCCCGCAGCCCCCGCCCGCGCATCACCCGCACCCCAGGCCCCCTCACCGGTACTCCGACAGCCTGCGCCCGACGCCCAGCACCGTGGCCGTCGCCGCCAGCACCGCCAGCACCCCGGCACCCACCGCCAACAGACGGAACCCCGCGCGCCCACCGTCCGCCGTCGTCCGGAACCGCGCCTGCTCGTGCACCAACGCCCGACCCAACCCGGTGTCCACCCGGTCGAACGACGCGCCCGTAGCACCGCCCCCACCGATCACCAGCGCCAACGCCCGGTCGTAGTCCCCCTTGTCGTCCGCCGCCCGCGCCGCGGCGTGCCGCGTCCGCCACTCCCCGACGGCCGCCACCGCGTCCCGCACCGGCCGCCGCCCCGCCTCGTCGTCCACCAGCGCCAGCGCCTTCCCCAGCTCACCCGCGGTGGCCACCGACCCCGGGCCGGCCGCGCCCGCCAGATGCCCCATCTTCGCCTGGAAGTCGACCTCGTAGAAGTCCTTCTGGTCAGGCGTCAGCACCGCGCCGCGCGCCACCAACGTCAGATTCTCGTCCGCCCGCGCCCGCAGCGCGTCGATCCGCGCGGTGTTGAGCGCCTGCAACGACCGGGTGCCGTGCTCATACGCATCGGTCAGCCCGGCCCGCGCCACCGCGTGCCCGGCCGCCAGCCACACCAGCACCGCCACCGAAGCCACCGTCGCCGCCAGCAGACCGCGGTTGAACACCCGGTTGGTACGCCGGTAGTGCCGGCGCTGCGCCCACACCAGCGCCCCGAGGGCACTGCCCCCCACGGCCAGCGCGAACCACGGCCACGCCGTGGCCCGGGCCTGGTCGGCGGCCAGCCGCTGCGTCTCCGCCTCGTACAACGCCTGGGCCGCCGGCAGGAGTTCCGTCCGCATCTGCGCGTTCGCGTACCGCAGATAGGCACCGCCCAGCGGCAACCCCTGCCGGTTGTTGGTCCGGGCCGTCTCGATCAGCCCGGTGTACCGCGGCAGCAACTGGTTCAGCCGGGCGATCTGCTCCCCGGCCCGATCCGCCGCGCCGCCCTCCGCGCCCGGCACCCGCGCGTTCGCCGCCGCCTTCACCAGCAGCTGCGACGCCGTCGCGAGGTCCGCCTCGTACCGCTTCCGGGTCGCCACGGACTCCGTGCCGCCCGCCAGGAACCCGCCGGCCGCCGTGGTGTCGGCGTCCGCCAACGACCGGAAGACGCTCGCCGCGTCCGCGGTCAGCGGCTGGCTGCGCAGTACGACGTCATCGGCGGCCGCGGACCGGTCCGTCACCTGCCAGGCGGTGGCCGCCCCGAACACCACGACCAGCAGCGCCAGCACCGCACCGATCGCGCGCAGCCGACCCGGCTCGGTCGTCGCCGCGGCCCGCAGCCGGTCCAAGCCCTCGGCCCAGGCGGTGCGCCGGCGCGCGCCCGGGCGGGCACCCGGCGCGGCACGGCCGGCCGGCGCCGGCTCCGCGGACGGCACCGGGGAAACCGGCGTCACGGACGATACGGACGACACCGACGAACCACCCCCTAGGTCGCTGACTGCGGGCCGACCCCGCGCCCGGCGCCCACGAGCACGGGCGCACGGCCGTCAGTATGTCCGGGCCGCCCGACCACCACACCGGACTTGACCCGATCTTGTTCGGAACGCCAAACACCAAACGCCGAACACCCCACGACGGCGCACCCCCGCCTCCCTCCCTCCACCACGCCCGCCCGCCGCACTGCGGTTCCCCGCCCGCCCCCGCCGCCCCTCCGGGCCGGGACGGGCCGCAGCCGCCCCGCATTACCCTTACGAGGAATCGTCGGACATCAGGCGACCCGGATCGGACGCTCCACCGCCGGCCGCCGCCCCGGGTGACACGCGTCCGGAGTCCCGCACCACGGGACCCGCACCGCCCACCCCGGGCCGCCCGTGCCGGACCCGTCCGGCTCCTGCGCCACCCGAAGATGTCCGTCCTGCGAGAAGGGGAGTGATCGAGTGCAGACCGTCCGGAAGGGCCGGGTGTCGCTCGTGGAGTCCGCGACCGACGAGATCCGCGGCCAGATCGTCAACGGGATCTGGCCCGTGGGCAGCCGCATCCCGCCCGAGAGCGCCCTCTCCGAGACCCTCGGCGTCAGCCGCGCCTCGGTCCGCGAGGCCGTCCGCTCACTCGTCCACTCCGGCCTCCTCGAACCCCGGCAGGGCGACGGCACCTTCGTGATCTCCGACGACGACAGCGCGGTCGCCCTCCGCCGCCGCCTGGAACGCGCCGAGCTCAGCCACGTCACCCAGGTACGCCAGGGGCTCGACGTGGTCGCCGCCCGCCAGGCCGCCAAGCACCGCACCGACGAACAGCTCGCCGGCATCGAGGCCGCCCTGGACCGCCGCAAGGCCGCCCTCGCGCACCACGACAGCGAGGCGTTCACCGCCGCCGACGCAGAGTTCCACATCCTGGTCGCCGAGGCCAGCGCCAACCCCGTGCTCGCCGACATCTACCGTTCCCTCAGCGCCGCCCTGCGCGAGGAACTCCGGCGCGCCGCCTGCCTGGACACCGCCGACGCAGCTCCCGCCGACCCGCACTCCCGCCTCACCGATGCCATCCGCGCCCAGGACCCCCAGGCCGCCGTCGACGCCGCCGTCCTCCTCCTCGCCGGCCACGTACGCGACCTGGCGCTGCCGCTCGACGATTGACCGGCGGCGCGTGCACCATGCCCCGCACGCCCCCCCACTTCACTCCCACGCGCCGCTGACGAACCCACCCCCTCCGACTACGCTGAGTTACGAAAGGTTGGTCATCCCGCCAACCCCCGAAGCGCCGGAGGCACGCCATGCGCCGCATCAACCGACTCCTGACCCCCCTCACCAAGGCCACCGCCAAGGCCACCACCAGGGACCCGGCCACCCCGGCCCACCCCGCCCCGGCCAGCGGATTCCTCACCATCGGCAGCACGACCTACATCAACCCGGCCGGCACCTACCCCCTCTTCCACTCCGCCGACGGCACCCTCACCCCCGTCATCAACGACACCGACCACCCCATCACCATCATCACGGAAAGCGACCACTCCCCGCCGCCCGCCGACCTGATCCTCGGACCTGGCGAACGCACCGAGACCCGCAGAGGCGACTGCGTTCAGGTGGGCTGAGCGATTCCCTGGCCAGGCATGACGTCAGCCCCCGCACTCCGCCGGCAGGCGACCGACCGATACCGCTGATGTGGCGTTGACTTGCGGGTGATGTGCCGCTGATGGGCCGCGGGCCCGGGCGCTATGCCCACTCCGACCGCAGCCGCTCGTAAGCCTGTGGGGGTGGTGCCGGGTTCGTCTGGTCCAGGGCGTCGAGGGCGGCGCCGAGGACGGGGGGTGCGGTGATGACGTGGGGCATCGCCTTGGGGGCGTGTTCGGCGAGGAGGTGGGTGAGGTGGTCGTGGAGGAGGGGGTGCCGGGCGGCGAGGACGCCGCCGCCGAGGATGACCGGGGTCGGTTCGGAGAGGAGGTCGAGGCGGCCCAGGGCCACGGTGGCCATCAGGGCGATCTCTTCCGCCTGGCGGGCCACGACGGAGCGGGCGACGGCGTCGCCGTCCGCGGCGAGGGCGAAGAGGAGCGGGGTCAGTTCGTGCCGGCGGGCGTCGGGGATCCGGTGCAGGTGCAGGGCTTCGATCAGTTCCAGCACGGTGGCCAGGCCGAAGTGGGCCGGTAGCGCGCGGGCGAGTTCGCTCGGTGCGCCACGGCCGTCCTCGGCGCGGGCCGCGTGCCACAGGGCCTCGTCGGCGAGGAAGGCACCGCCGCCCCAGTCGCCGGAGAGGCGGCCGATGGACGGGAAGCGGGCGGTCGCTCCGCCGCGGCCGAGACCGACGCAGTTGATGCCGGCGCCGCAGACCACGGCGACGCCCAACGGTTCGCCGTGGTCGGGGAGTCCGGCACGGAGCAGGGCGAAGGTGTCGTTGCGGACGGTGACGGTGTCCGCCCAGCCGCGGGCGGTGATCTCGGCGGTCAGGTGGGTCACTTCGATGGGGAGGTCGGCGTTGGCGAGGAAGGCGGAGAGATGGGCGACCGGGCCGTTGTCGGTCAGCCCGGCCTGGGCCCGGGCCGCGGCGATCAGGGGGGTCAGGACGTCCACGGCGCGGGCGGTGCCCACCACTGGGGGCTGGAAGCCGCCGCCGCGGGCCCGGCCGAGGATCCTGCCGTCCGTGGCCAGCAGGGCCACGTCGGTCTTGCTGTTGCCCGCGTCGATGGCGAGCGCTGTGCCGGTCAGGCCCACGTGAGGTGCTCCCGGTTGTGTGCGATCAGCTCGTCGGTGAGCCGGTTCGCGTAGTCGATCTGGCCGATGAGGGGGTGTGCGAGGAGTGCGGAGAAGACCCGGTCGCGGCCGCCCTTGAGGGCTGCCTCCAGGGCCAGGTGCTCGTAGGCCGTGACATTGGCGACCAGTCCGGCGAAGAGGGGGGCGAGGGGGCGGAGGGGGAGGGGGGAGGCCCCCCGGGGCCCCACCGCCGCCGGGACCTCGATCACCGCATCGTCCGGCAGGAACGGCAGCGTGCCGTTGTTGAGGGTGTTGACGATCTGGACGTCGCCGGCCGGTCGGGCGGTGGTGTCCCGGGCCCCGCCGGCCGCAGCGCTCCCGGGCCCGGCCCCCGCCCCGATCTCCCCGAACACCCTGATCTCCCCGGCCGCTTGGATCCCCCCGGCCGCTCGGATCGCCGCGGCCGCCCCGATCTCCCCGGCCGCCCCGATCGCCGTGGCTGCCCCAATCTCCGCGGCCGTACCGCCCCCGTTACCGCCCCCGTCACCGCCGCCCAGCAGTGCCGACGTCAGTGCCACTGCCGCTTCGGAGTAGAAGGCGCCGCCGCGGCGGGCGAGGAGTTCGGGCTTCTCGGCGAGTGTCGGGTCGGCGTAGAGGTCGAGGAGTTGGCGTTCGATGGCGGCGACCTCGGCGGCGCGGGAGGGTTTGGTGCGCAGCTCCTCCACGACCGCGTCGTGCTGGTAGTAGTAGCGCAGGTAGTAGGAGGGGACGACGCCCAGGTGGTCGAGGAGCGGGCGCGGCATGCGGATGTCGGCGGCGACGGCGTCGCCGTGTTCGGCGAGGAGCTTGGGCAGGACGTCCTTGCCGTCGACGCGGACGGCGCGTTCCCAGGTGAGGTGGTTGAGGCCGACGTGCTCCAACTCGATCCGTTCGGGGGTCACCCCGAGCAGCTTCGCGAACTTCCGTTGGAAGCCGATGGCCACGTTGCACAGCCCGACGGCCTTGTGGCCGTGGCCGAGCAGGGCCCGGGTGACGATGCCCACCGGGTTGGTGAAGTCCACGATCCAGGCGTCCGGGCAGCGGCGGCGGACCCGTTCGGCGATGTCCAGGACGACCGGGACGGTGCGCAGTGCCTTGGCGAGACCGCCCGCGCCGGTGGTTTCCTGGCCGACGCAGCCGCACTCCAGCGGCCAGGTCTCGTCCTGGTTGCGGGCGGCCTGTCCGCCGACCCGCAGCTGGAGGAGGACGGCGTCGGCGCCGTCGAGGCCGGCGTCGAGGTCGTCGGTCCAAGTGATCTTTCCCGGGTGGTCCTGTCGGGCGAAGATCCGGCGGGCCAGTCCGCCGATCAGCTCCAGCCGTTCGGTGGCCGGGTCGATCAGCACGAGTTCGGTGACCGGCAGGGCGTCACGCAACCGCGCGAAGCCGTCGATGAGTTCGGGGGTGTAGGTCGAGCCGCCGCCGACCACTGCGAGCTTCATGTCGTTTCAGCCCTTCACTCCGGTGAGTGTGACGCCTTCGACGAAGGCTTTCTGCGCGAAGAAGAAAACGAGGATGACGGGGGCCATGACCAGCACCGTGGCGGCCATGGTGAGGTTCCAGTTGACGGAGTGCGCGCTCTTGAAGGACTCCAGGCCGTAGGAGAGCGTCCAGGCCGCCGGGTTCTGCGCGGTGTAGATCTGCGGGCCGAAGTAGTCGTTCCAGCAGTAGAAGAACTGGAAGAGGGCGATGGCGGCGATGCCGGGGCGGGCCATCGGGATGACGATCCGCAGCAGGGTGCGGAGTTCGCCGCAGCCGTCGACCTTCGCGGACTCCACGTATTCCTGGGGGATCGTCAGGAGGAACTGGCGGAGCAGGAAGACGGAGTAGGCGTCGCCGAACGCCATCGGGATGACCAGCGGCCAGATCGAGCCGGTCAGGTGCAGTTGCTGCGCCCACACCAGGTACATCGGGATGACGACGACCTGGGGCGGCAGCATCATCGTGGAGATGACGAGGATCATCGCGGTGCGGCGGCCGCGGAAGCGGAAGCGGGCCAGCGCGTAGGCGGCGGGGATCGCCGAGCAGACCGTGAAGAGGGTGCCCAGTCCCGCGTAGAGCAGGGAGTTCTTCCACCAGTCGAGGAAGCCCGGGGTGGTGAACACGGCGGCGTAGTTGGACCAGTTCCACTCGTGCGGCCACAGTTCGCCGCTCATCGCCTGGTCGTCGTTCATGACGGAGGTCAGGAACACGAAGACGAACGGCAGGAGGAAGAAGAGGGCGGCGGCGATCGCCACCGCGTGCACGGCGATCCAGTGCAGCAGCCGTTTGCGGCGGGCGCGGGCGGCCGGGGCGCCGGCGGTGCCGGGCGTGCGGGCCCGGCCCGGGCGCCGGGTGAGCGTCGTGGTGGTCACGTCGGATCACTCCTTGGTCTTGGCGGTCAGTCGTCCGCCGGGAGCAGGCCGGCGCGCTTGCGCATCAGCAGGGTGGTGACGGCCATCGCGATGGCGAACAGCACCAGGGAAAGGGCGCAGGCCGCACCGGTGTTGAAGTTCTGGAAGCCCAGCGAGTAGATGAGCTGGGGCACCGTCAGGGTGGCGTGGTCCGGGTAGCCGGGCTGGATGACGGAGCCGGGGCCGATGGAGACGCCGGAGGCGAGTTTCCCGGCGACCAGTGCCTGGGTGTAGTACTGCATGGTCTGCACGACGCCGGTGACCACCGCGAACAGCACGATCGGGGTGATCGACGGCCACGTCACGTAGCGGAACTTCCCCCAGGCGCCGGCGCCGTCCAGTTCGGCGGCCTCGTACTGCTCCTTCGGGACGTCCAGCAGTGCCGCCATGAAGATCACCATCAGGTCGCCGATGCCCCACAGGGACAGCAGGACCAGGGACGGTTTGGCCCAGGCCGGGTCGTTGAACCACTCCGGGGCCGGGATGCCGACCGCTCCGAGGATCTCGTTGACCGGGCCGGTCGCCGGGTTGAGCAGGAAGACGAACGCGACGGTGGCGGCCACCGGTGGTGCCAGATACGGCAGGTAGAACGCGGTGCGGAAGAACCCGGCGCCCGATTTGATCCTGGTGATGAGCAGGCCGATGCCCAGGCCGAAGACCACCCGGAGCGCCACCATCACCACGACCAGCCAGAGGGTGTTCCACAGGGCGGGCCCGAACAGCGGCATCTGGGTCAGTACGTATTTCCAGTTCCGCAGGCCCACGAAGGCGGGCTGCTCGATCTGGTTGTAGTGCATGAAGGAGAAATAGACGGTGGCGATCAGCGGGTAGCCGAAGAAGACCGAGAATCCGACGAGCCAGGGGGAGAGGAATCCCAGGATGCGGAGGCGTTCGCGGCGGTGTTTGCGCCGCAGTTCCGGGGCGGGGGAGAGCGTGGCTGCCATGGCAGGCTCCGTCAGTTCTCGGACTGGAGGTTGTCGGCGTCGATCCGCGCGTCGAGTCCGCGCAGTCCCGCGTCGAGGTCGGGAACCTTTCCGGCTTCCTCGGCGTAGGAGAAGTCCTGTAGCGAGAGGAGGTACATGGCGCCGTTGTTGGAGGGGGGCAGTGTGGTGCTGTGCTGATTGCGGGCGATGCCGAGGAAGGCGCGGAAGTCCGGGTCGGCGTCGAGTTTGGGGGAGGTGAGTGCGGCGTTCGTCGACGGGACGTTATGGATGGCGTTGGCGAAGGCGACGACCTGGTCGGTGTCCGTGGTCAGGAATTTCACCAGTTCCCAGGCGGCGTTCTGGTGTTGGCTGCTGTGGGCGATACCGGCGATGGTTCCGGTGAGATAGCCCCGGCCGTAGGTGTCGGCCTGGTCGTCGGGCACCGGCATCGGCGCGACGCCCCAGTTGAACGGCGCCTTGGCCTCCTTGAGCATCAGTCCGCGCCATTCACCGTCCATGTGCATGGCCACCTTCTGCCGCAGGAAGGCGTTCTGTGCGGACATTTCGTCGCCGAAGGTGGTGCGGAACTTCTCCGTCGCGCGGTATCCGCCCTGCGCGTCGACGAGGTCCCGCTGGGTGGTGAAGAAGTCGCGGGTCGACGGGTCCTCGGCGAGTTGGGCCTTGCCGTTCCGGTCGAAGTAGCGGGGACCCCATTGTGCGAAGAGCCGGTCCGGGCTGTTCTGATAGAGCCGGAAGTTGGGCATGAAGCCGACTTGTCGGTAACCGCCGTCCTTGGTGCGCCGGGTGAGTTTCGCGGCGTCCCGTTTCAGTTCCGACATGGTGTGCGGGGGGCGGGAGATGCCGGCTTGTCTGAACGCGTCCTCGTTGTAGTACAGCCCGTAGGTGTCGGCGAGCAGTGGTAGTGCGCACTGTCGGCCGCGGTACTGCGTGTAGCTGAGCAGTGTTTTCGGGAAGACCTTTTCCTTCACCACGCCGGTTTTCTTCATGAAGGGGTCGAGGTCCGCCCACATTCCGGACGAGCAGTACTGCCCGACGTTCTTGGTGGTGAACGACGACACCACGTCGGGGGCGTCGCTGCCGCCGGCCCGCAGCGCCTGGTTCATGGTGTCGTCGGAGACGTTGCCGACCGCCTTCACCGTGATGGTGGGGTGGCTTTTCTCGAAGCGCGCGATGCTGTCGTCGATGGCCTTCACCTCGCCGGGGTTGGACCAGCCGTGCCAGAAGGTGAGGGTGACCGGTCGGGTGGGGTCGTCGAGGTCGCTGCCGACACCGGGGTTGGCGCAGCCCGCGGCGAGCAGCCCGGCGGTGGCCAGGGCCACCGGGAGGCGAAGGAGCCGCGGACGGGGGCGCGGACGGAGCTGAGGACGTGGTCGGACACCCGGGCGCGTGAGCGGCATGCGGACTTCCTTACGTCAGGGGTTCCTTGGGGCCTGGCGGGGCGGGTCGGCCGGGGCGGCGAGGGGGCTCACGCGGTGTCGAAGACCTCGTCGCGGGCCTCGGCGAGTGCCGTGCGCAGTGCGCCGGTGAGGATGGGGTTCCCGGCGATGTCGCTGATCCGGATCTCGGGGCGGGGCAGCGCGAGCCCGGTGAACTCCTCCTCGACCAGGGCCCGCAGGGCCTCCCCGCCGGCCTGCGGCACCTCGCCGGAGAGCACCACCAGGCGGGGGTCGACCACCGCGACCACGGCGGCCAGGCCGGTCGCCAGGCGCCGTGCCACCTCGGCCCGTACGTCGTCCCGGGCCAGTGCCTCGGCGGCGGTGCGGACCTCCGGGGCGCCGTACGCGTGGGCGAGTTCGATGATGCTCGGGGTGCCGACCAGGCGCTGGAACCCGCCGCCGGCGTCCGGCCGTGCGGCGCTGCGGTCGCCGTCCCGGGCCAGTGGTGCGCCGGGCAGCGGCATGTAGCCGATCTCGCCGGCGCCGCCGGTGGCTCCGCGCAGCGGCCGGCCGTCGAGCACGATGGCGGCGCCCACGCCCTCGTCGACCCACACCAGTACGAAGTCGTCGAAGTCCTGGGCGGCGCCGTCGTGTTGTTCGGCGACCGCGGCCAGGTTCACGTCGTTCTCGATGACGAGCGGGACGCCGAGGACCTCGGCCAGTTCTTCGCGCAGTGCCCGCGACTGCCAGCCGGGCAGGTGGGGCGCGTACCGCAGCAGGCCGGTCTGCGGGTCGAGCGCGCCGGGCGTGCCGATGACCGCGCGGTGCAGCTGCCCGCGGTTCAGCCCGGCCTTGGCCAGCGCCCCGTCCACGGCCTGTGTGACGAGCCGGGCCGTCAGGTCGGTGGCGTCGTCGGGGACCGCCGTGGTGTCGATCCGCTCCTCGCCGAGCACCTGCCCGGTGATGTCCGCGACGGCCGCGGTGAGGCCCAGTTGGTCCACGGCGAGCGCGGCGACGTGGGCGGCGGCCGGGTTGATCTCGTAGAGCTGGGCGCTGGGCCCGGGGCGGCCGGTGACGTTGCCGGTCGTCCGGACCAGTCCGGCCGCGGCCAGTCGGGCCAGCAGCTGGGAGGCGGTCGGTTTCGACAGTCCCGTCAGTTCGCCGATCTGGGTGCGGGTCAACGGGCCTTGGGACACCAGGAGGTCCAGTGCGGCCCGGTCGTTCATCGCCCGGAGCACCCTCGGCGTGCCCGGTGTTCCCTGTCCTGCTGCGGCCATGGCTGCTGCCCACCCCGTGTTCCGTGCGGAATCTGACCGGAAGGTGTCTGTTAGGAAACCTTCCAATTACTGGGAAGGAAGGTAGGCCGCCCGTCAGGTGCGCGTCAATGGTGTGGGCGAGGGTTGTGGTTCCGGACGGGCGGGGGGAGCGCACGGAGAGAGGGGCGCCCGGCGGTCGGCCGGTACGCCCCTCGGTGGTCCCCCGTGTCCCCCGTCGTCCCCCGATACCCCCCTGCGTCCCCCGTGCTCGTGCCCCCGTGGTCGTACCCCGTCGCCGGGGCGCCCCCCGGGGCTGCGGGCCGGCCGGCCCCTTGCCTGCCACCGGCCGGCCCGCCCTCGTCAGGAAATCAACCGGACCTCGGCCCGCCTCAGCCCTCTTCCCAGTTGACGCTGCCGACGCCGGTGCCGCCGTCGCAGGTGGCCTCGGAGTGGTCGCGGGCGCCCGGGTTGAGGGTCCGCCAGGGGCCGGTCTGGTCGGGCCACCAGCCGCAGACCACGGTCACCCGGAAGCCGATGGTGCGGTTGGTGTTGTTGGTGCAGTCCGCCGTGCCCCGGCGGCCGTCGCTGTTGGTGGTGCAGGTGAGGTCGTTCTTGATCTGCGGCCGCGCCGTGGCGGACGCGGGGGCGGCGGCGGTCAGGGCCGCCGCGCTGCCGAGCATCAGAACCGAAGCGACGGCCCCCGTGGCCACGCGATTGCGGATCTTCATGGTGAAGTCTCCTTCTCCGTCGTTGGTGTCGTTGGTGCCGACACCCCGCACACGAAGCGGGACCGCGGTACGTATGACAGAGGGGCATGTGATCTGGGTCACATGCCCCTCGGTGTCTGTGTGGTGCGGGAGTTACTTCCCCAACTGCGGCGGTGCGAGCGGCGTCGTCGCCTGGGACTGCGGCGACGACGGGTTGCCGAGCACCGAGGGAGCGGCGACGGCGGCGGACGGGTCGGCCGGCGTCTCCTCTTCCTCCTCGGGGGCCGGGCGCGGCGCGAGGTGGATGCCGGCCGCGTCCAACGCCTGCTTGATGCGCCAGCGCAGCTCCCGCTCGACGCCGCCCGCCTTGCCCGGCATGGTCTTGGCCGAGACGCCGAGCGTGACGGTGTCCAGCGACACCTCGCTCAGGCCCAGCACCTCCACCGGCTCCCACAGCTGCTCGTTCCACGGCTCGGCCTTGGACATCGCCTCGCCGGCGTCGGTGATCACCGCGCGGGCCCGCTTCAGGTCCTGGTCCGCGGCGATCAGCACGTCGACGGAGGCGGTGGACCAGCCCTGGCTGAGGTTGCCGATCCGCTTGACCTCGCCGTTGCGGATGTACCAGATCGCGCCGTTGGCGCCGCGCAGCTTGGTGACCCGCAGGCCGACCTCGATGACCGTACCGGTGGCCACGCCCGCGTCGATCTCGTCGCCGACGCCGTACTGGTCCTCCAGGATCATGAAGACGCCGGAGAGGAAGTCGGTGACGAGGTTGCGGGCGCCGAAACCGATCGCGACACCGGCCACCCCCGCGCTGGCCAGTAGCGGCGCCAGGTTGATCTGGAGGACGGACAGCACGGTCAGTGCGGCCGTGCCCATGATCACGAACGAGGCGACGCTGCGCAGCACCGAGCCGATCGCCTCCGAGCGCTGCCGCCGCCGTTCGGCGTTGACCAGCAGCCCGGCCAGCGCGGTGCCCTGGGCGGCGGTCGCGGTGCGGTTCATCCGCTCGATGAGTTTGGTGATGGTGCGGCGGATCACATGCCGCAGGACCACCGCGATCACGATGATCAGGATGATCTGCAGGGCGGACGTGAGCCACGTCCCCCAGTTCGCCTGTATCCAGCCGGCGGCGTTGGTGGCCTTCTGGGTGGCCTCGTCTAGGGAGGTCGGGCCGGTTGAGCCGGACGCGGCGGTGCGCAGCGGCGCGGCGGCGGCCGACGGGGCGGACCAGTACACAGCGGAACCTTCCGTGAGGGACAGCACGCCCGGCCCGCTCAGGGACCCGAGAAAAGCCGGGCAGATCTACCACACTAACGGGGCAACGCGGGCGGACCGCGCCTGTGTTCGATCAAGGAGGTCCCGGGAAGGCCGGAATGAGCCGGATCTGGTGGGATCTGCGGCGCTGTGGTGGAAAACACCTCCGGCCCGTTACCCGGTCATGGTGGCGCTCCGACCAGGCACCGGGGGACACTGTGGGGAGATCGTCCCGGCGCGAGCCACGCGCCGCCGGCGTACAAGGAGGCACCCGTGCCGCACGTCCTGGTCCTCAATGCGTCGTACGAGCCGCTCGGCGTCGTACCGCTCCGCCGCGCGCTCATCCTCGTCCTCAATGAGAAGGCCGTCAGCCTTGAGGAATCCGGCGCCCTGATGCACAGCGCGACCCATGTCATACCGGCTCCGAGCGTGGTTCGCTTGAAGCGCTTTGTGAGAGTGCCCTTTCGGGGGCCTGTCCCGCTGACCCGTCGGGCGCTGTTCGCCCGGGACGGCGGGCGTTGCATGTACTGCGGTGGCGTCGCAACCAGCGTCGACCACGTCATCCCGCGCAGCCGCGGCGGCCAGCACACCTGGGAGAACGTCGTCGCCGCCTGCCGGCGTTGCAACCACGTCAAGGCCGACCGCCATGTGGCCGAGATCGGCTGGCGACTCCGCCATCAGCCCGCCCCACCGTCCGGACTGGCCTGGCGGATCATCGGCACGGGGCATAGGGACCCGCGCTGGCTGCCTTATTTGCAGCCGTACGGCGCGGATGACGCCTTGGCCCGGATCGATGCCGTATCGGCTTAGATCCGGGCTTTTGCGTCGGTGAGGCGGCGGATGCGGTGTGGCGGGGGCTCCTCGGAACCCCCGCCGCACCGCATCCGGCGTCTCACCCGCTGGTCACCGCGTACGCCTCGACGCCCCACAGCGAGTACCCGAACCGCGTCGCCCGCTTGTCGCCCTGGATGCGGACGTAGCGGGCGTCCTTGGCGTCCATCCGGATCGCCTCCCGACCGCCCTTGCCGTCGCGGACGGTGGCGGCGGTGCGCCAGGTGCGGCCGTCGGTCGAGACCTGGATCCGGTAGGCGGCGGCGTAGGCGTTCTGCCAGTGGAGGACGACCAGTCCCAGTCGGGTCGGCCCGGGCAGGGTGAACTGCAACCAGGAGTTGTCCTCGGCGGGGGAGGACCAGCGGGTCTTCGGGTCGCCGTCGGTGGCCGCGGACGCCGGGAAGTCGTCCGTCTCGTCGCCGGAGGAGGTGGTGTCCGCGCCGCGCGCCAGGTCGGGGCCGCCGGTGGGCGGGAAGACCCGGAGGGTCAGCTGCTGCTCCTGGCCGGCGAAGGCGACGGAGACCCGGTACGTCCCGGAGGGGGTGTCCTTGGGGATGTCCACGCCGAGTGGGACGAGCGCGGTGCCGCCCCGCGGGGCGGTCGCGTCCCGGGGCGCGTGGACGGTGAAGCCCTTGGGCGCGGTGACCGTCAGCGGGCCGTGCACGTCGTCGGGGCGGCGGGAGGAGAGCAGGGCCTGCACCGTGGTCCGGCCGCCGGTCTGCGCGTCGGTCTCGGTACGGGACAGCGCCAGGCCGGCCCGCGGGCCGTCGTCGTACCACGGGGTGAGTGCCTGCACGGACGGTGCCGGGGTGCCGTCGTCCCAGGTCAGGCGTAGTGCGTCGGCACGCAGCCCGGGTGTGCGGGCCTCCGTCCAGCCGGTCGCGGACAGCGGGCCGAGGCGCTGCCAGCCGGCCCCCGGTACGTGCGCCTCCAGGGAGACCGCGCCGGCCGCCGGACCCGGCCCGGTGAGCGCGGTGACCGCGGCCAGCGGCCGTACGCGGGGGAAGGGCACGGTCAGCGACGTCCGGCCGTCGCCGTGGTCCGGGGTCGGGGCGCCGCCGTGGGCCCCCGTCCAGGCGTCCGCCTCGGTCATCGCCCGGTCCAGGAACGGCCCCAGGACGCCCTTGCCGACGGTCACCGGGCTCTGACCGATCTCGGTCCGCGACCGCAGCACGGTGCGCTGTGCCGCCCAGGCCGCGTCGCCGTCGTTCCGGGCCTGCGCCAGGAGGGTGTCCACGGCCTGCGCCCCGGCGTTCCCGTAGCGGGCCAACTGCTCGGCCCACGGCCCGACTTCGGCCCGCAGGTCGGAGGCCAGGTCCCGGGGCGCGCTGCTCATGGTGCCGAACGCGGACCGCAGTGCCCGGGCGGCCTTGGCGTAGTCCGGGTCGGTGCCGGGCCGGCCGTGGTTGATGGCGGCCGCGCGGGCCTTCCAGAAGCGGTCGACGAGCGGCTGGAGGTACCCCGACTCCTCGCGGTTGAGCAGGGACGACGCGGCGTTCCCGGCCAGGGTGCCAAGCGCCGTACGGGCCTTGGGGTCGCCGCCGGCGAGGTCGTCGATGGCCGCCTCCCAGGACTGCTCGGGGCGGTAGTCGCGCGGGTTCCAGGCGTAGTCGGCGGCGGTGAACAGCGGGATCCGGGACGCCAACGGCTGTTCCATGGCGTTGGCGAGCAGTGCCGCCGAGCCGGTGGCGACGGCCGGTTCGCGGCCCGTGTAGGGGCCGAGGAAGATCCGGTCCTGCGCGTAGTCGTTGACCGGGTAGTTGTCCATGGTGACCAGCGGATGGCCGAACGCCTGGCGGGCGGTGGACAGTTCGCCGCCGGTGATGGTCCGCGGGACCACGCCGACGCCCGTCCAGGCCACCTCCACATGGTCGTTGAGCGCCGCCGCCAGCGCACTGCGGTAGGCGGTCGCCCCGTCCTGGTAGAACTCGGTCGGCATCAGGGACAGCGGCGCGGCGCCGGGGTACCGCTCGGCGAGGTGCCGGGCCAGCGCGTTGGCGACGCCCGCCTGGGCCTTGGCGGCCGCCTGCGGCCCGGTCCCGAAGGTCTCCTCGTCGGCGGCGCAGTGCCATTCGCTGTAGCTGACGTCCTGGAACTGGAGTTGGAAGGACCGCACCCCCAGCGCCCACATCGCGTCCACCTTGCGGCGCAGTGCCCGTAGGTCCTCTTCCGAGGACAGGCACATCGCCTGGCCGGGGGTCACCGCCCAGCCGAGCGTGACGTGGTTGGCGCGGGCCCGCTCGGCCAGCGCCCGGAAGTCGGCGCGCTGCGCGGCCGGGTACGGGTCGCGCCACCGTGCCTGCCGGTAGGGGTCGTCGCCGGGCGCGTAGAGGTACTGGTTCTGCTTGGTGCGGCCCATGAAGTCCAGTTGGGCCAGCCGCTGCGGCTGGCTCCACGGCTGTCCGTAGAAGCCCTCGGTGGTGCCGCGGACGCCGGTGGCGGGCCAGTCCCGGACGATCACCGAGGCCACCTGCCGCTGGCCGTCCGGGCCGTCCGGGCCGTCGGTGACCAGCTGGCGCAGGGTCTGCGCGGCGTGGAAGAGGCCGTCCGGGCCGACGCCGTCCAGCGCGATGGTGTCCCGGCCGGCAACCTGGCCCACGGCCAGCCGGTAGCCGCCGGACGGCAGATCGCCGCGGGGCGGCACCCGCAGCGCCCGTAGGGCGTCGTCCGCGGGCGTGCCGCCGGCCAGCAGCACCGGGCCGCCCGCGGGCAGTCGGTCGCCGGGCGCGGCCTGCGCGACGGTGCGCACCCCGGCGTCCCGCAGCAGCCCGCGCAGCACGTCGAGGGCGTACGGGTCGGTGTCCGGCGCGGCCACCAGCACCGCCGTCGGGCCGAGCGGGACCGCCGCGCCGAGCTGCCGCATCGACTGGGGGCGCGGCCAGACCGCGGGCGGCGCGCCGGCGTCGGTGGGGCGGCCGGGCTGGTCGGGGGTGCCGGCGGCGGGGCCGGCTGTAGCCGCCTGGGCGGCCGGTACGCCGGTGAGCAGCCCTCCTATGACGGCGGCGGCCAGCGCGGTGGTCCCCGCCACCCGCGCACGGCTGCCGCCCCTGCCCCTACCGGTTCTTCCGCCCCAAACGCCCCGGACTCGCACGGTCGCTCCTCGTCCCCGAATCTCGTGCTCACCGGCTCCCGCCGGTTCCCCCTGTGTCCCGCCGCCCGGTCGCCGCGTCGCCGTCGCGCGCCCGGCGGCCTGCCCGGTGGGCGGGGCCGCGGTGCGGGCGTGTGGTCGCGGTGCGCGCGGCGCGGAACCGGGGGTTTCGACACCCCTCGGTACCCGATCGGACAGACCTTCGGCTGTGAGCCCACCATTGCGGCGGCGAGGGTGTCAACCGGGCCTCGGGGGCGCTCCCGGACACCCGGCGGACCGCCCCTTTCGTCCCCCCGGCACGGGCGGGTCATGATGCGCTCCGCTCCGCAGGAATTACGTTCTGGAGTGCCACCTTCCGGCGTTCTGTGCGCCGCATGGCGTTCCCCGCCGCGAAATCGCCGGTCCGGGCCATACTGTGACGTGAGTCACGTTTGCTAGGTGAAGGCGTCTGCGCTCGTGTCGACTGGGTAGGGCAAACGTGTCCCACTACCGCAGACGTGCCCCACTACCGATGAACGGGAGGCCGCTCGTGGCCGCATCCGCTCAACTCCTCCTCGACGCGCTCGCCGCGAAACCCTGCGGCGAGCCCGGGCTCTTCGACGGGGTGTCCGGCCCCGACTCCGGCCTGGAGGGCTCCGGCTCGTTCAGCTTCACCGAGCCGCCGCTCACCAGCGAGCCCCCGCTCGCCCACAGCGCCCCGCTCACCAGCGAGGTCCCCATCACCGCCGAACTCCCGCTGACCAGCGAACCGACGGCCACCGGACTGGGCACGGAGTCGATGGAGGTCTGAGCGGCCATGGGCCGCGCCCGGCTCGCCCGGCTCCACGGCATCGCCACGTCCTACGAGCCCGCACCGGGCCGCACCGTCCACATCGCCGAGGGCACCGCCGTCGCGGTGCTCGCCGCACTCGGTGTCGACGCCTCCACCCCGCAGGCCGTCCGCACCGCCCTCGCCGCCCACGAGGAGACCGTCGGCCACGCCCTGCTGCCGCTCACCGTCACCGCCCGCAGCGGCCGGCCACCGCGCCTCCCGGACCTCCCCGACGGCACCGTCCTGAGCGTCCGCACCGAAGACGGCACGCTCATCGGCGCGGAAGTACGGGACGGCACCCCGTACGGCGGCACGCAGGACCCCGCGGCGCTCGCCGGGCTCCCGCTCGGCGTGCACGACCTCCGGGCCGACGCCCCCGACGGCCGCACCGCCCGCGCCCACCTGATCGTCGCCCCCGAGACGGTGCCCGCCCCACCCGGCCGCACCCACGGCTTCCTCGTCCAGCTCTACTCCCTGCTCTCCCGGCACTCCTGGGGCATGGGCGACCTCGGTGACCTCGCCGACCTCGCCGCCTGGTCCGGACGTGCCCTGGGTACCGGCTTCGTCCAGCTCAACCCGCTGCACGCGGCGGTCCCCGGGCCCCCCACCGACCCGTCCCCCTACCGCCCCTCCTCCCGCCGCTTCCCCGACCCCGTTCACCTGCGCATCGAGCAGATCCCGGAGTACGCCCTGCTGGCCGGCGACGCGCGGGCCCGCGCCGACGAACTGGCCGCCCGGGCCCGGGAGTTGCGCGCCGACGTCCTCGACCGCGGCGGACTGATCGACCGGGACGCCGTCTGGGCCCTCAAACGGGAGGCCCTGGAACTCCTTTGCACCGTCCCGCTCGGCCCCGGCCGGCGCGCCGCGTACTGCGACTTCCTCGCCGAACAGGGCCGTGCCCTGGACGACCACGCCACCTGGTGCGCGCTCGCCGAGCGGCACGGCCCCGACTGGCGCGGCTGGCCGGCCGGCCTGTGCGACCCCCGCTCACCGCAGACCGCCCGGATCCGCCACCGGCTGCTGGACCGGATCGACTTCCACTGCCGGCTCGCCTGGTTCACCGACCAGCAACTGGCCGCCGCCCAACGGGCCGCCAGGGAAGCCGGTATGGCCGTCGGGCTCGTCCACGACCTCGCCGTCGGCGTGCACCCCTCCGGCGCGGACACCTGGGCCCAGCAGGACGCGTTCGCCACCGGAATGTCCGTCGGGGCGCCACCGGACGCCTTCAACTCCCGCGGCCAGGACTGGGGCCTGCCGCCCTGGCGCCCGGACGCCCTGGCCGCCGCCGGCTACGCGCCCTACCGCGCACTGCTGCGCGGCCTCCTCCGGCACGCCGGCGCGCTCCGCATCGACCATGTGATGGGCCTGTTCCGCCTGTGGTGGGTCCCCGAGGGCCGACCGCCGACCGAGGGCGCCTACGTCCGCTACGACGGTGAGGCGATGCTCTCCGTGCTGGCCCTGGAGGCCCACCGGGCCGGCGCCGCGGTGATCGGCGAGGACCTGGGCACCGTCGAGCCGGGCGTCCGCGAGGCGCTCGCCGAACGGGGCGTCCTGGGCACCTCCGTCCTGTGGTTCGAGCGGTCCTATGCCAGCGCTGCCACCACCGCCGCCGACGGCTCCACCGCCGACGGGGGCGACCCGACACCGGAACCGGCCGCCACCCCGGCCCGGATCCTGGCCCCCGACGAATGGCGGGCCGGCTGCCTGGCCACCGTCACCACCCACGACCTGCCGCCCACCGCCGCCCGCCTCACCGGCGCCGACGTCGCCCTGCGCGAACGCCTCGGCCTGCTCGCCGGGCCACCCGAGCGCGAACGCACCCGGGCCGCCTACGAACTCCGCGAATGGCTCGGCGCGCTCTCCCGCCACGGACTGCTGCCCGAGGGCGCCCGCAACGAGGAGGCGGTGGTCAAGGCCGTCCACCGCTTCCTGCTGCGCACCCCGGCGCGCATGGTCGGCATCTGGCTCCCGGACGCGGTGGGCGACCGCCGCCCGCAGAACCTCCCCGGCACCTGGGACGAGTACCCCAACTGGCGCCTCCCCATCGCCGGCCCCGACGGCCGCCCGCACACCCTCGAAGAGCTGGCCGCCTCACCCCGACTGCACGCGTTGATGCGGGAGCTGTCGTCCTCCGCGCGCTGAGCGCGACGACCGCGGGCCCTTGCGGGGCGCCGCACCGGGCGCTCCGGCCTGCCGCTATGTCGCTTGCCCCACCCCGGACGCGCGGGGTGGAGTGTCGTCCGCTACGTTGAACGGGTGAGCAACAAGGTCAAGAACACCGCCCTGCGCGCCGGAACCATCACCGCCGGCACCGCGCTGATGCTGCTGATGTCGTCCCCCGCGTTTGCGCTCACCCGCGACGACGGTGACGACCCGGGTCCGGGCCTGAGCGTGATCCAGACGCTCGGCCTCTACGTGGTGACGCCCATCGTGCTCTTCCTGATCATCGCCGGGCTGGTCATGGCGACCGACAAGACCCGCAAGCAGGCCAAGTCCAAGGGCTGACCCAAGCCCTGCGCGGGCCGTCCGCCCGCGCCCATGACGCCTTCACAGGGGCGCCCACCGATCCTTCCCGGACCGGTGGGCGCCCCTTTTCGCATGCCCGGGCCAGTGATCACGAAAAACCGGACATAGAGCGGCAGTTGATCAGCTTTGCGGGCGATTCACCCTTGGGGAGGTGTTTAACCGGGGCGTACCTACGATGACGTAACCTACGGGGCCGTAAGTCCAAACCTACGGATCCGTAGGTCCGTCGTCCCCAGGAGTACCCGTGACCATCGCCCCCGACCGCCTCGACGGAGCGCGCGGCCAGGCCGCCTGGACCGACACCCGACTGCTCTACGCCCTCGAAGAGGTCGTCGAGAAGGAGCTCAACCGGCATCTGGGGATCGCCAAGGAGTGGATGCCGCACGAGTACGTGCCGTGGAGCGACGGGCGGAACTTCGACGGGGTGATGGACGGCGAGCCCTGGGCCCCCGAGCAGTCCAAGGTCACCGCGATCGGCCGCACCGCGCTGGTGGTCAACCTCCTCACCGAGGACAACCTCCCCAGCTACCACCACGAGATCGCCACCCTCTTCGGCCGGGACGGCGCCTGGGGCACCTGGGTCCACCGCTGGACCGCGGAGGAGGGCCGGCACGGCATCGTGATGCGCGACTACCTGCTCACCAGCCGCGCCGTGGACCCGGTCGAGCTGGAGCGGTTCCGGATGGCCCACATGTCCGAGGGCTTCGAGTCCGACAACGCGCACAGCATGCTGCACTCGGTGGCGTACGTCGCCTTCCAGGAGCTGGCCACCCGGATCTCGCACCGCAACACCGGCCGGCACTCCGGCGACCCGGTGTGCGACCGGATGCTGGCCCGGATCGCCACCGACGAGAACCTCCACATGGTCTTCTACCGCAACCTCCTCGGTGCCTCCTTCGAGCTGGCCCCCGACCGGACGATGTGCGCCGTACGGGACGTGGTCACCGGCTTCCGGATGCCCGGCCACGGCATGCCCGGCTTCGAGCGGGCCGCCGCCCGGATGGCCCTCGGCGGGATCTACAACCTGCGCATCCACCACGACGACGTACTCCAGCCCGTGCTGCGCTACCTGAAGGTGCTGGAGATCGGCGGGCTGGGCCCGGAGGGGCTCGCCGCCCAGGAGGAGCTGGGGGCGTTCCTGGATGGCCTGGACGGGCAGGCGCGCCGCTTCGACGAGCGGCAGGCCGCGATCCTGGCCCGCCGGGCGGCCCGAGGCTGACTCTCGCAGACGATTCCTTTCAGTTTTCATGAAAGGAATCGTCTGAAGTATTCGATAGACCTGATGGGTGAGGGGCTGCCACGGTGGATCCGTATCCACCATCGAGGGAGAGGAAACCGTGGCAGTCCTGGAGCGGGTCCGCGCACACCGCACACCGTCCACACAGGCCGTGGGGCTGACCCTGGCCCTGACGGCGACCGTCGTCTGGTCCGGCAACTTCGTCATCGCCCGTGCCCTGCACGAGACCGTACCGCCGGTCCAGACCGCGTTCTGGCGCTGGAACATCGCGCTGCTGGCGGTCGCCCCGTTCGCCCTGGGGCAGGTCCGCCGGGAGTGGTCGGTGATCCGCCGGCACCTCGGATTCCTGGCGCTGGCCGCCCTGTTGGGCGTCACCCTCTTCAACACCCTGATCTACACGGCCGGGAAGAGCACCTCGGCCACCAACATGGCGATGATCGCGGCCGCTTCGCCGATGATGATCGCCCTCTTCGACCTGATCGGCGGCCGGCGCGGCGGCCGTGAGCCGCTGGGCGCCCGCCGCATCGCGGGCATGGTGATCGCCCTGCTGGGCGTGCTCACCCTGGTCGGCAAGGGCTCGCCGACCGCCGTGCTGCACCTGGACTTCGCCGGCGGCGACCTGTGGATGCTGGCCGCCACCGCCACCTTCGCCGGCTACAGCGCGCTGCTGCGCCGCCGTCCCGAGGGGATCGGCGGGCTCTCCTTCCTGTTCATGACGTTCGCGCTGGGCGCCGCGATGCTGGTGCCCGCCTACGCCGTCAGCCTCGGCGTCGAGGGCGGCTTCCCGCTCACCGCCGGGACGGCCGGACCGCTGCTCTACATCGGGGTGTGCTCCTCCGCCGTCGCCTACTTCACCTGGAACAAGGCGATCGCCCTGGTCGGCGCCGCCCGCGCCGGTGCCGTCTACTACCTCCAACCGGTGTGCGTGGCGCTGCTCTCGCTGGTCCTCCTGGGCGAGGGCATCAGCACGATGCAGGTGCTCTGCATGGCGCTGATCGTCGCCGGGGTGGCCCTGGGGGCGGCGGGCAGCCCGCGGTGACCGGGCCGGCCGCGTCGGGTGCGTACGCTGCCCGCATGGCCGACTGGGACATCAAGAAGCTGCGCATCCTGCGGACCCTCCAGGAAGTGGGCACGGTCACCGCGACCGCCGAGGCGCTGCACATGACGCCCTCGGCGGTTTCGCAGCAGTTGACCGGGCTCGCCAAGTCGCTCGGGGTGACGCTCCTGGAGGCGCACGGCCGGCGGGTCCGGCTCACCGGTGCCGCCCAACTGGTGCTGCGGCACGCCGAGGCGGTCTTCGCGCAGCTGGAGCGGGCCGACGCGGACCTCCTCGGCTACCTCCAGGGGGAGGCCGGCACGGTGCGGGTCGGGGCCTTCTCCACCGCCATCCCGGCGCTGGTGGTCCCCGCCGTCGAGGAGCTGCGCCGCACCCACCCGGGCCTGGCCGTGACCGTACGGGAGGCGGAGGCGGAGGCCGCGTACGAGCTGCTGGCCGAGGGCAGCGTCGATCTGGCGCTGTCGCTGGCCGCGCACGCGCCCACCCCGCGCGACCCCAAGTTCAGCCGGGTCTCGCTGCTCGCCGACCCGTTGGACGTGGCGCTGCCGGCCGGTCATCCGCTGGCCGCCGAGCCGGGGTTGCGGCTGGCCGACCTGGCCGGCGAGCCGTGGATCTTCGGCAGCAGCGGCCCGTGGTCCCAGATCACCACCACCGCCTGCGAGAGCGCCGGCTTCGTCCCGGAACAGGCGCACGCCGCCGCCGACTGGAGCGCGATCTGGGCGATGGTCGCCGCAGGGATGGGCGTGGCGCTGGTGCCCCGGATGGCGATGGCGGGCGGCCTGCGGGCCCCCGGGCACGGCAGCGGGGTCGCCCTGCGGGTGCTCCACGCCGACCAGCCGCGCCGCCATGTGATCGCCGCCGCCCGGCGCGGTTCCGAGGGGGCGCCCGGGCTCGCCCGGGTGCTGGCCGCGCTCCGTCAGGCGGCCTCCGCCCAGGCGACCGTGGGCCGGAACGGCGGCGAGTGAGGGGCGACGGCGCATGCGCCCCGGCGGGGTGCGTGCGGGCCGGCGGCGACGGCATCCCGGCCACCTTTCAGTCCGGCTGAAGATATTCCTCACAAACTTTCGATGGACCTGTCGGGTGCCCCGCTGCGACCGTGGAGCGGTCCCCAGCACCGCACACAGGAGCAGAAGGGAAACGCATGTCCGCCACCCCGGCCGCCGATTCCACCGATCCGCACGCCAACGACGCCCAGCCGTACTCCGGCGGCGACCCGTACGCCGACTACCGCGGCGGTGACTTCTCGTTCACCTCCCTCGTCGACCTGGCCGACCGCCGCTTCGGCGCCGGTGTGATCGCCGCCAACGACGAGTTCTTCGCCGAGCGGGAGAACCTGCTGAAGCCGAACCCGGCGGTCTTCGACCCCGAGCACTTCGGCCACAAGGGCAAGATCATGGACGGCTGGGAGACCCGGCGCCGCCGGGGCGCCGACGGCGAGAACCCCTTCCCCACCGAGGACGAGCACGACTGGGCGCTGATCCGTCTCGCCGCCCCCGGCGTGATCCGTGGCGTCATCGTCGACACCGCCCACTTCCGCGGCAACTACCCGCAGCAGGTCACCGTCGAGGCCACCGCGCTGCCCGGCAGCCCCAGCCCCGAGGACCTGCTCGCCGACGGTGTGAAGTGGGAGGAGCTGGTCCCCCGCACCCCCGTACGCGGCCACGCCGCCAACGGCTTCGAGGTCACCGCCGAGCGCCGCTTCACCCACCTCCGCCTCCGGCAGCACCCCGACGGCGGCATAGCCCGCCTCCGGGTCTACGGCGAGGTGGTCCCCGACCCGGAGTGGCTGGACGTCCTGGGCACCCTCGACCTGGCCTCGGTGATGCACGGCGGCACCGTCGAGGACGCCTCGGACCGCTTCTACTCCTCGCCCACCCAGATCATCCAGCCCGACCTGTCGCGCAAGATGGACGACGGCTGGGAGAACCGCCGCCGCCGGGTGCGGGGCACCAACGACTGGGTGCGGTTCAAGCTCGCCGCGCAGGGCGAGGTCCGCGCCGTCGAGATCGACACCGCCTACCTCAAGGGCAACTCGGCCGGCTGGGCCCGGCTCTCGGGCTGCGACGGGAACCCGGACGACGCGTCCTCGTGGTTCGAGATCCTGCCCAGGACCAAGCTCCAGCCCGACACCCCGCACCGCTTCGTGCTGCCCCGCAGGGTCACCGCCACCCACGTCCGCCTGGACGTCTACCCCGACGGCGGCCTGGCCCGGATGCGGGTGCACGGCGACCTCACCGAGGCCGGCCGCGCCGAACTGGTCCGCCGCTTCGACGAGTTGAGCGGCTGACCCACCTGTCCCGCCGGGCCCCGTAGGAGGGGGACGGGGCCCGGCTGCGCTCCCGCAGGCTCGTGCAGAGCCGGGAGCCCCACTACCCGCCCGGCGGACGGCCACGCTCCTGACGCCCCGTCCGCCGGGCGACTCCACCCCGCAAACGACCGCGGTCCGCATCCGCGGAAAGGGGCGTGGCCCCGGGCCCAGGGGGGTTGGGGGGCCCCCCCCCGGCCGACCGCCAGGGGGGGGTGCGGGCCCCGCCGCCCCGCGCGCCCGGCCGGGCGGCGGCGCCCGCCACCGCC